>CAZMZL010000420.1:0-1513 GCA_964570595.1 uncultured Anaerolineaceae bacterium | reverse complement strand
GAGCGCCTCGTTGTCCGCTGCTGTACGCACCGGGGGTGAACAAATCCACTTTGAGCCTTCAGGACCTTTCAGGTCGTCCTCCGTAAAGAAAAGATATTGCGGACATGTCTCCGCCATGACCGCCGCCCCCTTGTCCCGGCCGTAGCAAATTTGGTCGAGACCACCAGCGGTGTTCAGGTGAACCACATAGAGGGGCGCGCCGGCTTGCTCCGCCAATGCGATCCCGCGCAATACTGACTCGACCGCACCCCACGCGGGCCGAGTACGTGCATGCCATTCGGGCTTGGTGTGTCCAGCCGCCAATGCCTCTTCCGTCAGGATGTCGATCACATCCCCGTTCTCAGCATGCAGCATCGTGAGCATGCCGTGCTCCGCTCCAATGCGCATCACACAGAAGATCTCCCCATCCTGCAATCTCAAACGACCGTTATAGGCCGTAAACACCTTCAAGGTCGTGATCCCCTCGGAGATCAGATCTGGAATCTGGGCTTTAATTTCATCCGTTAACGTTGTGATATTCATGTGGAAACCATAATCTATGGCAGCTTTTCCATCCGCTTTTTCATGCCATGCATCCACCGCCTGTTTGAGGGAGGCATAATCCTGTGGGACGAAATCTAAAACCGTGGTAGTACCGCCGAAGGCAGCGGCTTTATGACCGCTATAGTGATCATCGGATGACACCGTCTCAAACATCGGTAAATCAAAATGAGTATGCGGATCAACGCCGCCGGGGAGGATGAATTTACCCGTCGCATCAATCGACTCGTGGGCATCGGATGGAATGTCCGTTCCGATGGCTGCGATTTTTTCATCGATAACAAGTAGATCGGCCCGAATAATTTCGCTCGCTGAAATGATCGTACCCGAATGAATGAGTTTTGACGGCATGGATCATCCTCCACGATGCCAATGAGACGAGGGTGGTTTAAAAAACGACGGTTTCAGTAATTATAGACCGTGACCCGTCGGGCGGAAATCTCGATACCGGCGCAAGTTATTTCGTCGCGTTTATCCCCGCTTGCTCCGCGTCCACCCGACTTGGGCTCCCAGGCGTATCGCCCCGCTCACGCAAAATCTTCCAAAGCCGATCGCGGGTGTGGGATGGCGGCACACGCAAGTCTTTAATTTCTCTTGCCGTGTGCATTCGTTCTCCCGTCGTGTACAGAAAAGTGAAGCGCCGCCAGCGTTTGGCGATAATCGGTTCTTGAAGCTCCATGAGTGGGCCTAGCTGCAGTTTGAAATACGGGGCGTCTTTGTTCGGATGATTCACATCTTCTCTAAGCAGTTCGATCCGAGTTACAAGTTCATATCCTTTGACTGGCGCGATGAAACGAATGGACCATTTCAACTCGCCAAAAGCAGATGGAAGATAAAACGCGACCCAGTCCACCCTCACCGTCTTGGGAGCCGATCCAAGCGGGATCCGATACCAGCCCAACACCCTCGCAATCTCAAGATCGCGCGGCTCCTTCAATATTGCAACGAGAATGAGATCATCAGGAAGTATTTC
>CAZMZL010000419.1:0-1560 GCA_964570595.1 uncultured Anaerolineaceae bacterium | reverse complement strand
AACCCTGTGCGGGTGTATCGGACACGCTTCTGGCGCCCATCCACACCGATCATAGCCGCCACCACTTCGAATGTCCGGATGCGGGCGGCCCGGCGATTGAGGTGCAGCTTGTCTTCATCTGCGAACTCATCGAACGGAGTGAGTAAAAGCGATGGAAGGATTCCAAGTTGATCGTAGCGGTGAAAATCATCGGGCCAATATCCTGGTTTCATCGATATACAACTTGTGTCACAATCTGAAGGACATCCTCGTTACAAGAGTAATATGAACGAGTTCTAGCGATAAATAAGAGCGATAGTTCAGGTCATTAAAGGAAGGGAAAAATGGGTAACAAACGATCATCCACAAAGCACAATCGATGGATCATCCTGATTGCGGCTCTGACATTAGTCGCCGTGGCGTGCAGTTGTCCGCTCACAAAGAGCTTCCAGGTCGCCCCGCCTCCTCAAGAGACTCCCGCGCCGGCGGATGCACAGCCGGAAGAGGCGCCGCAGGTGCAGGAGGAGCTGCCCGCGACACCCAGCGAAACGCCGACGGAAACACCTGAGGCGAGCCCCACGGCTTGCTCTCCGTCTGTGACCGCAACGATGAACGTCAACGTGCGCCAGGGTCCGGATACGGCTTTTAGCCAGGTGGGCGCCCTCAGCACCGGGCAGTCTGCGTCAGCGCTCGCCAAGAGCGTAAACGGCGCATTTTGGCAGATTCAATTCGTTGGCGGCGTCGACGGTAAGGCCTGGGTCTGGGACGGCGGCGTCACCGGGGATTGCATCCCCGCAAATTTTCCGTTGCTGGCAGGCCCTTCCACACCGACCCCCCCACCCACAGTGACGCCTACGCCTACGCCAACATTTTTCCTGGTATTTCCGATTATCACGGTCTTTCCGATTGCTGGAGATTTGAGACTCGATAACATGTTCCTCGCGACGACGGATGAGGTTATTTTTACCATTTCCAATAACCCGACGGGACATTACAGCGGATCGTTGCAGTACCAGGTGCATGCCGACGGGTCGTTGGTTCAAACGGGGACCTGCACCATCCCGGCTGGCAGTATGGCATGCTGGACGGGTTACACGGTATCGGGGACGAGGACCATTCGCGGTGTCATCGATTCAAACAACGCCTTTGTCGAGTTGAATGAGACAAACAACGAGATGACACGTCAGTGCTCGAGCTCCGGGAACACCTGTAATTAACCGAGGTGACTGTAGCCGGGGGGAGGTTCCATCTCCCCCCGTTTCCATCTCTCTGAGTAACTTCGGCGAGCAAGCGCCCCCGGGTTGATCTCCCCATCAACAACCTCCTGTTCCGGGTAGACGTCTTTTCCCATGAAATCCTTCAGCTCTCTAAAAATAGCGGCGTCGCCGTGCAGATGCAGAACGTGAGATCTTAGAAACTTCCACGAGATCTGAAGCCAGAATATTACTCAGTTCGATGTTTAACCTGATCCCGAAGGACGGTCATGAGCCCGGCTTCGGATAGACGGGCGTAGATCGTCCACGGTTCTGGGCGATCGGAAGAAGGTGGTGGGTGGCAGTACATTTTTCGATTCACCTCTCC
>CAZMZL010000418.1:0-1581 GCA_964570595.1 uncultured Anaerolineaceae bacterium | reverse complement strand
CAGCGATTTCGCGTTGCACTCTACAGACCGGTGATAAGGTGAGCAGGGGTCAGGCAAAAAGGGATTGAGGGAAGAGCGGTTTCCCTCTCCCGGGAAGGCTCCTTTATGAATGGGTCTTCAGGGAGTGATTCGGGCTGCATTCGAAAAACCACGAGGAGCGAAAACGCCTGGAGGGATCAGGCATTGACCGCGGTGGTTCCCCGGGCAATCTGGGCGCCTCTTTCGAGCGCAAGGTAATTCGCCTCGAGAAGGTTTCTCCGATGTTCCGGGATGTGGATGTTCAGCGATGCCGCCACCTGCTCCGTCGTAAGACCATCATCCACCGCAAGCAAGGCACCCAGCAGAACCATATTGGCCAGGCGATTATGGCCCATTTCTTCAGCGATTTCATTGGCCGGAACCATGAGGACACGGATATCATCCCTTTCAGGTTCCCGATCCACAAGTGATTGGTTGACTACCAGACACCCACCTGCCTTAACCAACGGCTCATACTTTTCGAGAGAAGGTAGATTCATCACAATGACGGCTCTCGGATTTTTTACCACCGGTGACCCGATATCATTTTCGCTGATGATGACCGTACAATGAGCTGTGCCGCCGCGCATCTCCGGGCCATAGGATGGGAACCATGTGACGTGGAGATCGTTGTCAAGCGCGGTATAGGCCAGCAACTGACCCGCGAACAAAACACCTTGTCCACCGAAACCTGAGATGATGATTTCAGCCTGCATCCCTGCTCCTTAGGTTTTTTTCACCGTCGAAATATCTGGATGAACTTTGTAATCCCCCAGAGGATAGACGGGGATCATGTGCTCTTCGATCCAATCCAGCGATTCCCCTGCATCAATGCCCCAATTTGTCGGGCAGCTGGAGAGAAGCTCAACCATCGAGAAACCCATCCCCTGTCTTTGAACCTCGAATGCTTGACGTATCGCTTTTTTAGACTTCCTGATATTGGGTACGTCATGCAGGCTCCTGCGAACGATGTAGGCTGTTCCATCCAACTGGGAAAGGATCTCGCACATCTTGAGCGGGAAACCATGGGTCTCGACATCTCGACCCAAAGGCGTTGAGGTCGTTCGTTGTCCCGGAAGGGTCGTAGGGGCCATCTGCCCGCCCGTCATACCGTAAATGGCGTTGTTGATAAAAAAGACCGTGATGCATTCTCCCCGGCCAGCGGCATGAAGAATTTCCGCCGCGCCAATCGATGCAAGATCACCGTCCCCCTGATACGTGAAGACAATATGATCAGGATTCACCCTCTTGATACCCGTGGCCATCGCCGGTGCCCGACCGTGAGCCGCCTCGGCAAAGTCCATATTGAAATAATCATACGCGAAGACGGAACAGCCGACCGGGGCGATACCGATGGTCGTCCCCCGCATTCCCATCTCATCCAGCACCTCGGCGATCAGCCGATGCGCGATTCCGTGGGTACAACCCGGACAGTAGTGGGTGCTAACTTGCGTAAGGCTCTCAGGTTTCGAATAAATCAATGATTCGACGAGATCGGTCCCTGTCATTTTTATAGGTCCTCTTTTTCTTTGATCGAGCTTTCGGGTGCATGTTTCATTATTT
>CAZMZL010000417.1:0-1592 GCA_964570595.1 uncultured Anaerolineaceae bacterium | reverse complement strand
AATTGTAGATGATCGTGTCCCAGAAGACGCCGAAGTGACAGGGGGCGCAGAATTGGCTCTCACGCTGGAGGGGGGAGTAGGTGTCCTCGCCGGGAGCGACATCGTCGTAGGGCCCAGAAAAAAATTGATGGCCTTCTGCAGGACGCCGGAACTCAAAAGAGAGCACACCGGGCATATGGAGATAGGGCAGCCCAGAATCGTCCAATCGTACGTCCCAAATTTTGTGGCAGAAATCGCAAGCCACCCCTTCTGCCCCTACACCAGAAACAAGGGTCGGGTCGACACCGTAAGGAGTTTGGATGGCTGCTGCCGGTGCGTGGCAGGCAGAGCAGTTCCCTGCGGTTTCTGGGAAATCAAGCATATACCCCGGTCCATAATAAGGACGACTGTTGTCTGGAGGGAGAGGGAAGGAACCGTAGTCACGGCTGTACCCTTTCCTAGTCAACGGGCTCTGGTTGCCAGAAACGTCCGTCCCTGTATACATTGTTAAGAATCGTTGATTCAGCGCTGAGCCCGAATGAGCATCCAACTGCCAAGTATCAAAGGGGAGAGCAGAATCTGGGTCCTCGGGTTCTGAATGACAATTCTGGCAATTGCTCGGATCTCCCTCACTGGCAAAAGCGCTCAACCACTCATAACCTGGATGATCGATCTCATTGTGCGAGTTGAGGACCAGTTCCACGTCATTGGTACCCGGCAAATAGGTTGATTCACTACGGACGATATAGTATCCGGAGGCCCATGCGGTCAGTATGACAGGCTCCTCGGGAGACAACCCCACCAGCGTGAAACCACCCTCATCATCGGTTGTGGTGAAAAGCTCGGAGGTCTGCACACGGACGATCGCTCCTGAAACGGGCGCATCCTGATCGCGCACTATGCCGGAAATCGTCGCCTGGCAGGCGGATAGTAAGAACGGGATGAGCAAGTAAAGGATACTTTGAGTGAGCGAAGCCGGTATGGTGCGCTTATACCTAATCATGTGATCCTGTATCATGAAAAGAAGCAGTCGAAATGCCCTTTATAGGATAGTCTATTTAAGGGGACGGGGGAAATGGGGGATACATATAGTATTGAGAGAAGGTCGTTGTAATGCCGAGTCGTCCAATACTCATATGCTTAGGAGAACATGTTTCCGATTCGATTGAGTCAGAGATTGGCTCCATGAAAACTCCGATGACCTTCAATGAGTGGAAGTGCAACCATAAATCTCGGTTTGATCCCCCCACTGAATCAACAAATGGGCGATGGAGGTGGTTGAGAAGGCCGGTTTCGTTCCGATTCGAGATCCCAACAATGATCAACTCAATATCGGGTTAGATTTGGCGCCGGTGAACGAACTCACCGTGATCCGGAAAACAACGATATTTTACGCAGTCGATGATGGCTTAGCGTCGGTCGAAAGGGCGCTCGTGGATCTGTACTACGAGGCGACACGCGAACGCTATCCGCTGGATGGAGCTGAACTAATCAGGATTTGGCACAGCGCACTTACTACGGTTTCTTTGGAATTCCCGAAAATGCTGCGGCATGCCAAAGATTATGCCTGTAAAGATGCTAGGGTCCTTACTTCCCGATCAATGCGATCCCCC
>CAZMZL010000416.1:0-1620 GCA_964570595.1 uncultured Anaerolineaceae bacterium | reverse complement strand
CCATCGGGAGGGGTATACCTGCCCCTGGACCGGTGGGAGATGGAGGGATGGTTCTCCGTGTCCTCGGTTGCCCTTCCGCAAGCGAGAACCAGGTTATTAACAAGTAAACCAGTGATACGCTTAATACCAAAAATGTCCTTTTACCTATCATAGCTAAAGGCTCCTTCCTTTATAATCTCAAATCCAATTTTTCCCCCTCGTAACTCAATATCACTTTGCCTTTGAGGATATCTTCTATCTTTATCTCCCTGATGAATTGACCTTTGTTAAGAAAATAGGTCTTTTTCTCCTTATTATCTATAATAACGGCCTGGGGATTCTGGTCTAAAACTATCCCCATCAAGGTGAGATTTGCCGCCGCCTGAATCATGATGTCCGAGCCTGCGACCGTTACCAGCTCCAGAGCATTCACCGCCTCCCTGACCGCCTGCTTGGCGTCCGATCCCATCCCGAATGCGTCTACCTCGCCCGCTCGTTTCTCCACAAGCGATAGCTCGTACATGCGCCGCACGTCACTCGCCAGCCTGTACGCCTTCGCAGCCAATGGCAGACCATCCCTGCGCTTCTCATCAGCCAGCCGCTCTGTCAGCAGCTTGGCCTCATGCTTCAGCCGCTTCCCCGATCCTCGATAGTTGAAGTAGATCGACACCCCCGTGACGATCACAGCCGCCAGCGCTACCCAATTCGACCCGTCCACCGCTCTCCCTCCGCTGCGTGATCCTGACCCTACCCGTGCGACTCCTCAGAATCGTCTGCCTGACGGGCTACCGCCGTATCGCCTTCCGGTATTTCTCCAACAACTCCAAACACGCATCCCGATCCCGATCCCAGTTGTCGATCCGATCCCCAATGATCCCATACATGATCGAATCCAACCCCTCATCAAGTCGCGTTGCTCTCACCCTGACAGGAGCATTCCACCCCACAGCCATCACGATTGCGAGATCACTGCTCACCTCGCCCAGCTCATAGTCAGTCCACTCATCGGGTTGCTTCCACAGAAGCCGATACGCCGACGCGTACGCCTCTGCTGCCTTCTGGCGAACGGCTTCAGTTCTCTCATGCGCGAACTGCTCAGCCTGCATCTCGACCTCGTGGGCCAGCCGCTTCCCGAAGCCTCTGTAGTTGAACCAGACCGACGCTCCTGTGACGGCGACAGACAGCCCAGCCACCAACACCGCACTGAACGCCACCAACTCTGTTGCATCGAAGTCCTCCGATGGCCCATGGGTCAGAGCGACGATTCCAAGACTGATCAAGGTCAAGATGATCACCACCGGAACGATCCTCAACAGCCACCACACCCACGGCTTCCACCGGGCCTCGGTCAATGCCTCCTTCCAAGGGAAACGGAACCCCTCTCTCAACAGAATCCGCTCCATAGCTGTTTGCTCGTTGCCGCGGCGAGTGCTGCCCATCTGAACCTCCCTGCAGCGAGCCTACTCAGCAGCTGCGTGACCACGGTCCTCTGCGCTGCTCTCAACAATCGACCCCTCGTGACCGGTCGCAAATTGTCTCTCTGCTTACAGCCTCCGGCGCAGCCCACGGCTCACCACTCACCGATCCCTGATCGTCTTGGCGGCCACCGAGTCCGGCTCCCTGAGAGCATCCCTCAGCGCT
>CAZMZL010000415.1:0-1627 GCA_964570595.1 uncultured Anaerolineaceae bacterium | reverse complement strand
GATCGAAGTCATATTACGGGAGAGTATGCGCGTCGTGCGGACCCGGGAAAAACTCATCATTGTGGAACATCGGTTGGGCTTTGTCTGCGCCAATGCCGGGGTGGACCATTCGAACGTCGGCTCTCCAGGTGGTCAGCCTGGGGACTGGGTGCTGCTCCTTCCAGAAAATCCTGACGGTTCGGCTCAACGCCTGCGGAGCGAATTGCGGGAGAGCACAGGCGCAAACATCGGCGTATTGATCATCGATTCGCATGGGCGCGCCTGGCGGCTTGGGACGGTGGGGGTCGCGATTGGGATCGCCGGTTTCCCTGCATTGTTGGATATGCGGGGTAAGCCCGATCTCCACGGATACACCCTCATGGTTACGCGAGTAGGGCTCGCGGATGAAGTGGCTGCGGGCGCGTCAGCGCTAATGGGCCAGGCGGATGAAGGTCGCCCTATTGTGCACGTGCGCGGGCTTCCATATGAACTGCGTGAAGCGAGCCTGCGTGAGCTGATCCGACCGAAAGACGAAGACCTGTTTCGATAGGTTAAGACGCACAGGTGGTGCATGAAACTTATTCCCAACTCCCATCAAGATCTCCTTCAAGATGACCGGACAGCCATGGCCATACTTTCGACGATTATGCCGGATGGCAGCCCCCAGGCCACTCCGGTGTGGTTTGACACAGAGGATGGATTGATCCGGGTGAATACCGCCCGCGGGCGTGTGAAAGACCAGAATATGAGCCTCCGACCGGCGGTGGCCGTGGTCATCCTTGATCCAGAATCGATATACCGCTACATTCAAATCCGTGGCCTTGTTGAGAGATCTACAGTAGATGGGGCTCGAGCGCATATCGACCTGCTGGCGAATAAATATCTCGGAGAACCGTCCTACGAAAATTACCATGGAGAGACGCGTGTAATGTATTTCATCAAGCCAATCTCCGTCAGCGTGATGGGATGAATCGCTCAAATAAATCATTCGTTGAAGTGGTTGAGGGAAGACGATCGATCAGGGCTTTCCAGGACGCGCTCGTACCGAGGCAGGCCCTTGAGTCGGCGCTGACCTATGCAACGCTGGCGCCCTCGGCGCATAATCGTCAGCCGTGGCGATTCGCCGTGATCACTAAACTCGAGCAGAAAACCAGCCTGGCGAATGCAATGGGGGGGAGGCTGAGGAGAGAACGCCTTCGGGATGGCGATGACCAAAAAGTGATCGAAGCGGATGCCGCACAATCCTTTACCAGATTGACCGAAGCGGGCGCGATTATCCTTATTTTTCTGACGATGGAGGACATGCAATCCTATCCGGATGATGCTCGGAATCTTCATGAACGGCATATGGCTATCCAGAGCGTGGCCATGGCCGGTCAGAATCTCTTGCTTGGACTGCACGCCGAAGGCCTTGGAGCTTGTTGGATGTGTGCACCGCTCTTCGCCCCGGAAGAGGTTGGGGCCTGTTTCGACCTGCCTCTTGCCTGGGAACCGCAGGGTCTCATTATCGTTGGAGTTCCACGCCAGCCGGCGCCGAAAAAGGGACGTAAATCCCGCGAGGAAGTCACCCAGTGGCTCTAAAATTGGTTGCTCTTGCAGGTGGTGTGGGCGGTGCTAAGCTTGTTCATGGTCTGGCGCGCCTTGAAGG
>CAZMZL010000414.1:0-1653 GCA_964570595.1 uncultured Anaerolineaceae bacterium | reverse complement strand
GGCGTATCATCGCAATTTTCCGAGCGGACAGATTTGTGGAACTGCGCGGATTCGGTATTCGAGTCAGATTACTCCTGATGACATTTCTTCGGGTCCCCTAATCCTGTGAGGCGCAGGGCATTCACCCACTTGAATACGGGGGATTTACCTATAACGTCCCTGTTTCGCAGTTCATAGCGTCGTTTTCCCTCACCCCGCCATTCGGTCAACGTGCGATGGGACCGATGTTGTTGCCTCTTTTCACTTCTGAGGCTCAGGTTATCCGAATGGCGCGATACCACAGCCAAATGTAGATGTTATGGGCGAATCCGTGATGACGCCGGTCCGGTGAGCGGGCCATACATCTCCACACGTTAATTGCGACTGGGTGATCCTATGAAGAAAAGATCCGCTCTCAATGCTGTTGCTCCCCGAATTCTCTTCGCATCCCTTCTCTGCTGTCTGATCATCACGCCGGTATTTTCCCAATCGTCCGCGTGGACCAGCGGGGGACCCTACGACGGCGGCGAGATCATCAGCATGGCCATGGCCCCGTCCGATCTTGACGTCGTTTATGCGCTTGACGCGACGGCCATCTACCGAACGACCGATGGTGGCAGTACCTGGGAAAGACGGTCGGCTGTTGAAGCGCTTACGATTAAGGTGGCACCTGACAATTCCAGCATAATCTATGCGGGAACTGATCGCGGCGGCATACGGAAAAGCGTTGACGGTGGGCGCACATGGCAGGATAAAGGTCTGGACGGCGCCGTCGTGAATGCGATCGCCATTCATCCAACAAATGCTGATATCATATACGCAGGCACCGGCGAGCCCTTGATCAGCTATGACTCCGAAGTCGTAGGGATCTTCAAATCAGAAGACGGGGGGGATTCGTGGGTCCAGAAACCCGCAGCGGATTTGGCTGCGGTTATCTCCTTACTCATCGATTCGAACAACGCAAATCATATCTATGCCGGAGTTGAAAGTTGGAATGCACGTGTTATCCGGAAAAGCACGGATGGTGGAGAAACCTGGCAGGATTTCTTTTCCGAGCCCTGGGGCTATGTATTGGCCATGGCCATGACTCCTGCCGGTTATGCCCCCGCGTCCATTTATGCAATGGTGTGGGGAGATGATGTATACAAGAGCATCGATAATGGCGTCACCTGGTCAAAAACGAATGCGCCCTGGACTTCCTCAGGTTCGCCGTGGGGCATTGCTGTCGATCCAAATAATCCAGCGATCGTTTATTCAAGCTCCCGTTATACGAACGGTAGCTTTTTCAAAAGCGCGGATAGTGGAGGAACGTGGACCATTTCAACGAGCGGTTTAGCCCAGGGCCCATCGAGTGCGGCGTCGACCATTCTCATTCACCCGACGTCAAGCGATGTTCTGATAAGTTGCCCCGAGGGCGGAGGCATGTATCGTTCGGTGAATAATGGAGACACCTGGTCACCGCTCGCAGAGAAACTCGCGACCGCCGATATCAGCTATCTGGCAATTCATCCTGACGATGCCAACATCCTCTACGCTGTAAGTCCGGGGGATGAGAAACATCTCTGGAAATCCTCGGATGGTGGTGTGAACTGGAGTCTTCTAGCGAACTCACCCCTCGACCTCGGTGCGGTCGCGATAGATCCTCAGGTACCATCGACAGTCTGGGTCGGCGAT
>CAZMZL010000413.1:0-1665 GCA_964570595.1 uncultured Anaerolineaceae bacterium | reverse complement strand
ATTTATCCGTGTCTTGTTCCAGCTCCGTGACAAAGGATCGCAACACTTCTTCTTTGGTTGTCGGAAGCGAACCTCCCGGTGTTTGTTTCAGCAAGGCTGTCAGGTAAAGTGGGATCGCTATCAATTCCCTGAGACCGGGTGTTCGCCAAGCGTGGTCCATCAGGGATACCCCATCCGAACCACGTAGCGCCTTCGCGATATCCAGTTGCTGTTCTTGTGACAGTACGTCTACTTCGACAACAGGTCCGTTGATCGGGAGATCAAAGTCCTTATGCCTTGAACTGACAACCAGACGTATTTCGGGGAAATCTCGCCGGAGAGATTTAATGTCGTTGCGTACACGCCGCTTGGATGCTACATCCAGCTCATTCCATCCATCCAGAATAAGCACCAACCTTCCATGCTCGGCGAGCAGCTCCAATTGACAATCTCTTGCATCCCGAAAGGACGCTCGTTGCAGGAGCGACTGAAAGAAGGTGTCGGAACGGGTTGACCACTCACTCAGTGGAACAAACGCAGCGACAGAAGAGGCGTTGTTAAGAATTGCTTCCGTCACTTGCAGAAGTGTCGTTGTCTTTCCAGTGCCGGGCGGAGCTATAACAGCGATTTCATCAAATACCTCAATCGCTGAGGCAAGGCCGGAAGCCGTGAACACATCCGCGCTTACCCCATCCACCATCTTGAGAGCAAGAGCTATGGCATGCGATGGCCATCCGGGTATGCGCTGAAAGGCCGATAAGTCTAATTTGGAGTAATCAATAAGTAGATCGGCGGCCGTTTGAACATCTCTATC
The DNA here is from genome assembly GCA_964570595.1 of uncultured Anaerolineaceae bacterium. Lineage (GTDB taxonomy): Bacteria > Chloroflexota > Anaerolineae > Anaerolineales > E44-bin32 > E44-bin32. Next base: position 872 of record CAZMZL010000413.1, on the reverse strand, counting down.
ATCCGCAAGTAGGGCTCCGGCTGGGCTCGGTTTGGAGGAAACAACCTCTAGGAAAGACCTGCGTTCGGCTATTCTCTTCCAGGAAACCAACTCTTCGACTGTAAAATGCGCATCATCGGAATCAACCAGCTTCGCGTGAGTCCCGCAGAGGCAGATACCATTCGAATGGTGCTTGCGCTGACCGCTCGTTAAGCTTGGATCGTAACGTGGTCCGTCAGGGGACGCGGCGGTTATGTGAGCTGCAAAACCGACGCTGATCGTTCCTTCGTCATCGGACGCGGCTCCTCTCGTCGTTATTCCGCAATCAGGCTTTGAACACCTGTACCCTACGCGGTGTGCAATGAATTCTTTAGTTTTCTGCGTAAAGTCGTCTCTCATACACCAAAGATATCTATCGTTTCTTTTTCTATTCTTGCAACCGATTATCCCGACGATCTTAATTCTTCAAGCCATCTCGAGCTGAAATCTTTTTGTTTTATGCTCGGTTTCATCTATATTCGCACCACACTTCAAATTGGCACCTCCTCTGTTAAGAGAGCTATACGAATGATCACTATGGGTTGTATGCTGTCGTTCAAATGTTTCCACGATATGGATGTGACGCATAACGCCGCTCTTCACCGGGTGCGGTTTTTATGCGCTCCGGTGGAAGAGCATGTTAGGTGATTTTTTGATTCATTGTGTGCGAATAAACATTCACTAAATATTCTGGAAGAAATCTTTTAGATATTTCAGACCCATCTTCCATAATGACTATTGTCCCAATAGCTGCTAAATATGATTGAGCGATATGGGACCCTGCATGTGCGAGGGCCATAAATTCAACGAAATCAATTTCTGCAATTATGCCAACCTTGTGACTGACTAATCTC
>CAZMZL010000412.1:0-1665 GCA_964570595.1 uncultured Anaerolineaceae bacterium | reverse complement strand
CTCAATCCCGAAAGTCAATCCGTCGGTCAACTGATTGAGACCCTTATCGAGTCCGACGGGATCTCGACGACCCTGCTCCCAATTCTGAAGGGTTCTCACACTCACGCCGAGCAATTCAGCAAAACCTTCCTGAGTTTGCTTGAGGGCTTTTCTAATAGTCCTGGGGTCTACTTTTTGACGACCTACCCCTCGTTGTGCAATACGATTTTTTCGAAGCTCACCGGCAGCTTGACCGAGCGTCCAGACGGTTGTGTCTCGCTCTCGAATCTCAATAAGTACTTTTCCCTTGTAGATCGATGTCCGTTCAGCTGCCTGCTCACCTCGTCGGATCGCACCTGCTTCTTCGACGCTATTCAGTAAGTCGTTAAAGAGATCGTTTTTCATTTCAGGTTCCTCTTTATCAAGACGTGGAGCAGTCTCTTTTGAACATCCGTCAAGCCGTCTTGCTCGTTTTTCGCGAATGCCAACAACATATAGCAGAGGTTTTCAGATACCGAGTAGAAATAGAGGATCCTAAAACCGCCGCTTTTTCCGGCTCCTTTGGAAGCCCACCTTATTTTTCGAGCACCGCCGGTTTTCTGAATGACTGTTCCAATTTTAGGATTGTCAACCAACTCAGATTGAAGTGAACGATAACTCTCGTCGTCAATATGGTTCTTGACGTATTTAGTAAAGATGGACGTTTCAACGAATTCCACAGAAACCGGTAAATGGCTTTATTGCGAATTCAAACACAGATACGCCATTGGCGTACTATTGTTTCTTCTATCACGGAAAATGACAAGAGGAAATATTAAAGACACAATTATTGATCGGTATAACCAGCGTATGACATTAGGCAGAAGTCAATCGATTTCGATGATTCTGGAAAGAAAGCTGGAGTAGCAGCCTGATTCTGTCGCGTGCACAGACCTTTACTACCCGGCGATAGGAAGCCGAAAAATTGGATGTTTCGCCTGCCTCGATACAGACGGTGCTTGAGCATTTCAGATACTGGAGATCTTGCGCTGCGCAATCATCGCTCACGTATATATGATCGAGACTATTTCCACCGGGTCGATTTCTTCCCGTCGCATCCAATATCCCCTGGCAACCTCGGGGAATCCTCCACAATATTCGGACTGTTTGAGGCCGGCGATAACCGTGCGCTCGCGATCACTGACTCGTACTTTTGGGGGTTTCGTGACCCAGTAATCCGTTACGCCGAACAGATGCTCAGGCTTACAGGTGACGAACCGAAACTCGGAGTCCTTCCCATCGCGCGGTCGGATCGCCGACGGTGTGGTCGCGTATACCACGAAGTGAGGCTGCGAAACCATCTGGCGAATTGCCATCGCCGAGGCATGCGAGATGAAATAATTGGGCCCGGCCACGAATTCGCGCGCTACGACATATGCATTGCCAAGAAACTCCCTGCTGCTCCCCATCTCGAACGGGACCAGTATTACCGACAAAACGCGGTTGGAAAGGAGTGCGAAACGAAGTGCATCAAGAGTGGATAAATTGAAATGAAAAAGCGATTGGAACGATTTAATGATCTGACCTGGGATGATCTCGATGTATGGGCTGGGAGTAAGATTCTCTCCAGGGGCCGAAGTTACCAGAAGAACGGGCGGGTGTCGGATCTGGCTGTAATGGATGACGACTCTTTGATCGCCCTGGTGG
>CAZMZL010000411.1:0-1708 GCA_964570595.1 uncultured Anaerolineaceae bacterium | reverse complement strand
GGAGTGACCAACGATCGTACGGCTGGCAGCCCGGTGATGCTCGCCTCAGCGGAAGGGGGCGTCGAACTTGAAGAGGTTGCACGAACGCATCCGGACAAGATCGCCCGGGCGTGGGTTGACCCGCTCATCGGATTGCGCGACTACCAGGCCAGGAATCTCGCCGCGGCGATGGAGCTCCCGAGGCAGCACTGGGGCGAATTTTCCAGGATGGCGCATGGACTGTTCAACACGTATTTGAACTCCGACGCAACCCTGGCCGAGATCAACCCGCTGGTGATCACCAAGCAGGACAAGCTGCTCGCCCTCGACGGAAAAATTGTGCTAGACGACAATGCGCTCTACCGACACCCTGACCTGGAGAAATTGCGCGATTTGGATGAGGAGGCCCCATCCGAACGCGAAGCGCGTGGGAACGGGCTTTCCTATGTAAAACTAGATGGAAACATTGGCTGCTTGGTCAATGGCGCCGGCCTCGCCATGGCCACCATGGACGTGATTACGGGATTGGGGGGTGAGCCAGCCAACTTCCTTGATATTGGGGGTGGGGCGGATGCCGAAAAAGTAGCGGCCGCCATTCAGATCATTTTGCAGGATCCGGATGTGAACGCCATGATGTTCAACATCTTTGGAGGCATCACGCGCTGCGATGAGGTGGCGCGTGGAATTCTGATGGCGCTTGAGGAGGTTCCTCGTGAAGTGTATCTGGTGACCCGGCTGGTTGGCACCAATGAGGAATTGGGACGTAAAATGCTGGCCGATGCCAAGATGGACACGGCTCCATCCTTAGTCGAAGCGGCAAAGATGGTCATTGAGGCTTCAAAGATCGGTGTGGCAAAGTGAGCGTCCTCATCAATAAAGACACTCGTGTACTCGTCCAGGGCATTACCGGGCGAGAGGGCTTGTTTCACGCCTCACAAATGATGGACTATGGAACCCAGGTTGTCGCAGGGGTGACCCCCGGCAAGGGTGGAGATTGGGTGCTTGATGGCAAGGTGCCCGTGTTCGACACCGTGGAGCGCGCGCTGGCCGCAACCGGCGCCAACTGCTCGGTGCTTTTTGTTCCGGCCAAATTTGCGGGAGATGCGATGCTGGAAGCAGCAGATGCAGGAGTGCCCTTAATCGTGTGCATCACGGAGGGGGTACCAATTCAGGACATGATGAAAATACGAAAGTACCTGGACCAGGAAGGTGTGAGATTGGTGGGGCCTAATTGTCCTGGATTACTGACCCCTGGAGAGAGCAAGGTTGGCATCATCCCGGGTCACATCGCCGATCCAGGTTCCGTAGGCGTGGTCTCTCGCTCTGGAACTCTCACTTACGAAGTCTTGTACGCCCTCCAGCAGCACGGCATGGGAGTGTCAACTTGCGTGGGCATCGGTGGGGATCCAGTAAACGGAACCGGGTTCACGGACGCATTACAGATGTTTGAGGACGATCACCATACCGAAGCCGTCGTCATGATCGGTGAGATTGGTGGTGCTTCGGAAGAGCGGGCTGCGGAATTCATATCCACCAGCATGACAAAGCCAGTGGTGGGTTTTATTGCAGGTATATCAGCGCCTCCGGGCAAGCGAATGGGGCACGCGGGGGCTATTATCGAGGCTGGATCGGGGTTGGCGTCAGATAAAATTGCCGCGCTCGAGGGCGCGGGTGTGCGAGTGGCCGAGCATCCAGAAGCGATCCCTGAGCTGCTGAACTGACATGCCGC
>CAZMZL010000410.1:0-1718 GCA_964570595.1 uncultured Anaerolineaceae bacterium | reverse complement strand
GATGCATGTGATCGTAGGAAAGGGTCGTGATCACACTCACGAGGGGGAAAAGCACATTGGTTGCATCCAGCCGGCCCCCGAGGCCAACTTCGATCACGGCGCAATCTGCGCCCTGCTGCGCAAAGAAGAGGAAGGCCATCGAGGTGAGAATTTCAAAAACCGTGAGGCCGGGGAACTTTTGGATATGAGGTTTGAGTTCCTCGATCAGAGCGACAAATTCATGATTGGAAATCGACTGCCCATCCATTTTAAATCGTTCATTCAGCCTCACAAGGTGAGGGGAGGTATATAATCCGGTGCGAAAACCGGCCTCATGCAGAATCGAAGCCATCATCGCCGAGACAGAGCCCTTGCCCTTCGTACCGGCGACGTGAAAAGCTTTGAACCTTTTCTGAGGGTCACCGATACTATGCAGAAGATCTCTGACCCGTTGGAGTTCGAAAACTTCGGCAGAATATCGATAGCTCCGCTTGACACTGAAATCTGCGAAACTATAGAGGTAATCTACGGCTACTTGAAAGGAATCTCCAGACATAAGGGAGCCATTGTAATATTCGCTCCGAATTGGCACAAGATGAAGCTCACTTGCATCTGGTATTCTTTCGCGCTAATATGGTCAAAATAGCAGGTAGATAAGGAGTTGGAAGAGGGAAGAGGAGGTGGGATTATTTGATCGACGACAAATATTCGCTGTAAAACCTTCGAAAATGTTTCACTACGTAATCGATCCAGTTTTCCCGAGCTAAATATTTCCGAGGAGGAAAAGAACCATGCGTAAGAACCGTTTATACTTATTAGCCGTTGTAGGCATACTGCTCATCGGCGCGCTAGTCCTGGGAGCATGCGCAAGCGAACCAGAGTTGGGAACCGAGGAAAACCCCCTTGTGTGGGCCTTCGTTCCTTCTGGTGAGACGGAGAATGTTGCGACCGGCGCAGAAGCCGTCGCGGACCTGATCTTTGAAGAGACCGGCCTGGTCGTCGACACATTCGTGGCCACGGAATATGCCGGCGTCATCGAAGCAATGTGCAGTGATCCCCCGAAAGCCCAGATCGGCTCCCTGGCGACATTCGCCTATATTCTGGCATCGGACCGAGGTTGTGCAGAAGCGGAGCTGGTCTCCGTTCGCTTTGGCAGCCCAAGCTACAACGGGCAGATCTTCGTTCGCGCCGATAGCGGGATTGAAAGCCTGGAGGAACTGGACGGCGCAACTTTCTGCCGACCAGACGCACTCAGCACAAGTGGTTGGGTCATCCCCAGCATCGACCTGAAGGCTGCCGGAGTTGAGGTCACACCTGTGGACGCCGGCTCCCATGATGCCTCCGTCGCCGGGGTGTACAACGGCGATTGCGTTGCGGGTTCATCCTACGTGGACGCACGAAGCAGGATCGAAGAAGAACATCCTGATGTGATGGAAGTCATCAAGGTCATCCATCAATCGGTCGCGATCCCCAATGACGGCGTCCAGTATGCGACTTCATTGCCGCGTGAAATGCGCGACAAGATCAACACCGCCCTCGTGGCGATCGTAGAAACAGAGGCGGGACAGGAAGCGCTGAACGAAGCTTATCAATGGACCGCACTCGAGCTGCATGACGACACATTCTATGATCCATTCCGCCAGCTGCTCGATGCTGCCGGAATCAACGCTGCCGACCTCCAGTAATTTTTCTTGGAGTTGATTCAGCGAAAAAAGAGTCGTAGAGTAGGGGGACAATTT
>CAZMZL010000409.1:0-1720 GCA_964570595.1 uncultured Anaerolineaceae bacterium | reverse complement strand
TGATGGTTTTTTTCTGGGTCTCTTCCAGATACTTATTCGACGTTGTCCCGATTTTGGCGATACCGTCCGTAACAGGCGCATGGCTATTGTATTTCTCCACACGAGGATACCCACTTCGGGGAACGCTGGGAGTGCTCGCAATCCTTAGCGCGGCAATCGGGGGGACTGTAATTAGTTTATTGCTGAGCCTGTCCGGTCCTGTTTCACGTTTTCATCATCTGAACCCGGGACTCTATGAGACAATATCGAACCTCTTCTCCCCGACATAATCGTGCTCGCGCATGACATTTCCAAGGCTTAAGCCAGCTGTTCACCCTGTCCAGTGAGTGGACGAAACAGGTTCATTCAATCTCTAGGAATTTACACTCTTTCAATCACCGTCGCCGTCGCCATCCCATGGCCGATGCACATCGCCTGCAAGCCAAAGCGCAGTTTCTGTTCCTGCAGCGCATGGACGAGTTTCGTCATGAGCACTGCGCCGGTGGCGCCCAGCGGATGACCGTGGGCGATCGCGCCGCCATTCGGGTTCACGCGCCGCATGTCCGCGCCGATTTCCTTTTCCCAGGCGAGCACGACGGAAGCAAAGGCTTCATTTAGTTCGAACCAATCGATCTGATCGATGTCCAACCCCGCCCTCTTCAGCACGGACCTGGTCGCCGGGATGGGCGCATCGAGCATCAGGACGGGATCGGAACCGACGACGCTCCGTGCGACGATGCGTGCGAGTGGTTTGAGGTTGTGCTGCTTGACGGCCCGTTCGGAGGCGATCAGGAGCACCCCCGCGCCGTCACTGATCTGGCTGCTGTTTCCCGCGGTGATGACCCCGCCTTCTTTAAACACAGGCTTTAAATGCGCCATTTTCTCGCGGTCGGGATTCGTGCGGACGCCCTGGTCCTGCTTGACGAGAACAGAGGCGCCATCTGCGGTCGGCACTTCGATGGGCAGGATTTCGCGCTCGAGGCGTCCCTCCCGGATTGCCGCGGCTGCTTTGGTGTGACTGGCAAAGGCAAAGTCGTCCAGTTCCTCCCTGGACAGGTTCCACTGATCTGCCATCATCTCGGCGCTGACTCCTTGATGGACGAGCCGATGGGGGAAATCTCCCGGCCATTTTTCAGGATAATCCGATCCCAGCGGTTGGTGGGACATCATCTCCACACCTCCGGCGATGACGACGTCCATGTCTTTGGCCAGGATCGCTTGCGCTGCAAAATGCACTGCCTGTTGACCGGAGCCGCACATCCGATTGATCTGCACCCCCGGCACGCTGACGGGAAAACCGGCTTTCAAGACCGCCAGGCGGGCGATATTTGCGCCCTGGTCACCGATGGGGGTCACGCAGCCCAGGATGACATCATCGATCAGTTCGGCGGACAGCCCGGCACGCTCGATGACCGCTTGTATTACGCGGCTTGCAAGCTCCACAGGATGGAGAGGGAACAGCGCACCCATATCCGGCTTTCCAATGCCAATCGGGGTACGAACGGCGTTGACGATGAAAACATGCGAGGGCATTTGGTGCTCCAATCCTGGATGACCCGAGCGGGATCAAGGGACGAATAGGCAGCGTCCTTCCACCTCAGCTTAGAAGTGGATATCATGGATGTCAACTTTATCCGAACCTGGTTTCGACCATCCGAGGTATGGCGAGGCCTTCGGGCCTCACTTTGATCCTGTGTTTTCCCCACTCTGGTCTACAATGAATATCGGCAACTTGCCAATC
>CAZMZL010000408.1:0-1761 GCA_964570595.1 uncultured Anaerolineaceae bacterium | reverse complement strand
ATATCGAGAAGACTCTTGAATGGATGACGCAGGCAAAGGAGCCGGTCATTCTATTCCAACCTAAATTGTCAGCTGAAATTGGGAATTACAATTGCTCTGGTCAAGCTGACATTGTTAGATTGAGTCGGCCAAAAGGTAAAGGACTGGAGATTCTTGTTGGTGATATCAAAGCCAGCCGCAAGGAGCGCATGGAGCATTGTCTGCAAGTGGCCCTCTACACACGGGTGCTGCAGGAAATGGCTGAGGGTGCAGGCCTACCTGTGGAGAGCGTCGCCGGAACAGTCCTGCATATGGATGAAAATGGAGGAATCACTGGCTGGGATCCCACAACCCCGAGCGTTGATCTCCCGACCTATAACATGGTGCTGGATCGTGTGTTGATTGCTGACGATTGCCTTGCTGATCGCATAGCCATTGCTGATTTCGAGGATGTTTTCTATCACCTGAATTACCGTTGCGATGGTTGCCTATATAACGCCATATGCATGTATGACAGTGCAGAGCGGTACGATCTTTCGCTCATCTCATCACTCACCGCAGCCGAGAAACGTGCGTTTAACGGTGAAGGTGTAAATGAACTTCGTGACTTGGCGCAGCTCATGGATTTACCCGCTCGTGGGAGCGGAGAATATCAATTAACCGTCGCAGAAGGACAAGACGGCGTTTATAGAAAACTCAATAGCCAGTGGTCCATCGCGCCCATTCTGCCAACCCTTGTTCAAAAAGCAAAAGCATCTCTTCGTCAGTTTGATCGCAGTGTGAACTCTGCGCCGTTCATCTTCAACAGCGGATTCGGCTCGCTCCCGAGTGACGAGACATATCCCGACCTGATTAAGATTTTCTTTGACGCGCAAAAGGATTACCTGCAAGATCGGCTCTACATGATCAGCTCGTTGATCCTAGGTCCTCTCGGCGAGCGTGTTGTGGTACATAGGACAAAAGCACCTCCATCAGAAGAGGACGAGCGCGATCTGCTTCTCCGTTGGATCCGCGATACGATGCGAGCCATGGGTGAAGTGGCGGAAGATGAATACGCTCATATCCATCTCTATGGTTATGAGCGCTTGGATCAGAAGATCCTCCTAGAAGGTTTGAAGCGCAATATCGACGACGTGGGTATCATACCGGGTTTCTTCGACTTGATGACACAGAGCCCGGCGCTTGAGCAATCTATCATTTCCTTCCTTGCGGATGAGCTGCGCGAGCATAAGAACATGGGGCTTACGTGCTTGCCCCTACACGATGCAGCACGTTACATGGGTTTCGATTGGCAGGATGATCAATACGAATTCTTCAGTCTATTCCGTGCCCGACTCTTCGATAACCGGCGGAATGTCATCCGTGATGAAGATGGGAATATTTCACCAGCACCTAGAAATATCGATCTAGATAACCCACGCTTGCAGCGGATTGAATCTGCTAGCCGCTTCAATTCGCAAATACCGCTCGAGTATGTTTACGGAGCCTGGGGGAAGCTGCCTATTGTTAAGGAGAATCGTCGTTTGCTGGAGCCTTTCCAGGTCGTCGATTGGGATGCGCTAAACGCATTCGCGGTCCATCGGGTTAAGGCGCTAGCTCATATTGAAAATCATATCTCTCCGAAAAACCGGTATCTGGATAAAGAACCGCTCCACATTCCGGAAATCACTGACGAGAATCATGACCCCTCGCTCGCCAGGAGCCTGAAAGACTTTCTTTTCATCGAGCATCACACGGCGTTGCAAACCAAAGAAATGATCTATCGCTTGCCCATTGAGCAAC
>CAZMZL010000407.1:1303-1768 GCA_964570595.1 uncultured Anaerolineaceae bacterium | reverse complement strand
CTTAGACCAGAATCCGGCGGTGAGGATTGGGAATCCGCTTAATGCAAATCCGCCAACCAGGAAGGTCCAAAAGGTGATTGGCATTTTCCGCCTGAGGCCACCCATGTTGAACATATCCTGGGAATCGACGTGTTCATGCGTATCGTGAACACCGTGCTCCATACCGTGGATGATGGAACCAGAACCCAGGAACAAGAGCCCTTTGAAAAAAGCGTGAGTGACCAGATGAAAGGCCGCGGCGACGTATGCGCCGATGCCGATGGCTGCCACCATGTACCCAAGTTGAGAGATGGTTGAGTAAGCGAGCACTCGCTTAATGTCTTTTTGAGCGAGGGCAATTGTCGCCGCGAAGAGCGCGGTAAATGCCCCAACTGCAGCCACCACCGTAAGCGTTGGCGTGAGTGGGTTCCCGTGATGCCAACCCGCAGAAAGCAGTGGGAAAAATCGAACCACCAAGTACACGCC
>CAZMZL010000407.1:0-1293 GCA_964570595.1 uncultured Anaerolineaceae bacterium | reverse complement strand
AAACCATCGTGGCGGCATGGATCATCGCCGATACGGGTGTGGGCCCTTCCATCGCATCCGGGAGCCAGACGTGCAGCGGCCATTGGGCTGATTTGCCCACCGTGCCGAAGAAAAGCAGCAGCCCTATCAAGCCCGCGGCAGACAAGCCCAAAACACCGGAAGGAGCGGAGGCGAGGGCCTCTAAAACATGCTCGTTGAACAAGATTTCGCGATAGCTCAGTGTTCCAGTCTCAGAATACAGAAAAGCCAACCCAAGCAGCATGAACACATCGCCCACTCGGGTAGTGATGAAGGCCTTGATCATCGCCTTGCGGGCCGATTCCTTTCCATACCAGAAACCGATCAACAGGTATGAGCATAAGCCCATGATCTCCCACCCTATAAATAAAAGCAGGAGATTGTCTGATACGACGAGCGTGAGCATGCCGAAGGCGAATAGTGAAATGAAGGCGAAGAAGCGAGCGTACATGGGATCGACGCCGCCTGCACCAGGTGGAAGCCCTTTGCTATCCTCAGGATCGCGAGGTTTGCCGAAGTTATGATATCCCACGCTGTAGATAAAGATCGCCAAACAAGTCCAGGCGACGAAGAACAGAGTGATAGTTGTGAGCGGATCTACCAGAACGCCAAGCTTCAGTGTGGTTTCGCCCACGGGCAACCATGCGATCGCAGATGCAATGGGGTGGTGTCCCAGATCTTCGACGTTGATCGCCGTCCAGAAGACGACCATCGCCAACCCCCACGACAGCAGCATTGCACCAACAGCAAGGGTATGGCTCAGTCGGTTGCTGCGATTGGCAAATAACACGATAAGCACAAATGCCAGAATTGGGGGGAGTGGAATGAGCCATGTAAGAAGTTCAGGTTGCATATCCCCTCGCTTACCACTTCATCAGATTGATGTCATCCACAACGACTGTCGTCCTGCGTCTGTAGATTGAAATAATCAGCGCCAATCCAACTGCTACTTCTGCAGCTGCAACGGCGTAAACCATAATAACGAACACCTGACCCGAAATTACTTCGGGGTTGAAATATCGCCAGAAGGCGACCAGATTGATGTTCACCGCATTGAGCATTAGCTCGATTCCCATCAGGATTGCGATGGCGTTGCGCCGGGCCAACACTCCATAAATTCCGATCGAGAACAGCAGAGCGCTCAGGATCAGGTACCAGGATAGTGGGATCATCCTTCACCTTCACTTTCCGAATCTGGGGGTCGGGCGATGAAGATCGAGCCGATTAGCGCAGCAAGCAAGAGCACTGAGGCTAGCTCGAATGGAATGATGAATT
>CAZMZL010000406.1:0-1772 GCA_964570595.1 uncultured Anaerolineaceae bacterium | reverse complement strand
GCCTTCCTTCTTCGGTCATTCGTCTTCCCACAACCTCATCCACCGCTCGTCTTGACCATGTATGTAATTTCGTCGCCGTCGTACAGAATGGTATCCCACCCATCGCCATAATCAATCGGCTCCCCATTCACGAGGACGAGGAGCGCATCACGCGGCACCGTCGCCAACCTCTCGCCCGGATCAGCTTCGCCTTGCAGGCTGGACCAGATATCTTGAACGGTTGTACCGCTCTGCACGATTTCGGGAAGAAAATTTATCCCCGCGTCTTTCCCGCGCATACCGAACAAACGGATTGAGAGATTAATACGCGCTGAGGGCATCATCATTCATCATAAGGAGATATCACCGCAAACGTCTTCGATCCCGAGTGATCTCAGGGTCTCAAGGTGTGGAATCGCCGTAGACGCGTCCCATCCATGGAGAGCATAGTACTCATCGAGAAGACCATCCAGCATTTCCTGATCGGTGATCATCCCCTTATTGGGTCCGGTAGGGACTTCTTCATTCATCATTCGCCATGGAAGTCGATCGTCTTTACGCGTGGCGCCCTCACGGGCATTAAAGCAACGCTCGATATTCACCATTCGTTGACCCCCCAGCATCAGTTGATCTTCATTAAACGGTACACCCACGCCATAGCTGATCAATTGCGCCATATTCTCGGGGTTAACCGCAAACGCTGCCGTAGAGGTAAATACGCAAAACCCGAGCGCTTCAGAGGCAGCGTAGACATCCTCGTGCCAGCGTACAATATCAGCCCGCTTCTCGAGCAGGGTCGGATTGGCCAGCTTCTCATCCCCCGTGATCTTCTTGATTACATTTCGAGCCTCTTTGGATAGACCAAACTCTGCGAAAGTTTCCGTCATGAGGTGATCTGGTCCACGCGGATTCACTGCGAAAGCAAGGGCGTAGCTTTTCGCCATCCGCGTGTCCACTGCGGATTGTTCCAATCCCTTGGCCTCGATTGCCCATTCGTAGGAGTTTCCCCCGACGATTTCGGAAGCCTTGCGTGTGCCATTGGCGAGCAGGTCGGCCATGGCGCCGCGGCGATGTGCGATTCGCCGCAGCATCTCATGCATGGCCTCAGCATTTCCAAATCGAAGGTCCAACCCATCTGTGTCTTCCATGCTTAAAACATCTCGCTCGAAAGACTCCATCGCCCAGGAGATTACATGACCAGCGGATATCGTATCCATTCCGAGATCGTTGCATAGTTGATTTGCGACGAGGGATGAGTCCGTGTCGACGATCCCACATTCCGTTCCGAGCGAAAGCACTGTTTCGAGTTCGGGTCCGGAATCCTTAACCTTCCCGTAGCGATGATCCAATGTCCGAACGTATCGATGGCAGGCGGTCGAACATCCGAAGCACGACTCCCTTCCTATCAAGTAGCCCTCATCTAAGAAGTATTGTCCGCTCAGGCGTTCAGCGCCTTCTATGCCCACCTGGGAAAAATTGCGGGCGGCGAGCATGCCCATCTCGTTCAAACCGGGGATCGTCCCGGAGGTGCCCCAGTTATACAGACCTTCTGATCCTGAATCTTTGGCGAGGTCATGGCGCATTTGATCCGCTAACTGGTAGTACTTCTCGCCTTCCACCACCGATAACCCGCCCATCCCGCGAACGGCGATCGCTTTCAGCTTCTTCGATCCCATGACCGCTCCAACCCCGCCGCGTGAGGCGGAATTGTAACGAGAACACATGATGCAGGAGAAGAGAACTTGATGCTCACCCGCGGGTCCGATAACGGCGGTCTGGAGCGCTCGATCCCC
>CAZMZL010000405.1:0-1776 GCA_964570595.1 uncultured Anaerolineaceae bacterium | reverse complement strand
ACCGGCATCAACGAAATCGTGACGGCGACGTTGCAATCAGTTGCCTACCAAACCACTGACTTAATAAAGGCAATGTCAGCCGATGGTATCCAACCAGACATCATCCGAGTAGACGGCGGCATGGTCGCCAACAACTGGTTCCTGCAATTCCTGGCCGACATGCTGCAACTCCCGATTGAACGCCCGGTGAATGTCGAGTCCACCGTTCTGGGCGTCGCCTTCCTGGCAGGTCTGGCCAGCGGCCTGTATACCTCCCTGGATGACCTGGCAAAACTGTGGCACCGCGATGCTATATTCAGGCCTCAAATAAGCGCCGAAAAACAGCAACGTCTTTATGCTGGCTGGCTGGACGCCGTCGCACGTGTGCGCACGACGAATCTCTCCTGAATATCGTCAGGAGACCCGGCGACTTTTTGATTGATCGGGTAGACTTTCGTTAGTTGAATATGAACAATCGTCGCGTCAGAAAATTCGAGCGGATCGACAAAGTCCGAACAGCGCGGAGCTGGTGCTTGGGCCTGGGGATTGCTTCCTGGGCGATGGCGATCTCAATACTTCCAGTTCGTTTGGGAAGCCCAAAGGGCATCGCAAATAGCGTCATCCCAGCTTTGGCTACTACGTGGTCGTTCAATTGGCTGGTTTCGTCGGCGCTATTGATCGGTGCGGTATTTTTCATAGTGGCCCTGATTCTTCAAAGGCTGATGATTCATTGGGATCGATGATGAAGAATAGGGAAGAATAGGAAGAATAGGGGAAGAATAGGGACACCCATCGATTCACCTGAATCCAGAGGAAGAATAGGGACACCCATGGGAAGAATAGGGACACCCATCGATTCAAGAATCGGGGAAGAATAGGGACACCCATCGATTCAAGAATCGGGACACCCATCGATTCAACCAAATCCAGCGAAACCGAGCAAAAAGTAGGAGCTGTCATTCGGACCGTCCTCAGTTGCAATGGTCGCCCAGAACAAAAAATGGAATCACCGTGACAATCGCCCGCCGCCAGCAGATCAGCCTCGACCATACACCGTATTATCACTGCACAACGCGCTGCGTCCGGCGAGCGTTTCTCTGCGGTGACGACCGCTACAGCGGCCAGAACTTCGATCACCGCCGAGCGTGGATAGAGAACCGCCTCATCCACTTGTCCCGAGTCTTCGCGATCGATCTGTTGGCCTATGCGGTGATGAGCAACCACTATCACGTCGTGATCCGCATCAATACCGAGAAAGCCGCGGGTTGGAGCGACACTGACGTCCTCAAGCGATGGGGATGCATCTACGCCGTACCCGATGGCGAGGTACCTCATGCCGATATTGAGCGGTGGCGCTCCCGCCTGGCGGATCTCAGTTGGTACATGCGCTGCATCAACGAGCATCTGGCACGGCGTGCGAACCGAGAAGACCAGTGCAAAGGGCGCTTTTGGGAAGGTCGCTTCAAGTCACAGGCATTGTTGGATGAGACCGCCCTGATCCGGTGTATGGCTTACGTTGATCTGAATCCCATCAGGGCAAAAATAGCTCGGACACCGGAATTATCGGCGTACACGTCCATTCGATCCCGGATCGCTGGTACGAGCGAACACCTGGTGCCCTTTATCGCCCATGACAGCGCCCAAACACCCTCGGTACCGATGCATTATGAAGACTACTTGCAGTTGCTCGATCATACCGGGCGAGCCTTGAGGAGCGGAAAGCGAGGGGCTATTCCTGAGAGTCTGGCACCGATACTGGCCAGGTTGGGTGTGGAACCGACGGACTGGCTGCAGGAG
>CAZMZL010000404.1:0-1783 GCA_964570595.1 uncultured Anaerolineaceae bacterium | reverse complement strand
AATTCGATCATTGGTCCGAACACCAGAATCTGGCATCAAAGCCAGGTCAGGGAAAACGCTGTGATCGGAGAGGATTGCATCCTCGGAAAAGGCGTGTACATCGATTCAAATGTGCGCATCGGCGATCGCTGCAAAATTCAGAATGGCGTCTCGGTCTATCATGGCGTGCAGTTGGAAGACGGCGTTTTTTGTGGACCCCACTGCGTCTTCACGAACGACCTCCGGCCCAGATCGGTGCATCCGGATGGCGCCCTGAAATCGGATGACGATTGGATCGTCTACAATACGCTGGTGCGAAATGGCGCATCGATCGGTGCGAATGCCGTGATCGTCTGTGGAATTGAAATAGGCGCATGGGCGATGATTGGCGCTGGTGCGGTGGTCACCCGGAGCGTTCCCGATCACGGACTTGTCTATGGCAACCCCGCAAGTTTACGCGGTTTTGTCTGCAAATGCGGCGGATCATTACGCCATGACACATTGCATGGAGAACAAGTTGTTCTCGAGTGTCCGGAGTGTGGGGAGCAGGTCCTCGTCCCCTTATCGATATACGAACAAGCAGAGATAGAGGAGTAATGTCATTGTGATCCCCATTTCCAAACCATATATCTCCCAGGCAGAGAAGGACGCGGTTCTGGATGTTCTCGACTCCGGGATGCTTGCACAGGGACCACGCGTCGCGGAATTAGAGAAGAAATTCGCTGAGGTTTGTGGCGTACCTTACGCAATTGCGACCTCATCCGGGACGACGGGGCTGCACCTGGCACTGCTTGCAAATGGGATCGGGGAGGGTGATGAGGTCATCACGAGCTCGTTCACGTTCATCGCCTCCGTGAACAGCATACTCTTCACAGGGGCCAAACCGGTTTTTATCGATATCGACGAAGAGACCTTTAATTTGAATCCAGCGCTGTTAGAGCGCGCAATCACGGAAAAGACCCGTGCGATCATGCCGGTGCATCTCTACGGGCAGCTCTGTGATATGGATCCCGTTCTTGAAGTTGCGAAGAAACATGATCTGGTCATCATTGAGGATGCGGCTCAGGCCATCGGAGGGATGTACAAAGGTGGCCCCGCAGGCAGCTTCGGGACAGGCGTGTTCAGCCTTTACGCGACCAAGAATGTGATGTCTGGAGAGGGGGGCATGATCACCACGGCGAGCGAAGAAGTGGCGGAATCTTGTCGCATGCTGCGAAATCACGGTATGAAACGGCGATATTACCATGACATGCTTGGTTATAACTACCGGATGACGGACATTCATGCTGCCATCGGCCTGGTGCAGCTCTCACGCCTGGAAGAAATGACCGAAAAGCGCAGGGTGAACGCGGAATACTTCAATGACAACCTCACTTCCGTTGTCACACCTCCGATACGGCCTGATGTCGAGCATGTCTGGCATCAGTACACGGTTCGATTCGATGGTGGGCGCGATCGGGACCGGGCAGCCGAGGGTTTACGTGAGAGAGGGGTTGGTACAGGGGTATTCTATCCAGTTCCTGCCCATTTGCAGGGCTACGTCCGGGAAATTGTGGGGGACGTGAGCCTCCCCATCACTGAAGAGATGGCAGGAGAAGTTCTCTCGCTTCCGGTTCATCCTCAATTATCCGAAGCAGATCGGGAAAAGATTGTGGATGAGGTGAACCGATTATGACGATCAGGGTTGGGGTGATCGGCGTCGGCTCGATGGGGCGCAACCACGCAAGAGTGTACGCCGAGCTTGAGGGTGTTGAGCTGGTGGGCGTCGCGGACGCGGATGTCCAGGCTGCGGAGGGGACCGCGG
>CAZMZL010000403.1:0-1789 GCA_964570595.1 uncultured Anaerolineaceae bacterium | reverse complement strand
AAGATGTAGGTCCCTCTGGCGACGTATTCTTTCAAGATATCGTTCTGGATGGTCCCGCGAAGCCGGCTGATGTCCAGACCTTGTCGCTTGGCAACGGCGATGTACATGGCGAGCAATATGGCGGCTGGTGCGTTGATCGTCATGCTTGTCGAGACTTTGTCGAGTGGGATTCCTTCGAAGAGGATTTCCATGTCTCTGAGGGAAGATATCGACACGCCCACTTTTCCAACCTCGCCCGCAGCCAGGGGGTCATCAGCATCGTAGCCAATTTGTGTTGGGAGGTCGAATGCGACGCTCAGTCCAGTCTGGCCTTTTTCAAGCAGATACCGGTAGCGCGCATTGGATTCTTCAGCCGAGGCGTAACCTGCATATTGGCGCATGGTCCAGAGACGCCCCCGGTACATGGTGGCCTGCACACCACGTGTGTAGGGGTACGCTCCAGGGAAGCCGAGGTCATCGTGGTATGACTCTTCGCCGTCCTTTGGCACGTATACACGGGACACTTCGATATGCGAAGAGGTCTCAAACTTTTCCTTTCTTTCAGGGAATCGTTTGAGCGAAGGGGACAGGGTGTTTTCTTTCCAGGACTCGACTGCATCTGAAATCGGTTTCTTCATACCGAATCCTTATCGGTGGAAATCATTTCATCTGCAAAAGGGTAGCCCAAATCGTCCAGAGATAGATCCTTGTAATCCTTGAAGTTAGCGAAGGTTGCATCTCGAAAGGGGAGATTCATGCGCTGGCGAAGATCGTCGAATACCCCGATGTAATTCAATGCCACACGGCGTTCCCATTCCAGGTTCAAGCGCTTCGCGAGCGAAGTAATTTGCTTGATGTCCGGACCTTCGATCTCGGCGAATTTTCCAAAGGGCAGTTCGTCCAGCATGACCTCGGACGATTCGATCGTAAAAGTTTCACGGTATTTTTCATAGATGAAGATGATTTGATATCCGAGGGCATCGAGCATCTCACGCATTCGATTGAAATCATCGACTTCGACTTCGTATTCCAGGCGTACTTCATGCCGCTCCTGCGGCTCTTTGTAGGTGAGCGTTGCACGGGAATCCTGCCTGAGGCGCAAGACGATGTGAGACTGAGCAAGCCTGCCATCCGCCGTATCGAATCGAAGATTGCGCTCCAGGGTCCGAGGGGTCGATCGGCGCGCGCCTTCGCTGAATAGTCGCTCTCGCAGTTGGCTCAAGTGGGGGATATGGAACTTGGCTTCGATTTCCATGGCATTCAGGCAATCAGGTGAGAGTGAGGAGAAGCTGATTCTGATCGACGCTGTCTCCGGCGGTGACTCTCACGCGCATGACCTTTCCATCACGTGGCGCCTTAATCTCGTTCTGCATTTTCATCGATTCAAGAATGATGAGGTTGTCCCCCTGCTTGATCTCCTGTCCTTCTTCGACGGGAACGGTGATCACGAGACCCGGCATGGGCGACTTGATTTGCAGCTCTCCGCCGTGTACAGGAATCCCCCCGGAACTTTTCCGTAACCTGCGCTGCCTCTCGTCCTCGACGACGACCTCGAAGAGCTGCCCACGAAGGAGGACCTGAAGGCCGGTCTCGGTGGAGTGAATCGAGGCTTCATGGGATTTGCCATCAAGGATAACGGAGTAGACTGGCTGATCGGCGATAGTTTGAAAATCCACCGATAACATCTGCCCATCGACGGTGATTTCATCATCGGAATTTATTTCGATCTCATATTGCTGATCACCGATCGTCGTGATGTATTTCATATCAATGTGCTTCCCTCAACTGTGCTTGCCTGGATGTGGGTTCC
>CAZMZL010000402.1:0-1790 GCA_964570595.1 uncultured Anaerolineaceae bacterium | reverse complement strand
CATTGGTCGCAAAATGAGAGCCTGGCGCATTATCCCACAGCACGGTTGACGCAGGTCATCCGTCCGAATCTGGCTGAGCTGTCGATCCTCAATCTGCGCGTGCTATGGGGCAGCGATCGCCCAGCAAACCTCGTCCAATGGTTCAGCATGGTGGGGGTTGTTGTCGCCGCATCTGCGATCGCCAAATTGTTCGGAGCCAAAAAGATGGGTCAGGTGCTCGCGGCTGCGTTTGCGATCAGTCTCCCGATGGTGATCCTGCAATCTACAAGCACCCAGAATGACTTGGCGGCGGCCTCCTGGGTCGTGATCCTGGCCTACTTCATCGTTCGGGGTAAACGGGCACCGGTACATCCCGAATTGGTCGTCTTTACCGGGGCATCTCTGGGTCTGGGAATGCTGACCAAAGGGACATTTTTCGCCTACGCCGTCCCCTTGATGCTCTGGTACTTCATCCCGCGCATCTTTCGAATACATATCCTGCGCACGCTGTCAGAAGTCGCCATGATTGCAATTGCCGTCGTTCTACTGAATGCAGGCTTTTGGGCGAGGAACGCAGCTACATTTGGCGACTTCTACGGACCGCCGGGAAGTGCGTTTGGCAATCTTACCATCTACCCGATCATGACATCGATCTTGGGATCCCAAGGGGAAGCTACGCCTGCCGAGATTCAGGATGGTCTGGATGAAAAAAGCGGGACACCAGCACCGCAAGAGGATCCCGAAACCACACCACCGCTGAGTGCGGAATCTCCCCCTCAGATTTCAATCGTTTCCAATCTGATAAGCCGATTAGGAGTTCAGGCAGGACGCACGGCGCAGCTTCTCGCGATGAATGCGGTGTCGCCGGGGGTGGGTAAATATCTATACCCTCGTCTCGCACGCTCCCCCCAGGTTTTTCCACCAGACTTCATCGATCAACTCGAGAACGGCATGTGGAATCACGAGGACACAGGGGGGAGCATACTCCACCTGGGTCTGATACTCTTTTCGATCCCGATATTGTTGTTGCTTCCTCCCAGGTCCAGCCGCGCGGTCCTCATCCCCTATGCCCTGGTGGCATTTGCAAGCCTGGTGATGCTGACATTGATCAGTTATAGCGTTCTGCTCTACAGCATTCGGTACCAACTCGGATTCTTCCTGCTCTGGGCTCCCCTGATCGGCGTGACATTCAGCGCGTCGAAGTCGACCTGGATACCGGCTGCAATCGCAGTCATTCTGCTTTTGTTCGCGTTGCCGTATGTGTTTCTGAACAACACTCGACCCGTTCTGGGCATGGCCCCAGAAAGGACCCGGGTGGGGAGCATCTTCACAGAACAGACGAGCAACCTCATGTTTGCCAATGTGAAGAACCTGCAGGATGATTATTACGACATTAAAGATGACATCGAAGCAAGGGCATGCAAAAATATAGGCCTGCAGATATCGGGCGGGGACCCGGAGTATCTATTCTGGTGGGTATTCAGAGCCCCCCAAAGCGGGACGCGCTTTGAGGTGTTAAACGGGTTGTCTGAGCTTAGCGGAACCATGGATCCTGAATTCAAGCCGTGTGCGATTATTTGCACGACCTGCAGCGGTGTGGACGAAATCGATGGTTTCAGCAAGCGTATGGATTATGGAAGGGTTCAGTTGTTCCTCGACGAGGGGAGTCATTGAAGTTGATCCTGAGTCTCCAGACGCGTTCATATTTTTCCCAACTTGCTGGCGTATGTGAGAGAATAGTGAGATTGACGCATGAATGAGCCAACCATCCATCCCACGGCAGATGTTGCTGAGAATTCGATCATTGGTCC
>CAZMZL010000401.1:0-1790 GCA_964570595.1 uncultured Anaerolineaceae bacterium | reverse complement strand
ATCCTTGAGAAAGCCATCGCAGAAGGGCATATGCCCACGCTCCAGCGCTGGATCGAGAGCGGAAGTCATACGCTGTCGAGTTGGGAGACGGACACCTCTTCGCAGACCTCCGCCAGCCAGGCGGGGATCCTGCACGGGGATAACAGGGATATCCCCGCATTCCGCTGGTATGATAAGAAGAGCGGCGAGATCATCTCTTCAAGCAACCCAAGTCTCCTGCCTGGAATTGAAAAATCTCACTCGGATGGAAACGGATTGCTCTCCGATGATGGCGCCAGCCGGGGGAACCTTTTCTCCGGGGATGCCGTTTTCGTCATGGCGACCGGGAGCGCGATCAAGGATAAGACCAAGTTTCACACTTCCGAATTCCAGGCATATTTCACCAATCCTTACAACGCTTCCCGGACGCTGCTGCTCTTTTTGTGGGATGTCATCCTCGAGTGGCGTCAGTATCGGGCAGCACGCAAGAAGGACGTGCAGCCCATCCTCGACAAGAGCCATCGCGGCGGTTTCTATCCCTTCATCCGTGCTGCCATGACGGTCCTGATGCGCGAGCTCAATATCTACACGCTCATCGGGGATGTGTTTGCCGGACGGAAATCGGCCTACGCCACGTTTGTGGGGTATGACGAGATCGCCCACCACTCCGGTATCCTCGACCCGGGCGCGTTCGACATCTTGTTCAAGATCGATCAGCAGTTCGCCCGGGTGGAAACCGCCATACACGATGCGCCACGTCCCTACCACCTCGTGATCCTCTCCGACCACGGTCAGACCGGTGGAGCGACGTTCAAACAGCGCTATGGCTATTCCCTCGAGGAATTCGTCGGGCAGCTCATGCAGGAGGGCGTCGAGGTTGGCGGCTTTGAAGGTGGCAGCGAAGCGTATGGCCATTTGAGCATGGTCATGACGGACACGATCCAAAACGAGACATCGGGCGTATCCAAAGTCATGGGAAGGGCGCTCAAGGGTCAGACGGTCGATGGTCAGGTGCAGATCGGCCAGAAAGCAGAAGAAGCGAAAGCGCTTGAAAAACTGGAAGACGAAGAACAGAAACCCGACGTAATCGCCCTGGCATCTGGAAACCTCGGATTGGTCGCTTTTACGGAGTGGGACCAGCGCATGACGCTGGAGGAGATCGAAGCGGCATTCCCGGAGGTGATCCCCGGTTTGAGAGGACATGAGGGGATTGGGTTTATCATGGTGAGGTCGGAGAAAGATGGGCCCGTCGTGATGGGCGCGAATGGCACCTATTATCTGAACGACGATCGGGTTGAAGGTGAAAACCCGTTGACCTTATTTGGACCGAATGCAGCGAATCACCTGCGGCGCACCGACAGCTTCCCGAACTGCCCCGATATCCTCGTGAACAGCTTCTACGATCCAGAGAAGGACGAGGGCGCCGCTTTTGAAGAGCTGATTGGGTTCCACGGCGGCCTGGGCGGATTACAGACGCAGCCCTTCCTGCTGCACCCTTCCGAAATGCCCGTAGAGGGGGATTTGGTTGGCGCGGCGAGCGTGTATCATGTCTGTAAAAACTGGTTGAACGATCTTCATCATGACGGAGGAACCGACACCAAGGAGGTGGCTATCGAAGTCTAGAATAGACTATCGATCCACGCGGAACTATCCGCAAAGAGCTTCATCTCTCTGAGGAGAGAGATCATGTGCTGTTTCTTTACCGCATTGCTGCTTCTAGGTCCTAGAGCTTGAATTCTGATCTGATGGCTCATTTATCCCATTCGCTGGCAGCTCGCGTTCACGAATTTCATCGGGGCGATCCTGGGATT
>CAZMZL010000400.1:0-1791 GCA_964570595.1 uncultured Anaerolineaceae bacterium | reverse complement strand
GTTCGATACCGATTTAGGAGAACCCCCAAATGCCTGGACGCTCCCTTCAAAAAACTCGGACAAGGTTCGCTCTTCGGTCAGGATTTCTGCATCGTAGACCGGGATCTGGTATTGCTCAACAAATCTCGAGGATCTCTCAAGAGGAAGCTCCGGCAGCTCAGCTATGATTTGTTCTCGCCAGACTTCATCGAGGAAAATAGGGAGCAGGTCCGGCTCCCGGAAGTATCGATAGTCGGCCTCAGTTTCTTTGGAGCGCATTTTTCGCAAGCTCTCGGTATCTTCATCCCAGTCGAGCGTCCAGGCATGGATCTCGCGCCCCGCCTCGACTTCACGTATTTGCCGATCGATTTCAGCCTGGATCGAGTCCCGAATATTATCGATTGAATTCACATTCTTGATCTCTGTCTTAGGGTTCAGATAATCTGCCCCCATTGGCCGAATAGAGACATTCGCATCACAACGCAGTTGACCTTTTTCCATGTCCGCTCCCGAGATCTCCAGCCAACGCAGAAGCTGACGTAGTCTGAAAAGATATTGACCGGCCTCTGCGGCTGATCTCAGATCAGGTCCGGTCACCATTTCGACCAGCGGTACACCGCAGCGATTAAAATCTATCCAACGGTGCTCGTCCATCCGAACCGTCTTCCCCGCATCTTCTTCGATATGAAGCTTGGTAATCGTCACGTCGCGACATTCACCATCCGGCATGGGAAGCTTGAAAACACCACCCAGCGCAAGGGGTTCATCATACTGGCTGATCTGATATCCCTTGGGAAGATCCGGGTAAAAATAGTTTTTCCGGGCGAAGTAGCTTATCTCTTGAATAGAATCAGCCTTAACCGCAGCCGCGAGCAGCACAGCCTTCTCAACAACCGCTCGATTCAGGACAGGAAGCACACCAGGAAGACCTGTGCAAATCGGGCAGATATTCGTATTGGCCGGCTCACCCCAAGACGAGGCCTTGCACCCGCAGAAGATCTTAGAATTTGTATTGAGCTGTATATGAGTCTCGAGACCGATTACGGCTTCATACTTCGGCATGGCCTGATCCTCGATCGATGGAGCAGAACCGGAGGTCGCATCCACGGAACATCAACGCTCTACGATCGTGACTTTGACAATCTCGTCGTCCGGGGTAAGTGATTCTAAAACGTGTTCACCGGAGGTGACATAGCCGAAAATTGTGAAGTCGGTCTCCCATCCTGGTACGTCATTCAGCAAGAAGAATATCTGACTTCCGCTCGAAGCAAGTAAATCTGGTCTGAACCAATATCCCAGGGCCCCTTTCGTAGCTGGGCTGCCGGCCTCACTCGAAATCGTGTACCCGACATCGCTATCCGGTCGGCCCTGGGGAGAGCCCGTCAGTACAAACGCTCCCTCTTGAACGGCGGAGATCGGAAAACCATCGTAAAAACCCAACTCGGACAAAACCACGAAGTTGTTCACACTCTGCGGTGCAGACAAAGGCTCCAACTTCACGCGGAATGTCCCTTTACTCGTTGCAATCGAAGCCTCGTATGTCTTGTTCAGATCGATGATCATATCCGGCATACCCGTGAAAATATTTTCCCGCAGCGCGGGATCCAGTTCCGCCAGTGGGCGACTCGGATCTGGCACAGGTACAACGGGGACGGAGGTAGCGGTTGGTTCCGGAAGAGCGCTTTCTTCAACTTCTGTGATTTCAACCGTAATCAATGCATCCCCGCGGTAATCCGGGTTTTCCTGAGGATCACGAAGCGTGAGCGAGTCGACCACATCCATTCCCTCGACAACTTTACCGAAGATCGTGTG
>CAZMZL010000399.1:0-1798 GCA_964570595.1 uncultured Anaerolineaceae bacterium | reverse complement strand
GATGGACAGGATGTCCACCATCTCTACGTGCTCCGCAGCGCATATAGAGATAACCTGCGGGCTCACCTCTGCAAGCAGGGCATATCGAGTGACATCCATTACCCCATCCCGGACCACAAGCAGCCGAGCATCCAGGCTCGGTTTCAAGCTATTGCACTTCCGGAAACAGATCTGGCATGTCAACAGGTGCTTTCTATCCCCTGTTTCCCGGGGATGACGCATGAAGAGATAGAACGAGTAGCGGATACCATCAACCGTTGGAGCCCACGATGAACTCCGTGATTGTCCCAGTTTATAAAAATCATGACTCCATCCTTGATCTTCTCAAGGTCCTCAAGCAAATGAATCAAGAGATAGGGGGAAACCTCGAAGTAATATTTGTTGTCGATGGGAGCCCTGACCTTTCCGCAGACATCATCCAGAAACAGATGCCTTCCGCAGGCTTCGCATCCAAGCTTCTGGTGCTCTCCCGTAATTTTGGCTCATTCGCCGCCGTCCGGATCGGACTGGGGATGGCGACGGGGCCATATTTTGCCGTGATGAGCGCCGATCTTCAGGAACCCCCCGAGCTCATCATGGAATTCTTTCACGCACTCGAGTCAGAACCCATCGATGTGGTCGTCGGCATTCGAGAGGGGAGAGAGGATCCCTACGCGAACAGAATTCTCTCCGACATTTTTTGGCGCCTGTACCGCAGGTTCGTCCTCCCCGAGATGCCCATTGGAGGGGTGGATATCTTCGGATGCAATCAAGCTTTTCGCAGCCATCTGCTCGTGATGAAAGAAACTCGATCGTCCTTAATTGCTCAAATATTCTGGCTCGGGTTCCGGAGAAAAGAGATTGGCTACCGGCGCGTGACACGACGTCATGGGAAATCCGCCTGGACATTTGGGAGGCGATTAGAGTACATGATGGACAGTGTTTTCGCTTTTACTGATTTCCCAATCAAAGGGCTCATCTACCTGGGCGGTTTCGGCTTCGCCATGTCCATTCTTCTCAGGATGGTCACACTCGTCGCGCGCATTACGGGCTGGATCATCGTACCAGGATATGCGACGACCCTGCTGATTGTGCTCTTCTTTGGCGCTTTGAATATGTTCGGGTTGGGCGTTGTAGGTTCATACGCGTGGCGAGCTTATGAGAACACCAAACATCGGCCAGAAGCAATTATTATGGAAAGAGTCGACCATCCTGCGAATGGAAAAAAGGATCAGCATGAATGATGATAATGCGGTGAGCTTCTTTGTACATCCAAACGCGCTCTGCGAGTCACAACATATTGGACACAGAACACGCATCTGGGCTTTCGCACATATTCTCCCGGAAGCTCAGATCGGGAGAGAGTGCAACATCTGTGACAACGTTTTCATCGAAAACGACGTCATCATAGGCGATCGAGTAACGATTAAGAACGGGGTACAGCTATGGGACGGTGTTGAATTGGAGGACGATGTATTCATCGGCCCGAATGCCACTTTCACGAACGATCGCTTCCCGAGAAGCAAACAATATCCCGAGACATTCACCCGCACTCTTGTTCAAAAAGGAGCTTCGGTTGGGGCAAACGCGACTATACTTCCAGGGATG
Source organism: uncultured Anaerolineaceae bacterium (assembly GCA_964570595.1). Classification (GTDB taxonomy): domain Bacteria; phylum Chloroflexota; class Anaerolineae; order Anaerolineales; family E44-bin32; genus E44-bin32. The sequence goes on along the minus strand of CAZMZL010000399.1, from coordinate 211 downwards.
ACCGTTGGACAGCAGGCCATGATTGGGGCTGGCGCAGTGGTCACCCAATCGGTGCCCCCCCACGCGATTGTGACCGGCAACCCGGCTCGCATCATCGGATATGTCGAGGCCGGAGAACCCGACACCCCTGAAGCGGCTATGATGGAGGCGCCCGATGACGAGCAAGCGCCCAGAGAGATCGGCGTGATGGGCGTCAGGCTGCACTCCCTCC
>CAZMZL010000398.1:0-1800 GCA_964570595.1 uncultured Anaerolineaceae bacterium | reverse complement strand
CAAGAAGTTGCAGGATCGCCTCGCGAAGGAGCCGGCCAACCCAACCGACCTGCATCGATCATTGACGGAGCTCGATCAGCTAGACGAGATTCTCAGCTGGCAGGAAGAACGAACCGTCTCGCACAGTCTCACCGTGCAATATGATCGGATTGTTTATCTGCTCGAACCGACAGATCTTGCCAAAGATATGCAACGCAAAAAGGTTCGTGTGTATGACTATCCGGATGGCACGGTGGCGATCAAGTATCAGGGTATCGATCTGCCCTACTCTGTGTTCGACAAAGTCCGCCAGGTGAAGCAAGCGGATATCGTCTCGAACAAACGACTGGGCTCAGTATTGCAGCTCGTCAAGGAGCAACAACGAGTCAAATCGATCGAGCGCAGCAAATCCGCACCACAACGTCGCGGTCAAAAACGGATCTGTAAAGAGACCTATCGAAAGATCAATCCGGCAGCACAATCAACGACTGAATTATTAACAGGATAACGATAAAGGAATCCAACAACCGGATATCAATCTGTGTTGATAAACAACACACCAGACAAAGCGCAAAAAGATCTGAAGTCTAGCGGTGCCCATGCAATTTTCGAAGATGACGTCGTGTAAAAGCTGGTCTCAAGGTAGTTAGCCGCTCCCAGAAAACGTCGAATGCGTACCCCATGTCGAAACCTTCGGTTTCCGCAAACTCTTCTGACTCCAACAATTCGGAATATAATTCATCACACGTTAATTCCCGAAACCACGCTGGGTCATTCAAGTCGGGTACGTAGTTGATCCACTTAGGACCATCGTCGTCTACCAATTTGGAAAGACCGAGCTCTGTCGCAGCCCAGAGAGCCCCGTGAAATTCTTGAAAGTCACGGACAGCAAATCCGCAGACTTCAGGTACTTCGTAGGCGCGATGGTAATCGCGGCCCCTCTGAGTTCCCAAACGTTTCATTCCTCCACCGGGAGATGGTCCGGAGCATTCGCCAAACCACGTCGTCCCTATCCAAAGGTTACCTGCGAAATGTGCGACAGGACCGGTGGATCGGCCTGTCAGTTGGTGCGGGCGCAGAAATTCGACATCGCCGGTTGTAAGGTCTTTCTTGGCGATGCCACCGATGCCCCAGCTACCCTCAGCGCCATAAAAGGATATTCCGCCCCAAGCGACATCGCCAACAGTCGTACAGGAACTAATGGACTCATCGAACGAGCCCTTCTCCTGTTGCATTATTGCACCTATACCGTACGCAGCATTCCAGGCTTCATCTGGATTGCTCGATGCTGTAAAGCACCCTTTTTGTGAGCCTTCCCACCGATTTGGCGAATCTTCGCCATCCGGCTCCCATACTCCTTCTGCGGACATCCGCAAGCGAGGGTACATGAATCGATATCCTTCCTTGCCGTTTGGCCAGGTTGTGGTCACTCTGCGCGCGAAGTGACTTCCTAAAATCGCAACAAGATCTCCATTCTCGACTCGTAGTTCCGCGACTTCTGGGTAGGCATCATCGATTGAGCAAGACCACCCGGCATGGGCTGCCGACTGAGCAACCAGGACAAGGAAGAATGGCAAATAACGGAGTAACTGTTTCATGATAAGAATATACGCCCCGGATTATGGTTCGGTCTCGACCAAGTTCACACAGTCTGTATGATTTCTCACTCAGAGACCGGACATTTCTAACTGGTTAAGGAGCGGACATCTGTAATCTGCGTTGACATTGCACGGTCTGGGCCATGGAGGCCCGTATCTGGTCAAATGGCTCTCTTCACCCGAATTGCAATCATCCCAACACCCAAAAAAACGATGCCGGTAA
>CAZMZL010000397.1:0-1818 GCA_964570595.1 uncultured Anaerolineaceae bacterium | reverse complement strand
CGATGCGTTCACTGTTGGCTCGTCGTCCGTATCATCGGCACTGCTGCCGCCCGTCGGGAATCCGTGGAAGCCGCGACACGTCCCGGGAGGGTCTTCAGGAGGAAGCTCGGCCGCAGTAGCTGCGGGCGAAGCCGTTCTCTCGCTGGGGACCGATACAGCGGGTTCAATACGCCAGCCGGCCTCATTCTGCGGGGTCGTCGGCATGAAACCTACCTATGGACGCGTGTCGCGCTATGGTTTAATCGCATTTGCCTCCTCACTCGATTGCCCCGGTCCGGTTGCGCGCGATGTGACGGATACGGCCTTGATGATGAATGTGATTGCGGGGCCGGACATCCGGGACGCCACCACGGCGGACACTCCGGTCCCGGATTATCTTGAGAAGCTCGAGGAGGGCGTCCAAGGACTCCGCATCGGTCTCTCACCGGAAACCCTGCGGATCAAACACCCCGACCCGGAGAGCGGGGACATTGTAGAGCAACCGATCGCCCCCGAGATTGAAGCCTCCGTGTACGCAGCTGCGGAGGCGCTGGCAGCCGAAGGTGCCGAGATCGTCGAAAATGTACGCCTGCCAAACTCGCAATTCGGCATCCCGGTCTACTTTGTGATCTCGCGTGTCGAGGCGGCCTCCAACCTCCATCGCTATGACGGCGTGAAGTATGGGTATCGCTACGATGGTAATGTGGAGGATATGAGAGAGCTTTACCGGCGCACCCGCGGGCGGGGATTTGGCCTGCAGCCCAAGCTGCGGATATTGATGGGGATGTATGTTTCGGCCGAGCAGTACGAAAAAGGTTACTATGAACGTGCGCTGCGAGTTCGCACGAGGATCCGGGGCGATTTCGAAGCTGTTTTTGATCCTGATGGGAACGATAGACTTGACTGCCTGCTGACAGCTACGACGCCGACTACGGCTTTCAAGATCGGGGAGCTGTACGGAGATTCGGTGCTGATGCAATATGCCGATCTCCTAACCGTTCCAGCCAACCTGGCTGGGATCCCGGGTTTATCGCTTCCCTCCGGTATAGATTCAAACGGTCTTCCGATTGGCATCCAACTGCTGGGTCCGGATTATGCAGAATCTGTGCTTCTGAGAGCCGGTCGTGCATACGAACGAGCGACCGAAGACGAACCCTGGCGCGACTTGAAGCCAGTCGTTCTTGAAAACTTATGAATATTCGAACCGGATGATGTATATCGAGGCATGACCTCGATGGAGGTATCGATGCGAGACATGAAATTGAAGTCCCTCATCCTTGTACTGGCGAGCACAGCCTTCTTACTTGCGAGCTGCGGGGATGCCGATGGAGGGGAAGTGGATGTGACCGAAGCGGCGCCCACAGAAGAGTCGCTTGATATCGAAATTGTGGATGAACCGATTGCCCAGTGGGACGCACCTCCGGAGATGACCATTGATCCGGACACCATCTACCTGGCGACCTTCAAGACCGAACGAGGCGACATCGTCGTTGAGCTCTTCGCAGATAAGGCCCCGATTACGGTGAACAACTTTGTGTTTCTCGCAGGTGAAGGATTTTACGATGGGACCACGTTTCACCGTGTCCTTGAGAATTTCATGGCGCAGGGTGGTGATCCGACCCATACGGGAACGGGAGGACCAGGTTATCAATTCGAAGACGAGATCGCGGAAGGTCTTTTCTTTAATGAACCAGGACTCCTTGCGATGGCCAATGGCGGTCCAAATACGAATGGCAGCCAATTCTTCATTACTTACGATCCTGTTCCCTGGCTGAACGGAGCGCACACGATCTTCGGTAAAGTTGTCGAGGGGATGGATGTGGTCGACTCGCTCACACT
>CAZMZL010000396.1:0-1819 GCA_964570595.1 uncultured Anaerolineaceae bacterium | reverse complement strand
CACTTCCAGATCCGTCCAGACACCTGAGGTCAACCTTAATGGTCTGGTTCGCTACGCAATTCCGTTGTCTGCCGGCGAATTGGCCCTGCAGGTGAACGGGGTGTATCTTTCTGAGCGTATTTTTGCGCTCACTAATCTACCCAATGTAACGGGGGACGATTACAAGGTATTTGATGCATCGGTTTCCTACCTCACCAAAAACGGCATCTGGCTTTTCAGGGCATTCGTTACCAATTTCACGGACGAGGAATACCTGGTACAGACATTTGACATCTCAACCACTGATCTTTTTGGTATGACCGCACAAATCTATGGTCGACCAAGATGGTGGGGCATTTCCGTTCGCTACCACTGGCGTAACTAGGCAGCAATCACGCTGAAATCTATCGCTTTGGCGCCGGAAATCGATCGAACCAGTCCAGTGTTTCTTTGATGATGCGATTCTGCGGCACATAGTGGCCAGATCCCTCCATCAGAACCATGTCTTTGGGCTCAGCCCCCAGCAACTCATAGAAAGGTATCGCAGATGTCTCCAATGGGAAAAAATAGTCAGCCGTAAGGTTGACCATGCGGGTGGGAGACCTGACACGAGAGAGGAAATTAAACGGGTCAACCTCCGGCTGTGTTGCAAGGAAAATTAACCCCCCCACCACCAGCACTGCCGCCTTGATGCGAGGCTCTATCGCAATCATGATGGGTGCCACGGTAGAGCCCCAACTGAGACCGAAATAACCGAGCCTGTCCATTGTGATGTCGGAACGTGTTTCGAGGTAATCAAGTGAACGCCCAATATCCTTGGACCAGTGAATCACGTGTTCGCGATAGAAATTTGTCTCGTCCTGGTAGTCGCTATTTAGCAAAGTCCCGCGTTCGAAGGTTCCCTTGTACATCGGGAACAGGATCGCACGGCCACTCCTCAGCACGGAAAAGCCCAAAAAGCTCTCGTCTACCGCAGGGCTCTCACGCCGAAAAAGGGCGCTGGCACCCGGAAAATACACGACGGTCTCATAAGGTGGTTCAACGCCTTTAGGTAAATACAGGAAAGCGGTCAGACGCTCGTTTCCGTAAGCGGCATCAAGCTCGATTCTCTCCCGCGTCCAGTGCTCCGCGTCTTCACGTTCAATAACCTCAGCATTCAGCGGGGTTGCATCGTAGGTGTAAAAACGGCGATAAACCTCAAATATCTCGTCCGCGACCGGTTCCTCCACCAGGAAATTACGATGTTTCGGAGGGACCGGATTACGGGCCAGCTCCAGGTTCGTGTTGTCCAGCAGCGTGATAAGCCGGAAGCCATTGAGTTCGCTACGGTTGAAAGGTGACTCTGCATAAGATGCTGAAAAAGTATATTTTGGATCATTCCAGCCACCTCCAAGCAGAAAACGGTCTTCACCGGCCTTGTTCCAAACCCATTCGCGGACATTACCTGCCATGTCGACTGTTCCTGACGAGCTGATCCCGTCAAAGCTTCCTACGGGAACTGCACCCTCGCCTCCGAAGTTACTGGCCGGCACAATGAACTCACTCAGGATAACCGGCTGTGCATCAACAAAGGCCGCCCAGTACCAATGGTACAGGGTCGGAAGTTGCTTGCCTGCGAAGCGCGCATAAGCGGCCGCTTCGTACCAGCTGATACCCCCAACCGGCTGGCTTGCCTTTCCATCAGCGTAGGTGCCAAATTCCCACGTGCCTGGACCCGCACGACCCGTCTGATCCTTGAACAAGCCCATCGCATCTTCGAACGAAACCTCTCGCCCATCCAGCATAAATGGATGTGCCCAATACTCCGCATTGCTGTACCCATCCGCGTCGACGAACTGCA
>CAZMZL010000395.1:0-1830 GCA_964570595.1 uncultured Anaerolineaceae bacterium | reverse complement strand
CATGATGGCCGGCGCCCGGGATTTCATGGTCAAGCCTCCTTCAAGTGAGGAGTTGATTGCGACCATTCGGCGTCTCTCGGTGTTCGCCCATGAGAAGCGGGAGGAGTTTCAGCGGCCATCTGCTTCTATTGCTGCCGAGGCGCCCCCAGGATCTGCGCCCTCCCATCGCCCGACTGGCAAGGTGCTCGCCTTCTACAGTCCGAAGGGCGGGGTGGGCTGCACGACCATCGCGACCAATATCGCGCTGGGACTCGATACCGAAGAAACACCCACCGTGCTGGTTGACGGAAATCTGCAGTTTGGGGACGTATCGGTCTTCTTGAATCTCCAGTCTAAATACTCCATCAACGATCTCACCTCGCGCATGGACGAAATCGATCCAGAAATTCTGGAAGATGTGCTGCTTCTACACGAGAATGGCTTGAGGGTGCTGGCGGCTCCTCCAAGGCCCGAAATGGCGGACGAAGTCAACGCGGATCAAATACGAACAATCATTCAGTTTCTTCGCCGACATTTTGCCTATGTGGTGGTTGATACTGCTTCGACGATGGATGACACCACCCTGGCTATTCTTGACACAACTGATTTGCTGATCGCGATCTGCACCCCTGACATTCCCGCTATCAAAGACGCGCGCCATCTTTTTGATCTGCTTCATATCCTGGAGTTCCCGACACAGAATGTCTGCTTCGTGGTCAACAAGATGGATCGCAAAGGTGGAATCTCAGCCGAAGCGGTCGGAGAGAATCTCAAGCGGGAAGTTGAGGCGGTCATCCCGGTGGACGAAAGAACCGTTACTGCGTCCATTAATAAGGGGATCCCGCTTATTGTGAGTGATCGCAGCAGCCCACAATCGCGAGCACTCATGCAGCTGATGGGGACGATCAAACAGCGCCTCGCAGATGCAGAAGATCAAAAAGAAGAGGAAGAAGTGAAGGAGCGGCCGCGTCTGTTGGGTCGCTGATTCCTGGAGAACCAGGAGGACTAGGTAGTGTCGCTACTTAAGAGAATCGAGCAGGGCCAAACCGACGAAAGTCCCACGCCGCCAGCCGCGGAGGAGCAGCCTTTCGCCTCGGGCCAAAGCGGCGGCACTTCTCGGTTGAGCGGGCTCAGCGCGAGACGCACCGCTCCACCAGGCCAGGCTCCCGGCGGGCGAATTCACGACATCAAGAATGAAGTCCAGAATCGGCTGCTGCAGGAATTAGATCCGTCAATGGACGTCACCCAGACGGCCGAGGTGCGGAGGCAAATCGAGGAGCTGTTTGAGAGCATCCTGGCCGAGATGAATATCGTGCTTTCGCGTCCAGAGCGAAGGCGCCTGTTCGAGCAAATCGTCGCTGAAATCCTCGGGCTCGGGCCGATCGAGCCGCTACTGGCCGATGAGAGCATCACTGAGGTGATGGTAAACGGCGCAAAGAATATTTACATCGAGCGCGCCGGAAAGATCCTTCGCGAACCGACGTCGTTTGAGTCCAACGATCATTTGATGCGGATTATCGATCGCATCGTTGCGCCGCTGGGTAGACGCATCGACGAATCGAGCCCGTATGTCGATGCCAGGTTACAAGACGGATCGCGTGTAAATGCGGTGATCCCGCCCATCTCTTTGGGGGGCCCAACGCTGACGATTCGTAAATTTGCTAAGAATCCCATCACGGTGGAGCAGCTGACCGAATATGGAACCATCACACCGGAATCGATTGAGTTCTTGAAAGCCTGCGTGATCGCCCGTATCAACATGGTGATCTCCGGCGGCACCGGCTCCGGTAAGACAACGATGCTGAATGTCATATCCCAGTACATCCCGTCCGATGAGCGTATCCTGACCAT
>CAZMZL010000394.1:0-1835 GCA_964570595.1 uncultured Anaerolineaceae bacterium | reverse complement strand
AGCGTTTTCCACGAGTACATCAATGGACTACGAGGGCTGTTCACTTGCCCCAGAGAGCTCTGGTTCGCGTTCCTGATCAAGGTGATGGAGAGCCTCTGTTACTTCTCCACCGTCCTGGTGTTGATGGCGTTCCTGACCCAGGACATGGGCCTTTCGGACGTGGCGGCTGGGACCGTCTTCGGCATATTCTCCGCATCCATGTCGTTCTTCATGCTGTTCGTGGGTTTTGTCGCGGACTCCTTGGGCATCAAGAAAGCCTTGATCGTGGGGTTGGTCATCGCGCTGGTAGGGCGCATGTCCATCGCCTTCACCACATCCCCCTGGATTGTCTACCCCGGGCTTTTTGTACTGTCGGTAGGGTTTGCCTACATGATCCCTCTCCTCGCGGCAGCGGTCGCGTTATTCAGTACGAAACCAACGCGGAAGTTCGCTTTCTCCTGGTACTACGTGGTGATGAACGTGGGCAGCCTTTTGGCGGGTCTGAGCCTGGACTGGTTGCGGGGAGCTTTCACTCAAACCATCCAATTCCCCGTGCTCGGAATGAACCTAGCTGTGCGCCCCACGCAAATGATCTTCCTAGTGGCCGTGGCCACCTCGATTTTGTCCATGATCATTGTGGTCTTTTGCATCCGGTCGAAAATCCCGGAGAAGGAGTCAGAGAAGGATGAGGCGCCAGACCCTGCAGAGGCGAAGAAGACCGAAGCGCCCCCCACCGATTCCAAGGAATCACCGTATCAGGTCATGATGGGGGTTGTCCGCGAGAAGATTTTCTGGCTCTTTATCGTCTTCATCTTTCTCCTTGTCATGGTCAAGATGATATTCCAGTACAATCACTCCCTGTATCCCCTCTACATGGAGCGCATCGGCCTCAAGCTGTGGACCGGAAAGCTCTATGCCATCAACCCGGCGATTGTGATCGTTCTTGTTCCCGTGGTGACCGCCATCACGAGCAGAATGAATGCCTACAAGGTCATCCTCTTCGGCAGCTTCATTGCGGCCGGGTCTGTTTTCTTCCTGGGGCTTGGCGAATCGATCGTCTACATCGTTCTTTTCCAGGTAGTGCTGTCCATAGGCGAGGCCATCTATTCGCCTCGGGTTTATGACTACACCGCGAGCATCGCCCCTCCGGGCCGAGAAGCCAGCTATATGGCTTATTCCAAGGCACCCATGTTCTTTGCGAAAGTGGTTGCAGGACCCGCCTCCGGTTTTCTGTTGTTGCACCTGTGCCCGCAAGAAGGTGAAAGAAATACAGAACTGATGTGGATCATCGTCGGGATCAGTACCATCGTCTCCCCCATCACGCTGTGGCTGGGGCGAAAATGGCTGGATGTGGAAACGCGGAAGAAGGCCATGGACGAGAGCGTGGCGAAAGCTCCCGCCTAGCTGTCTAGATCAGGTCGTTGTCATGCTCGTCGGGCGCAATGCGGACGGCAACGATGAAATCCCATTGATAAGCCCAACGTCCCACGGAGCCCTCCGGGCTGCTGGCAGAGAAGTGATTGCCGCACTGAAGGAGGTGTCGGTCCTGAAAACCCCATCGGGGCCTGGAACCGCTGTTTCCGGCCTTTCCGCGGCCATCTACGATTGACGCTTCCAGCGTCCCGGCTACGCTCGTACCCGTTCACACGCATATTAAGGTAAAGGGTCTGGGAGTGGAGCTGACCTGTGACCTGCCATGATGCGAAAACGTATACGGTTATACGTTTCCGGCCCTGGGTTACAGCCGCTCCGCAGCATAGGCGGGCATCCGTAACTTACGGATTCAGCGCAACTTACGTCGAATAGCGGGGGCAGGACTCGAACCTGCGACCTCCGGGTTATGAGCCCGACGAGCT
>CAZMZL010000393.1:0-1836 GCA_964570595.1 uncultured Anaerolineaceae bacterium | reverse complement strand
CCGAAGGAACGCGAGTTTGAGTCGCGCGCGTCTGCCAATTCCGCCACTTCGGCTTACGGCAAGTATAACAAACCCGTTGTACCGGTCAAGACAACCTCCCGTTGGATCTGAGGCGGGAGCATATTTTTCACTTATGCACTTAGGAATTATTGGTCTTCCCTCTTCAGGGAAGACGACACTCTTCAACGCCCTCACGCGATCGAATCTACCCACCGGAGAAATGTCCAGCGGGGATCGAGTGGTCGTCCACACGTCTGCGGTCGATGTTCCCGACGAACGTCTCGTGGAAGTCAGCAAACTTTTTAATCCAAAGAAAACGACAAACACGAAAGTTACCTACACTGACATCGGTGGTTTGAACATCGGAGCCGGGCGAGATGGACTCCCTGGCCAACTGGTGAACCAACTGGAGCAGGTGGATGGCCTGCTGCTTGTCGTCAGGGCGTTCAAGAACCCCACAGTTCCGCATCCTCATGGTGAACTCGATCCTCCAGGAGACGCTGGACGAGTCGAGGCGGAATTCATCCTCCACGACATGGTGACGGTGGAGCGCCGCCTCGAGAAGCTGGAGGAGGATCGTCAAAAGGGCGGTCGCGACGTAGGCGAAATCGAACGCGAACAGGCGCTATTTAATCGCCTTATGGAAATGCTCGGGGAGGGTGAGCCGCTCCGTGATGGAGACCTTACCCCGGAGGAACAGCAAACGGTAAGGGGTTTCGGGCTGCTGTCTCTGATCCCAATCCTGGTGGTCTATAACACATCCGAAGATGGCATACCGATTGGATCTGTTGAAGAACCAGGGGGAGATCCACACCTCCGGTTGCATGGAAAAATTGAAATGGAGATTGCACAGCTACCCCCCGAGGATGAAGAGGATTTCCTGGTTGAATTCGGGATCTCGGAACCCGGACGAGAACGAGTGATCCGGGCTTCTTATGACATGTTGGGTCTCATAACTTTTTTTACCGGGAACGACGAAGAGGCCCGTGCATGGACGCTTAAAGGGGGATCGACATGCCTGAAAGCGGCTGATACGATCCATTCCGACATGGCACGTGGCTTTATCCGGGCAGAAGTCATCGCATGGGACGAGCTTGTGGCGCTTGGAAGCCTCCCGGATGCCCGCACCCAGGGAAAACTGCGCGTGGTAGGAAAGGAATACATCGTCTCCGATGGCGACGTGCTTTATATTCGCTTCAATGTTTGAGTCTTTCCCCGAATCCCACGATAAAATCTTGTGAAGAGCGGTCCATACTCTTAATACTGTTTCTGGAGAGGATTACACATGGCTGAAAAAAGGTACATGGCAGGTCGTTGGTCACTGGATGAACTCTTTCCGGCTGTGGATGCCCCTGAAGTGGAGGGCGCCCTTACCGAGTTGGATGAGATGACCGAGGCATTTGAAGCATATCGGGAGGAGCTGACCGATGATCTGCCCGGCGAGAAATTTATGGAGATCCTCGAGCATTACGACTCGATTGTGCGGCAGATGAGCCGGTTGGGTGGCTTCAGTTCGTTGAGTTTTGCGGAAAACACACAGGATCAGGATGTACAGAGCTTGATGGCCAGGATGCAGCAGGTCTCTGCGGATGTGGATAACAGGATCATGTTCTTTAAACTCTGGTGGAAGGATCTCGGAGATGAGATGGCCGAGCGGTTGAAGGGTGCTTCGGGAGATTACGCGTATTGGCTTGTTGCGCTGCGGCTCCACCGACCCTATACCCTGACTGAGCCGGAGGAGAAGATTATCAACATCAAGGACGTCAATGGCCCTCGGGCGATGGTCACGCTGTATACCACGATGACCAATCGTTATAGCTACCAACTCGAGATCGA
>CAZMZL010000392.1:0-1842 GCA_964570595.1 uncultured Anaerolineaceae bacterium | reverse complement strand
ATCCATCGTCATCACTGCGGGCTACATCATGCTCGTTGTGCGCAGGGTGTTCTTCGGTGATCTGCCGGAAGAATTCGAGGGACATATTGGTCCGATCACGAGAGGAGATAAGGTGAGCCTCGTCCTCCTGGCAGGGATTTTGATCCTGATCGGGGTTTGGCCGGCCGTGATTGCGCCCCTTGTCGAGTCGGGCGCCCAGGCTGTGTTGACGGTGATAGGAGGTGCATGAGTGAATGTTGTTGCTTATTCGCCCTCCAGCATAAGCGCCATCCTCCCCGAGATTCTTTTGCTTGTCCTGGCGATCATCATCCTCATGGTGGATATCGCCGGGAAAAAGAGCACCGAGCGTGCCCTCGGATGGTTGGCAGCCGCGGGGCTTGCGATCATCCTGATCGCGACCGTTTTATTCAGCAAACCAAACCCGGATGATCCATTCGTGTTTGGCGGCATGCTGCGTTATGACGGCCCAGCTTTCACCTTCACGCTGCTGCTTCTATTCGCCGCGACGATCGCCGCGATTGTTTCGAGCGGCGTTCAGAAAATCGCCAATCGGGGCGCGTTTTTCACCATTCTCGTCACAGCCACTCTGGGCATGGTCTTCATGGCAGCGTCCGCCGATGTGATCATGTTGTTTCTGGCCTTCGAAACGGCCTCGATCTCGCTCTACGTGCTCGCTGGATTCCTCAAGGGAGATGACGAGTCGACCGAATCAGGCATGAAGTATTTCCTGTTTGGCGCGGTCATATCCGCCGTCATGCTGTATGGCTTCAGCCTGCTCTATGGCTTCACCGGAACGACGAACATCTACGCCATGGCCGATGCCATGAACGCCGGCGAGCTTTCACCATGGGTGATCGGGGCTCTGGCCATTCTCGTCCTGGCAGGATTCAGTTTTAAGATCGCCGCAGCACCCCTCCATTTCTGGACCCCGGATGTATATCAGGGCGCTCCAACGCCCATCACGGCGTTCATCTCGACCGCATCGAAGGCAGCCGGTTTTATGGTCTTAATGCGTTTCATGCTGGCGGTGTTCCCCGCGATAGAAGACCAGTGGGCGCTCCTGCTGGCGATTGTTGCAGCGGCGACGATGACGATCGGTAACCTGCTGGCCATCCCACAGACGAATATTAAACGTATGCTTGCGTACTCCTCCATCGCACATGCCGGGTACATTCTCATCGGCGTCGTGGCGATCAGCGCCTTCGGAACTGCAGCAGCGATGTTTTATTTGCTTGCATACATCGTGACCAATCTGGCAGCCTTCACCGTCGTGATCCTGTTTGCACGTTCGGCGGGATCGGATGAAATTGCGGACTACGCCGGGCTCAGCCGTCGTTCGCCCTGGCTTGCGATGGCGCTGTTGGTCGCGTTTCTCTCCCTGGGAGGTATGCCGCCACTCGCAGGTTTTGTCGGAAAGTTCTATGTCTTTGCGGCGGCGGTGCAGAGTGGGTGGATCTGGCTGGCGTTTGTAGGTGTAATTAATGCGATTATTGGCCTTTACTACTACCTGACGGTATTGAAGGTGGTCTATCTCTACCGCTCCGACGACGAGGATGTGCGCATCGAAGTGCCGCGACTCTATGTCGTTGGCCTGGCAGTTTGTGTGGGGGCCATCATTCTAATCGGGATCATGAGCTCGCCCTGGCTGGAGTGGTCTTTGAAGGCTGCACAAAGTTGGTTTTAAATGAACGTACACGGTTCCGTTGTTTGAATTGGCTTGTGATACAATTCCCGAACGATGGCTCAGGACGGTCAAACACCTCAAAAAAACAGAGCCATAGGCTCAATACAGTTGGCGCTCACAGGTGTTTTGGGTCTGGTTGGGTGCTTGACGATCTTCCG
>CAZMZL010000391.1:781-1847 GCA_964570595.1 uncultured Anaerolineaceae bacterium | reverse complement strand
CAACGAGCCTGCTCGTCCGTACCAGTATGCGTCGGCGTCAAAGTTGATCGCTGATTTCAAAATGGTTGCCGAGCAGATTGTTCGCTTCGCAGGTGAGCAGACGTACTCGCCGCCTACGGTTATCCACTGGGGGATGGTGCAGCCGGGCGCCTTGAAACCACTTTTTGAAAATGGGGTGCGTGCGCTTAGCGGCTATTTTCGCCGACTCGGAGGCGACTGGGATGTGAATTATCTGCTGGATGATGCTCGGTCGGAGTATTTGTCACGCCACGATGCGCTCATGGACTTCGATAGCGGCATAATTTTCTCCAAAGTCGATATTGTCTGCAACAGCACCCCGGTAGAACGGATTGTACCCACGCTTGAGCCGCTCACGAAGAATCCCAACCAGGCGGAGATCATGGATATCTTTACCCACGAACAATACTTCTGGCCGTTCTATTCCAACTATCTGCCCGACCATTTCCAGAGACTTGATACCGCCATCCGTTATGTGACCGAGCGTGGATACAAGCCGGTCTTCTTTCATGAAGGATTCCTGGGTGGCCCGGCATAGAAATAAGCAAACATACAAAGAGTGAAGACGCATGAAGATAACGAAGGGAGCTAAGCAATGAAAACATATGGTGTCGGCGTATTTGGAATTGGCTGGGTAGCTGGTGAGCATATCAAGGCGTACATGCAGAATCCCCACTTGGAGGTGCGGGCATTGGCCTCACGCCGGAAGGAATCCGCCCAGGCTTGCAAGGATAAGCTCGGCCTGGACTGTGACATTCTGGATGATTACGAATCTCTGCTGAAGCGGGACGATCTTGATGTTATCGATCTTTGTTCTCCCAACTTTCTTCATGCACAGGAAGCAATCAGCGCCGCTTCGGCGGGCAAACACGTGGTGATCGAAAAACCCATCGCGATGAATTTTGCCGAGCTAAAGGCGGTAAAGGAAGCCGTAGTCAAAGCCGGCGTCAAATCGCAGGTTGGTTTTGTGTCGAGGTGGAATCCTCACGTCGGGTCGATCCGGAGTATGATTGACAAGGGTGGTCTGGGGGAAGTTTACTACGTGGAA
>CAZMZL010000391.1:0-771 GCA_964570595.1 uncultured Anaerolineaceae bacterium | reverse complement strand
TGCTATCACGAGATTGGGCCCTGGTGGAGCGGTTGGAATTGGGGCGCCAACACGAGAAAGGATGGGCCGACGGCAAGCCTGGTCGCCGGCTGTCATGCGGTCGATCTGCTCTATTACTTTGGCGGGGATGTGGACGAAGTCTTTGCATACGGTGCATTCGGCCATCGCAAAGACTACGAATATGAGCCAACGTATACAGCCGTCGTGAAATTCAAGAACGGCAAAATCGGTAAGACCGGATGCAGTTTTGAAAATGAGTGTCCCTACGTGATGAATATTGTGCTTCACGGCAGCAAGGGTTCTATCCTAAATGAGAAATTCTATACCAAAGAATGGTACGCCGGCCAGCAGGGGTGGCAGAATTTCAATACGATCTTTCTAGACAGTGGGGACGTGGCGCATCATCCTTTCAAAGAGATGGTGGGCGACTTGGCTGAGGCCCTCGTGAATGACAAAGAAGCCACGGCCAACATTTATGAAGCGTACAAATCACACGAGATATGTCTGGCGATTGACCGCTCCATAGAAACCGGTCAAATTGTCAAGCTTCCGCTGGCGTGAAGAAAGCCAGCAGGCAAGGAAAGGAAGATTCATGGATCGACGCGACTTCTGCAAAGGTGTCCTTGCGAGCAGCTCCCTGCATCTGGCTCGATCTGCTCGTGCAGCCCGCTCTCAAGAGGGAGGACAGATAAGAGTCATAGACGCCCACTGCCATGCGGGTAAGGGTTTAAACTACGGCAAGGATGACTCGACGAGCGACCCCTGGACTAC
>CAZMZL010000390.1:0-1852 GCA_964570595.1 uncultured Anaerolineaceae bacterium | reverse complement strand
CCTGCGAGATCACCAACCTGGTCCGGTATTTTTTGTACATTCCCAACATACGTATAAGCGATTTGAACATTTACATAACTCCCATCTTCGCAATCACAAGAGTTGAATTTTATGAATTCTTGAACCCGTCATTGTTCTTCTTCTCCTCGGATGAACAGATCAATTAAATCCTTAACCCGTTACTGCAAGCTCATGCTCGGTTGGGCCAAGTCTTTGACCACCGATTCCATAAAGCGTCCCTTCATCGGGAGGTTCTTTAATTGGGGTCGTCGGTTCGATGTGCCCGATCTTGAATCCGATGATGGCGAACAGAAATGTGATCAGCATATCGGCGATATTAAAGAAGCAGTAGGGAAGATAGGCGATCGTTGCCACACCAAGCGTGGCGGACATATAGGCGCCGCAGCTGTTCCACGGCACCAGGGGAGAGGTGACAGTGCCCGAGCCCTCGATCTGCCTCGAGAGTGTCTCTGGGGCGATGCCTCTTTCCTGGTATATCTCTCGAAACATCCTGCCCGGGAGCACAATCGCCATGTACTGGTCGCCGGAGACAATGTTCAAACCGATGGCGGTCAATCCGGTGGCGACGAGGAGCCTTCTATCGTCGGTGGCCCACTCAATCACAGGCTGGATCAATCTGGCGAGCAGACCCGAGTTTTCCATCACGCCGCCGAATGCCATGGCGGCGATGATCAGCCAGACAGTCTCCAGCATACTGGCCATCCCGCCCCGGGTAAACAAATCATCCAATCCTGGATAGCCGGAATCGATGGCAAATCCTGTCGCCATTGCGGACCAGACACCCTTGATCATCGCCACGGGTGTACTCAGGCTGGCGTCATCCACAAAAGCTAAAACGACATCGGGCTGCAGGATGACGGCCACGAGCCCCCCCACCAGGGCGCCCATCAGTATGGTTGAAAACGCAGAGATCTTTTTAAAGGACATGAAGAGTACAACCAGTAAAGGGATGAGGGTTAATGGACCCACGCGAAAGATGCTCTCGATCACTTCTAGCACCACCGTAAGGTCAAGCGGGGTTTTATATTCCCCGGTGAAGCCAATCACACCGAAAATGATCAGGGTAACGAGGATTGACGGTACCGCCGCCCACATCATTCCCTTGATGTGGGTGAACAAATCGGTGCCCGCTACAGCCGGAGCCAGGTTGGTCGTCTCGGAAAGCGGAGACATCTTATCGCCAAAATAAGCGCCCGAGATGATTGCGCCTGCGGTGATTTCCGGCGAAACACCTAGCGCATTAGCGATGCCTATCAACCCTACGCCTAAGGTGCCCGCAACCGTCCATGCGCTGCCGATACTGAGCGCTAACACACCACAGATGATGGCAGCGGCGAGGTAGTACCAGTTTGGATCCAGGAATTGGACCCCGTAATGAACGAGCGTGGCCACCGTGCCCGACATACTCCAGGTGCCGACCAGCGCACCCACGCCAAGCAGGATGAAAATGGCGCCCATCGCGGAGGATATGCCGTCGACGGCGGCTTTTCCCATATCCTCCCATTTGTATCCGTTCTTGAGCCCGACGAGCCCCGCGATCATCATGCATAGTATGAGAGCGACCTGAACAGGCCCATCTGCGGAATCCGCTCCGTATAGATAAACAGCCGAGAAAAGCAGGATCACCAACGTGATGATGGGAATCAGTGCGTCGAGAAGGGATGGCGGTTTAATTTCTCGCTCTTTTTCAGGTACTTCAGTCATCATTCAAGCCTCCCTGACAAGATACGTCCATTGGTTGGTAAAATATCATTGGTGCAACACGGTTATGATGATTTCCTCGACAATTAACTAACGACCTTCGGCCTGCGCCCTTTCCCCAGCAGCCGAA
>CAZMZL010000389.1:0-1855 GCA_964570595.1 uncultured Anaerolineaceae bacterium | reverse complement strand
GTATGACCCGACATCCCATCATGATCTCGCCCGAGACCCCGGCGGCCGAGGCGCAAAAGATCATGATCGAGAACAACATCCGCCATTTGCCCGTCACCGGTAGCGGCAAACGGCTCCATGGACTCATCACCCGCCAAAACTTCACCCTGGCGCCTGATGTACTGGCCAGCCTGGACGTGTGGCACATCACGCGTTATCTTTCCGGCTTAACGGCCAAAGAGTTGATGATCAAAGCCGACAAGGTCTATACAACGGCGCCTGAAAATGTCGTTGAACGGGCCGCGCGGATTATGAGCGAGCAAAAAATTGGCTGCTTGCCAGTTATCGATGACGGGGTCGTGGTGGGCATCATCACCGAAATTGACGTCATGGAAGCCTTTCAGCAGATGCTGGCCATGGAGGTCGAGGGAATTCGTGTCACCATACGTATGCCCGATAGACGTGGCGAATTCGCCAAGCTTATCAGCGCTCTGGGTGATCACATGATGGGGGTGACGGGAATCGGCACCTATCCTTCTCCACGCCACGATGGTTATTACGACGTCGTACTAAAGATTCGCCGTGTGAGTCGTGACGACGTCGAGGCGGTGCTAGGCCAGGTGCCAGACCAGGAGATTATTGATCTGCGGGATGCGGTCTAGCGAAGAAAAGGGACCGGCGAAGATCCTCGACGCCTGTAAGAATCGCTGATCGGCCATTGAAAGATGTAGAGCGCGTAACGTAGATCATCTGGCCAAAGTGGGTGCTGCAAAGAAAGACACTGAAGTAACGGCTGAAGGTAAATTGTGATTTCGACCCCTCAAGTAATATACACTCACCGTTGGCTCGCGCCTCGGCGCCCAAATCGAAGGTAACAGAGTACCAATTGTAAACATCCGTGAAATTATCAGATGTGCGATAAGAATTATCCCACCGGTACTCAAACGGCAGGCCCTTGTAGTTGCTGTGGTTGGAAAGGGGTACAGACCCGGGATACTGGGCTGATTGTCGATCGCGTACAAATAGTAATATCAGAAAACCTGCCAGGGCAATTACTCCAATAAGGGTTATGAAACCGCATCCTGCCAAAAGAGACTGATTGCGGGCTCGAAGCTCTTCAACCATGTCAAGATCTCCACTTATCACTTCGATTTTAACCATACCAGGTTTGGGAACAACCAGCCAAGGAGCTGGGACGATCCTGGTTGGCATTGTGATCGATGATTCAAAGATCGCTTGGGGTTCGTGTGAAGATATAAAAGTTGACGATCCGCCCAAATTCCAATCCCGTTTTCTAATCGGCGAAGGTATTGCCACGATTGAAGCGAGCGTTGTCCCGTTTCTGGTGGGACAGAAGTTGACCGCTTTCCGCGAGTTGGCCACCAGGCTAGAATCTTTAAGGGAAACTGTGACCATCAATAAACCCATACCCCTGCCTGAGAGAGGGTCGCAAAGGATCTCCCGCCGGGCGATCATCACCGGATTTCTCTCTACCTCAGAAGCGGATGCCGCACATACACTCGAAGAACAGGCAGAGGTTGAACGTCCGATCCATCCCGTTCTTCGCCATGGCCTAAGCCAGGCATTATTGTCGGCCGTATCCATGGTTCAGGATGTTACGGAGGTCGAGGTTATCGCCAAGGAATTCGAATTGCCATTCCCATCGAAAGCGGTCCCCCTCCAGATGCCCATCAAACGCGGGCAGTCGCTTGTAATACACGATCAGGTCTCAACCCTGGCTTATACTGTTGGCAATGCCGACCCAGAAGATTCTCTAGGGCCAAACGGAGAGCGCATCCAACGCTTCGTACGCCAATTGCGAGAGAGGCTCGTGGAGGCCAGTCAGCATTGCCAAACAACCATTCACCTGAATGCC
>CAZMZL010000388.1:0-1870 GCA_964570595.1 uncultured Anaerolineaceae bacterium | reverse complement strand
GTGGAGTTTTACAAGCTGATTAAGCGGTGGAGAATTCGCCGGGGACCCGCGCGTGTCTCAGCCTGAGATTCCTGCTCGGGATATAGGCTCGATTCTCGTGGCCACTCTCTGGAACTCCCTTGCAGATATCCGCTCTCCATCGTGAGATTACACATCATATTCGAGAATGTCGTCGTTTTCACAAGGCCGCACTTGTTTATCATTACAGCAAGCCGAAGGAGGGAAGCCCGTTATGTTCTGGTACATCGACCCGCTCTACCTGATGATATTCTTTATCACCCTCATCATTTCGATCGGCGCACAGTTATTCGTAAGTTCTACTTATAAAAAGTGGAGCAAGATTCGAAATGGATCGGGCTTGACGGGTGCTCAGATCGGCGATCAGATTCTGCGTAGAACCGGTCTGGGTACGACCGGTTATTATCCGGATCCGGCGCCGCAAAACGGACAGATTGCGAGGCTTGCCGAACTGCAGCGTAAAGGGGTGATCAACTCCGAGGAATTCGAAGCAAAGAAGAGACAGCTTGAACTCGAAGTGAGCGCCGCAAGGACCTCCAGCTCGAGCATTAAATTCCAATTGATTCCCGGGCGGATGACGGATCACTATGACCCTCGCAGCCACACGGTGCGTATGTCCGAGGGCACAGCGAAAAACCCCTCCATTGCGTCTATGGCCATCGTCGCTCATGAACTGGGCCATGCCCAGCAGCACGAGCAGAATTCGATCTTCATCAAGATGAGGAATGTGCTCCTGCCGGCGGTGTCGATCAGCCCGCAGATCGCCTTCTTCTGCATCTTCATTGGATTGTTCTTTAACATCCTTGGATTGTTCTATGTCGGCATCATCTTTTACGGTTTGATGGTCATCTTCGCATTTGTTACCCTGCCGGTAGAGTTCGATGCCAGTCGTCGAGCGATCCTGTTGCTGCGGGAGAGCGGATTGATGGTCGTCCCCGCGGACGAGCAGGGATCCAAAAGGGTCCTCACGGCGGCCGCATCCACGTACATCGCCGCTGCGGTAACCGCGCTGCTTCAATTGTTGTACTATATCAGCATCGGCCGGCGGAGAAGATAACGGGGTGCGATCACCTAAACGCCTTGAGGAATTGGTAGACTTCTTATTGGAGGTCTGATTACCCCTCCCCAGGTAAAATAAGTGCAGCAAAAAAGACCCGAGCTTACGGATTGACGAGGTAAGAACCGATATGCAGATGGATGTATTGGCAGGATCAGTTTTTGGGATGGTCGTGATCTTGAACACCTTTATTGTTTCGTTCCAGGAAGTTGTACAGATTGCGTCTATTCCAGTTTGGCTTGTCATCCTCCTTGCCTCCACCTTCATCTCGTATCTCCTGGCGCGCTACCTTTTCGTCAGGGTCTCTATCCGCCTCATCGCGCGATCGAATCCAAACTGGGCTGAAGCTCTCAAGCGTCGGAGAGTATTTCACAAGCTAACGTACACGGTCCCAGCGACGGTGCTCTGGATTTTGCTCCCGCTGATCTTGGGTGAGGAAGAATTCATCATCATCACAATCCTCAGAAACTTCGTTGGGATGTTCATCATTGCGGACATCACATTGGCCATGAGTTCGTTCCTGGATGTCGTTGAAGATGTTTACCGAACACTGGAGTTCTCGGGGAATATTCCCATCAAAAGCCTCGTGCAGGGAGCGAAAATAGGTGTATATGCCATTGGTGGTTTTTTAATCATCGCCATTCCACTAGAGATCAACACATCCACGCTGCTCGCCACGCTCGGAGCGCTGGCAGCCGTGATCAGCATCATCTTTCGTGATCTCATCCTGGGATTTATCGCCAGCATCCAGTTATCTGCAAACCAGATGGTGGCGATCGGGGATTGGATCACGAT
>CAZMZL010000387.1:0-1882 GCA_964570595.1 uncultured Anaerolineaceae bacterium | reverse complement strand
CATCAGGAGCAGACCTGATCCAATCGGCGATCAACCTCGAGAACAGGGCGTCGCTACGATTTCAAATGGATTTTCATGCCCAATCATTTACAGATGGTATGATGGACCGCATCATTAAAAGACCCTCTCCTTATTCGGGGAGAAGGCTCTGGGTGAGGGTAGAATGGTCAGTTCTCACATCAACGTCATCACCCGTACTGTGATGGATTTATCCGAAATCTTTCCCTTATGGGATTGCCCCCTCTGCTAACCGACTTAAGTTATAGCTATTCATCAACCAATGAGACGATACTCCCGATGAGCTCATCGAGGTCGATATCCTTCAGCAAGTAGTAGTTCGCCCCTGCCCGGGAAGCAGCTTCTTGCTCCCAATCGGAAGGATAGCTTGTGAGAACGGCGACTTTCGGTCGGCCGGGAAGCGTGGATACCTGCCGGATCAGCTCCAGCCCCATGCCATCTTTCCTCTTGACCTCAATGAGGACGACATCGGGTTCTGTGATCCTGACCTGCTCAACACTTTCCCCAGCATCCCCGCAATGCCCCATGACCTGCACCTCGTCGGCGCGATCAAGCCGCTCAGCGAGCGCTGTGCGGACACTCTGATGCTCATCGACGATGTAGAGCTTAAGGGCTGGCAACAAATTCTCCCGTCCTATGATCTATACCAAGTATAGGATGCACAATGAAGTGAGTTGAAGTGAACTCCTTCCCGATGTCCGGTGAAACCTGTCACGCGAGATTGTTGCCTTTACGAAGGGGATTTTATGATAGATTGAGGCTAGTTTAGGCTTCAGGGCGCTATGCGTGAAGGTTATTCTACCGGTACCCGGATTGTGATGGTCGTGCCATCCCCGGTGCTTGAAACAATTTCGAATTCCCCTCCAATATGGTGGGACCGTTCTTCCATATTTGACAGTCCATGCCCTAATACGGCCGTGGCCGTTCCGACTTCAAAACCGCGGCCGTTGTCGATGATCTGCATCGACACAACATCGTCATCTACGCAGCGCAAGCTAAGCAGTACTCGAGTTGCACCTGCATGCTTGGCCGTATTCGCAAGCGCTTCCTGCGCAATCAGGAAGAGGCTGGAGGCATTGTGATTCTCAAACATGGTCACGGCCTCGGGTTCAATGATCACTTCCGTATCGATCAGGGTATTGGCCTTGAATTCCCTGGTAAGGCGTTCCAACGCTTCTCCGAGATCATCCATCGGAATACGGCTTGGTTGAAGATCGAGGATATAGGCGCGTATATCACGGATGGTCGTATTGAGTCCATCGATAGCGCCTTCGAGAAGATTGTGCGCTTCAATCTGGTCGTCATCGACGGACAATCCGAGATTGTCCAGCATGAGCCCTACCGCATAGATGGATTGAATGACCCCATCGTGCAAATCCATCCCGATGCGTTCACGCTCTTCCAAAACAGCCACCCGCTTTGCTTGCCGGTATAACCTCACATTTTCAACCGAGATCCCCACACCCGCACCGACGGCTTCGAGGAGCCCCTTCTCGCGTTCCTCCATGATGCGTTCGACTCTGAACCCCAGCGTCAAAACACCGACAATCCCACTCGGAGATGTCAGAGGCACACAGATCAACTGTGTAAATCCCAGGGGGAGCACCGCCGGGTTTAATTGTGGCGTATTCTCATCCAGTTGAATATTCCAGATCGGCGTCTTGGTTTCGGCGACCTCACCAATGTACCCTTCCCCTGAACGAAATCTATCCTTTAGCCAGAAAGAGTCCGCAGCATCACCATGGTGGATCGCTTTTCGATACCCGCCCTCGGCCTCTTCTCTTAAAAATATTTCGCCGCCTCCAGCCTCAAAGAGAGTGGTCGCCTTCACCAGCATCACTCGCAGGAGTTCTTCGAGTTCGAT
>CAZMZL010000386.1:0-1904 GCA_964570595.1 uncultured Anaerolineaceae bacterium | reverse complement strand
TGTGATCGATCTTCAACGCGCCTTCTTCATGGGAACCCAGAATTGATCACCGGAACCAGAAGTCCCTCGGCTGCTGCTCACAATGAATACGACGTAAGGATTCAGTCATCTTTTCCTTCGGGGTTATATTTCCCGCCAGGAGGATTGACATGATCCGAATTGGCGAGGCCAGCATGCAGACCGGGTTGTCCACAACAACCATCCGCTACTATGAGGAGATCAATCTCACGCCGCCTGTGGAGCGCGCTGCGGACGGATAACGGATCTACTCCGAAGAGGATCTCGAACCTCTGCGCTTTATTCGCAGCGCGCGGGCGCTTGATTTTTCTCTGGAGGATATCGAGGAGATCCTCGCCTTCCGCGATCGGGACGAACCGCCGTGCAGCTATGTCATGGAGCTGATGCAGAACAAAATCGACCACATATCCGAGCGTATTCATGGGCTTGAACAACTGCGGAATGAGCTCGGTGGTCTGGTCGAGATCGGGACCACGCTTCCGAATGACATTCAAATGAAATCATGTATCTGCCATGTCATTCAACTGGATGAACGCAAGAAGGATTTCGTGGATTAACATCGTGCAATCTAAAGGAGGAACACCATGAGTGACGTTCCAACGATCGAATTACTGTACTTTGAAGGCTGTCCGTCCTGGGAGGTGGCGCAGGAGCTACTTGAAACGGTCCTGAATGAGCAAAACCTGCAGGCCGGCGTACAACTTGTCCGGGTGGAGACTGATGATGAAGCGAAACAACAGCGTTTCGTCGGATCTCCCAGCATTCGCATTAATGGGGAAGATCTCTTTCCTGTCGATCATGAGGATTACGCGCTCGGCTGCCGTGTCTATCAGACTCCTGATGGCATGCGCGGCGTACCGACCGCGACGATGATCGCAGATGCGCTTGCGGCGAAAATCGATAACTAGGAAGGAATCATACCCATGACCCCATCCTTTGATCTGGTTGTCATCGGCGCCGGGCAGGGAGGGCTGCCGGCTGCACACATGGCCGCCCGCCTGGGCGCCAGAGTCGCCCTGATTGAGATGCTGGAGGTGGGCGGCACCTGAGTGAATGAGGGGTGCATCCCCACCAAGACCTTGTTAAGGTCTGCCGAAGTCATGCATCTGGTCCGTGATCGCGCCGGGGAGTTCGGTGTGCGCGGCGTCGATCCTTCCGCGTTGTCCTTCGACCTGGCGGCGGCCGTGGCTCGCAAGGACGGCATCGTCGCCGGGATCCACAAAGGCATCTACGAGGCGCTGGAAAGAAATAAGAATATCAACTTCATAAAAGGCCGCGCCGAGTTTCTCTCTCCGGTCGAGATCCGCGTGGATGGAGGGGTCATCCATGCCGAAAAGACGATCCTTGCCGTCGGCGCGAGAAGCGCGCCAGTGAGGATCCCGGGGCTCGAGCGGACCGGGTATCTCACCAACAACGCGGCCCTCAAGCTGAAAGAGGTGCCCGGGTCGATGATCGTCATCGGAGGCGGGTACGTCGGCGTAGAGTTCGCCCAGATGTACGCCCGCTACGGGACGAAGGTCGTCCTGCTCGGCCGCGCCGCCCGCCTGATGAAGCACGAGGAACCGGAGCTCTCCGAAGAACTGGCGGAGGTACTGCGCGCCGAGGGGATCGACGTGCGCACGTCGGCGCCGGTGATCGAAGCCGGGGGCGAGGGGGGCTTACGTTTTGTCATGGCGCAGATCGACGGCGAACCGGTGCGTTTCGCAGCCGAGGAGATCCTCTTCGCCGCCGGAAGAGTCGCACGAGTGGATGACTTGGGATTGGAGCTGGCGGGGGTCGAGATGGAGGGCTCCTTCATCCGCGCCGACGACCAACTCAGAACGACGGCCGGGAACATCTGGTCGCTGGGCGACGTGAACGGCGGGGCCATGTTCACCCATCGCGCC
>CAZMZL010000385.1:0-1923 GCA_964570595.1 uncultured Anaerolineaceae bacterium | reverse complement strand
CGACCGCTTGGATGACGATACGATTGAATCCGATGCGCAATTCAGAGGCGGCGAGGCTGAAGCCGATCAGGTAGCGCGTCGGCTCGCCGGCCACGGGTGAGAAACCGACATCAAACGTCAGAAATCTTGTATTCAGAAGGTATTCCACGGAGACCAACTCGCGGTCCTCGAAGATCTCCGCCCGGACGTCGATCGAGCCGCCGACGAAGGAAGCGCCATCCTCGGGCAGGGTGATCACGACCTCCGGCGGGCGGTCGTCGGGCAGCGAGGTCTCACTGTAGACGAGCGTCAGGTCGTCCATCAGGCGAGGTTCGCCGGCATGTGCGCATACTGCCGGCGGCTCACGGAAATCGAGATTCTGGCACCACGTCAGAGAACCCCGATGCACAGCAACAGTCCGACGACCAGGGCGATCGTACGTCCTGTGTGTGGTTTCTGGAAAGATGAGCAACTGGTCTGACCGCGACGTTTTGGCGCTTTATGTATTCGTATGCATACCAAGCGGGAGAGATGCATATTTAATTCGCGTCTCGTTGTAGGTCAGATTCAGACGAGACACGAAGCTGCGTCGAGAGTGAAAAACCATCATACCACTCACCCCGCATCATTCTCAGACCAGGAGGTGTGTTCCAATGGGAGAATCACCAGAAGTTGATAGTTCAGATCGGTTGTGGGCCGCGATCGGCTATCCAATTCCAATTGTCGCCTTAATTGTGCTGCTGATGGAAGAAAAGAAGGCTGTTCCATTCTTGAAGTTCCATGCAGTGCAATCTCTGGCATTCAATGTCATCCTTTGGGGGGTGACTTCGGAGGCTTTAAACAGAATCCCGGGATGGGGAAAATCGACATTTTCAAGGACGACCCAACCATGCCCTTTTTTACTCCCTCGGTGTCCTTTGACCCCGAGATTTGCAAGCAGCACCTGCCATCCGATGCGCAGAATCTGATTGGACAGCTGCTCTTCTGTTCACCCTACCAGGGCTTTACAGTCGGCCCCGGCGGCGATAATCCGCAGCCCAACCTGGTCTGGGATCCAACCAGTGATTGTCCCATTGGCAGCGGCTTTCCACCGTGCCGGAGTTACCAATCCTGGCTAACAAAAGCGGAACAAGAGGATGGTGACCTTCGCTTCATCGTGCGTGATACGAGCACTGCCGGCGCCTACGCGTGGCAGATCGACGCCGGGGAAATGCGCAACTGGGCCATCAAACCACGCGACTGCATTGGGGCGCGTCTGTTCCAGGTCGCGATGTACTATGTCGATTCGGATGAATTTCTCATGGGTCCCGACAGCATCTTCTATTCCATCGAATGTCCCCGGTCGGTGCCGTGGGTCATCCCGCTCGAGGTTCCGTTCGAATCGATCAGTTTTCATAACCTCGATGATGGCGAATCGGACATTCCCCAGGATGTGGAAGTCTATGGTTTCATGCTTGCGTCTACGACCCTGGAGAACCACTACCTGAACCTCGCCAGGTGGGACCAGCAGGCAAGCAATTATCCCGATGAAGCCTTTCATGCCGTGTTGGATACCACCGGTACCAAGGGCGCTGGTTGTCCCCCGACACAACATCGAATCGGGGTGCTTTCTCTCCACCGACGTATTTACGGGTTGTGCGGGCGCCAAAAGGATCGCCATCCTGCAGGTTCCAGGATGCGTCGATGACCCGATCAAGCGGCTCGGGCGATCGATCAAGCCCCCCCAATCATCTCTGGACCGCAGGTCACGACGCGGACCTGTTCATCGCCACGTTGCGTGACGTCATCGACGACCCGAGCATCGAGATCGAGACGATTCTCCGTTTCGACACGTCCGAGTCGCCTCGCGACACGGCGCTATGGCGCGCGATCGAAGAGGCGGTGCGACGGCGCGACCCGGACGGGATGGTCATCCCGTCGGTACTCGCGGGCTTCACCGATAGC
>CAZMZL010000384.1:0-1924 GCA_964570595.1 uncultured Anaerolineaceae bacterium | reverse complement strand
GGCGGAAGAGTTTGGGAGCAAGATTGCGCTTCGTTATTTGGTCTGAGGTCATGTCTTATGGTGACCGAATCAGTTTGGGAAGTTTATGGTTGCTACTTATCGTAATGACCCATTCCTTCTCATTCGAGTCAGGAGTCCAGCGGCTCACGCCTGAGCAAAGCTCAGGTTGCATCGGCTAACCTAAGCGAAGCTTAGGCCCGATGCACTCCACACTCTTTGCTATATCAACCTCTTCACGCGGTAGGATCCGGGCCGATTCTCACCAGCATCTTACCGATGTTGTCGCCTTTAAAAAGACCGATGAACGCCTTGGGGGCGCTCTCGATCCCCTCAAGGATCGTCTCCCGCCATTTCATCTCTCCAGCTGCAATCCAGGTCATCATGTCCGAATAGAATTGCGGCAACCGGTCATAGTGGTCCGAGATGATGTAGCCCTTGAGGGTGAGTCGTTTGGTGACGACAAATCCGAGGTTTAGTGGGCCAGGAGGAGGCTTCCGATCATTGTAGTTGGAGATCGAGCCACACATTACGACACGACCGTAGTTGTTCATAAGTTGTAGTGCGGCTTCGAGAGGCTCACCGCCGACATTCTCAAAGTATATGTCGATCCCACCGGGACACAGTTTTTTCAACTCCCGACTGATCCTGCCAACCTCCTTATAGTTAAAGGCAGCATCGATACCGGCCTCATCCAAAAGCCACTCGATCTTTTCAGGAGAACCAGCACTTCCAACAACGTGACAGCCCTTTAGCTTCGCGATCTGGCACGCCACGCTTCCGACTGCGCCGGCTGCAGCGGAGACGAAAACCGTTTCACCCTCCTTCGGCTGTCCGATGTCCAAGAGGCCGACATAAGCCGTCATGCCCGGCATGCCGACTGTTCCTAAAAAAGTCTGGATCGGTGCGATCGATGGGTCAATCGGCAAGAGTGATTTACCGCTGGTAGTGAAATATTCCCGCCAGCCATAGTTTCCAAGAACGTAATCACCAACCCGGAAAGAATCGTTGTTCGATTCAACGACCCGCCCAACGCAACCGCCACTCATTGGCTCGCCAAGTTGAAAAGGTGATACGTAGCTCTCATGCTCGGTCATCCGTCCCCGCATGTATGGATCGACGGACATGTAGATATTGCGAACTAAGATTTCGCCATCGGCTGGGACAGGGATCGGAACATCGACCAGCTCAAAGTCACTCTCTTTGGGAATTCCGTCAGGTCGACGTTTAAGGTGAATTTCAGAGCTTACAGTTTTACTCATATGCTGCTCCCTAAGACATCACTCTCTCGGCAATAAGTATAAGCCGAAGTTCTCACGCACTCGTTTTGCACCGGGTCGATGAGAAATATTAATTGTGTGAGCGCTTAATTTATTGACTCCCTATGACCCCGTACATTTGGTCTGGGAGTAAGAACTCTGGGAACCGCTGGCGCAATAATTCCCGAGTCGTGTAGCATAAATGGCATGCATCTGCATAGGTCGGCTGCATTGGAACGTCGTAATTGCGTGCCAGTTCGGCAGGACCTTCGCGGAGCAGGGGGGCAATGATTGGGTGATCCTCTGGGACGAAGTTGGCCCAAATTTCCGACAGGGGTCTATGGAACAAGTTTCCAATCGAAATCCCCTGACAGATGTGTAGATTTCCGAGAGGATCCAGATGAACACGACCCGGATCACGCAGATCCTCGTATGGGCACTCAGTTAATTTGTCCCAGGCTTGTGGTTTCGCAAATTGGAGCAGCTTGTCCACAGCCCTTCCGCGATACATCACGCCAGATTCGCCCTCTGGGCGTTTCCCGATCACGGCATCAGCAAGTTCGATTTCGGGTTTGGCAATGCTTATGACACCAATGGGTATGCCCAACTGCTGAGCGGCCTTTTGTGCGTTACTGGCTTGAAGGCTCATCATCTCACTGTAATGGAAT
>CAZMZL010000383.1:0-1940 GCA_964570595.1 uncultured Anaerolineaceae bacterium | reverse complement strand
GAATTGTTCTCATTACGCGTGGTCTCACGGGGCCGCCCCCGCTTCATCTGCTTGCTCGTTTTGCGACCCCATCGACGGACATCGTCACGTAGACAAGCAAATCGATGTAGTGCTAGAATGCGTGCATGTTCAAGGGACTGCCTCAGCCTGATCGTAACCGCCTCAGCGCGATGACAGCATTGGTCGCCTTGACCTACACCTTAATCCGAATCGTGGTGCTTCCCTCCCTTCAAACTGAATTTGAAGTTGTTGGGTTATTCGTCCACCTCGACATCAATACCCGTACCATGATGCTCGCGCTGGCTGCCGTAATTACCGCTACCGGCGCAGACTGGCTGATTAGATCTCATCCCGGGTATGATCAGGATCAGCCATCCCTCGAACATCTGGTTATTCCCGGTCTGGCCGCCCTCGCGGCCGGAGCAGTTCTCACACGTCTACCTGAAGGTCCTGCCTTATGGATTGGCGTTCCGCTGACCGCAACCCTATTGATGGGAGTGCTGCTAGCGGAGTTTATCGTCACCGACGCCGATGACCCTCGATACGATCTCGCAGCCGTCATCCTTAAGACCCTCGCTTTCACACTTCTCATCGGCGTCTTTTTCGTCGTTCGTTCGACTGGCATGCGTGCCATATTCTTCGTGCCCGTCATTTTCCTCTCCAGTGGAGCCGTCGTCTGGCGACTTCAGAGGTTGGAAAATCAGGAGGGGATGCGAGCGTTGTATTTCGCCGGGATGATCGGATGGATCAGCGCGCAGATTGGATGGGCGCTGCATTACTGGCCGGTGGCATCCCTCAGGTATGCCCTCATCCTCGGTCTCCTTGTTTACATCGGGAATGGGTTGTTGGACATCCAACGTGAAGGTAAGTTCAATCGCGCCCGCTGGGTCGAACTGGTCATCGTCGGATCGTCAGGACTTCTTGCCATCCTTTTACTGACATGACCGATCAGGATGATTTGTTCACCGAGGTTCGACTCGGATGTCAAATTCCTCCCATACCGCAGAAACGATCCTAAAAGCACGGCAACGCCAGGTATCCGAACACGGAGAAAAAATGAGCTGCGCGGCTTCGGTGTAGGCATATTCTTCGATATCGGTTGAAGACAGTCCGGTCGGCCCAGTCGGATGCGAGTGGTAAATAGCGAGGAGACACTCCCCCTCCTCCTCCATCGAATACAAAGCGTTAACTTGTTCTTGAGGGTCCATCGTAAAGCGAATTGGGCTGTGAAGAATGTTCGTGACCGGGTAAAGCGTATATACTTCCTCACCTTCACCCCCGATAAGCCCGCACGCTTCCTCAGGCAGACATCGGTTGAGGTGGCCTAAAAGCTCGTTCCATTGATGCTCTTTAAAGCTAATCATGCATCGTCACCAAATGAGAGGTGAGCGCGGCAATGGCATATGCCTCCAGCTATGCTTTCAACGGTCAGGCTCCGGCTCATCAGAACCGTCTCAACTCTCGATGATGCCTCCGTGTGTGAGTCGACCCACATTCTGCAGCGCAGCTTCAATCTCCTCCGGGCCTATCGTGCGGTCTTCGTTTCGAGCCCTCAGCTCCCCTCTGGATGCCATTTCCATCGCCACATCCTTCACCAATCTCCCTTCATTATTGGCTGCTTTTACAATTCCCGCACCGGCCTCATAACCGATAAGAGGATTTAGAGCCGTGACCACGATCGCGTTTTTTTCCAGCCAGGCTTCGGCCTTTTCACGGTTGGCGCTTAGCCCAAGGACGCATTTTTCGGTGAATGCCCGCATCGAACCGATCGTAATTTGCATCATCTCGAAAAGGTTGTGTGCGATGATGGGCATCATGACATTCAGCTCGAGTTGACCTGCTTGAGAGGCGAGCGCGACGGTCCAATCAGCGCCGATGACATGATACATGGCCATATTCAGCATCTCCGCCATGACCGGGTTTACTTTGCCCGGCATAAT
>CAZMZL010000382.1:0-1958 GCA_964570595.1 uncultured Anaerolineaceae bacterium | reverse complement strand
GGTATATTCGCTGGTCAGGAGCCGCGAGACCATAAATGGAAGAGAGATTAATGATCACTCCGCTGCCCTGGGCTAACATTGGCTGAACAGCGGCCTGGCAGCAAAGAAATACACCGCTCAAGTTGACCGCAAGCGCCTGGTTCCATAAGTCAAGTGGGATAGATTCGAAAGCGCCGGACCCTGATTCGGAACCCTCTTTTTGTAAGTGCTCGGGATCAAATTTTGGGTCGAGGACAGCGCTGTTTACCAGGATATCCACTCGTCCTAGAACATCCAGTGTTGTTGTAACCATCTGGCGAACTGAATCCAGCGAGGTGACGTCCGTGGGCACTGCCAGGGCGTCATACCCGGCATGTGTCAGTTCTTCAGCCAGGGACTGGGCTTTGTGGCTGCTGATATCTGCGATAACCACACTGGCACCGGCTGCGGTAAGCGTCTTGCAGAACTCCTTACCGAGCAAACCGGTACCCCCGGTTACGATGGCTACCCTGTCTTGTAAGTCGAAAAGTTTAGAAGTTTCGGTCATTCCTAAGTTAGATCTAATTTTCTGCTGCCGGACGATCGTTTCCCCTATCGCCAGCTTCTCGTGAATTATTCCCGCCATCCGGCAAGATAAAGCCGCAGGATTCTAAATAATCAACGATCATATGGGCGTTCTCCTCAGCCGTGGCATCGACGGTGTTGAGGGTGATCTCCGCATTCAGAGGTTCCTCGTAGGGGTCATCTACGCCGGTAAATCCTGTGATCTGACCGCGACGGGCTCGCGCGTACAATCCTTTCACATCGCGTTGTTCACAAACATCGATCGGCGTGTCGACGAATACCTCGATGAAGTGGTCGTCGCCGACCATTTTACGGGCTTCGTTTCGGCTCACCCTATAAGGACTGATAGCCGCACAAATTACGGAACCTCCGTGGCGGGCGATCTCTCCGGCTACGAAACCAATTCGCAAGATGTTTGTATCACGATCTTCTGGTGAGAACCCCAAGCCTTTGGAAAGGTGGGTGCGAACTACGTCGCCGTCCAGGACGGTAACCTGTCTGCCGCGTTCGAGCATCAGCGAAGTCAGTACCTCTGCGGTAGTGGATTTGCCAGAACCACTGAGGCCGGTGAACCAGATGCAGAATCCCTGTTCGTGGCGCGGGGGGTACATTTCTTTCAGGATTTCGGCTGTCTCCGCGCGGGTGAACCACTCGGGTAATGTTTTTCCTTTGGTTAAATAATCTTCACGCACCTGGGTTCCAGATATGGTGTAGGTGTTCGCGCCCTCTGGAATTTTATCCTGTTCTTCATAGCGGTCTTCATCTACCAAATAGGAAAGCGCTTTGAATTCAATCGGTCGTACACCGATCTCATCCCCATATTGAGCGAGCATCATCTGGGCTTCATAAGGCCCATAGAAGGGTATCCCACGGCTGTCTTTTCCTGGTCCGGCATGATCGCGGCCGATGATGAAAAAGTTTGCGCCGTAATTGCGTCGAATGATGGCGTGCCATAATGCCTCCCGTGGACCTGCCATGCGCATTGCGAGAGGCAGCAAACTGAGTACGGTCGAGCTTGGATCGTAATAATTTTCGACCAGTGCTTTATAAACGCGCACACGTGTGTAGTGGTCCACATCGCCGGGCTTGGTCATGCCTACGACAGGATGGATCAGTAAACTGCCATCAACCTCCTCCGTGGCGCGCTTGGTCAGTTCCTCGTGAATGCGGTGCATCGGGTTGCGGGTCTGGAACGCAACCACGTTTTCATTCCCCATACCTTCTAGAGTTGCACGAACTTGCGCAGGGGAGCGGCGTATCTCTTTGAAGTCGTGATTCTTTGGGAGGTTGATCACCTTCAATTCGCCCGTGACGTACACCTTGCCCCACTGCCCCATCTCAGAGATAAGTGGGTGCCGTGGATCGGTTGTGCCAAGCACCAGGCGGGCTTCGCGCTGGGGATCCCAATGATAGAC
>CAZMZL010000381.1:1730-1959 GCA_964570595.1 uncultured Anaerolineaceae bacterium | reverse complement strand
ACGGAAGTGAGGAAAGGCGGTAATTTTGAAAACGATTTCGATCGTTGGGATCATCCTGGGTGGAACGATAGTGACTGTTGTAGCTCGCTTGTCTTTCATCGCACCCTTGCTGGGCTATGAGCGCCTGCCTCCGACCGTCCGCAGGGGGCTGAAATATGTTCCTCCAGCGGTTATCTCGGCCATCATCGCCCCGGTTCTAATTCGGCCCAGTGAGTTGGGGGATATCTCC
>CAZMZL010000381.1:0-1720 GCA_964570595.1 uncultured Anaerolineaceae bacterium | reverse complement strand
GGGTGGAACGATAGTGACTGTTGTAGCTCGCTTGTCTTTCATCGCACCCTTGCTAATTCGGCCCAATGAGTTGGGGGATATCTCCCTTATCAATCCCAGGACGATTGCAGCCGCGTTAGCTGCAATCGTCGCCTGGCGATTTCGCAACACCTGGCTGACTCTGCTTGTGGGAATGATTGCGCTGTGGATCCTGACACTACCATAGGCTGCACCTACCCCCGCGGTTCTAATTCGCCGAACAACCCGCGGGATAGAACATGCACCGACACCGGAAGAGGTATTTCACTTCGACAACTCATCACTCGTTGTTACATCCACCCGGCCATCGTTCAACACCCGGACACAGCTTTGTGGAGTTGCCATTGCCAACTTCCGTATTATATACTCCTCAGGTCATCAGGCATGATGCCCTGGCTTGGTGGATGGCACAGATAAAAAGGATGAAAAATGAGACACTTGCTTCTTCGCCATGGCACACTGATTGACGGCAACGGTGGCCAGCCCCTATCGGACGCCGCCGTACTCATCGAAGGAAACCACATACGCGCTGTCGCTCATCAAGACGACATTCGATTGCCCGATGAACAGCTCACCGAAATCGACCTCGGCGGTGGTTTTATCTTACCTGGTTTTATCGACTGTCACGTGCATCTTGTCCTTGAAGACGTAGGGGTGATGAACCTCCTCACCACCCCATTATCACTGACCTTTTTCCGAGCGATCGCCTACATGCGGCGCACACTTGAGGCTGGTGTGACAAGCGTTCGAGACACCGGCGGCGCCGATCTCGGCATCAAGCAAGCCGTGGAGCAAGGGTTGGTTGTGGGCCCGCGCATGCAAATCAGCATCACCGTTTTGAGCACCACCGGAGGTCACCTCGACTACTGGATGACCTCTGGCAACGAGTACCATCTCTTTCCTGCCTACCCCGGCAGGCCGGATGGAATCTGCGACGGTCTTGATGAGGTACGAAAAAAGGTGCGCGAGGTGTTACGAGCCGGGGCGGAAGTGATCAAGATCTGCGCCACAGGCGGAACGCTCAGTCCAACCGATCATCCGGAGTTCACCCAATTTTCCCCGGAAGAGTTGGAGGTGATGGTGCAGGAGGCGGCCTTCCGGCGGGGGATCAAAGTTATCGCACACGCACAGGGAGCGCCGGGCATCAAGAACGCGGTGAGAGCAGGTATTCACTCCATCGAGCATGGAAACTCTCTGGATGATGAGGCGATCGAGTTGATGCTGGAGCGCGGCACTTTTCTGGTTCCCACCCTTCTGGCTCCAGTAGCCATATTGGAAGCAAATGATGCCACCGGCGACATCCCCGAATGGGGCGTCCGGAAAGTGCTGGAATGCATTGAGATCCACCGAGAGAGCATGATCAAGGCCCATAAAGCCGGAGTTCGAATCGCGATGGGCACCGATGCACCCCTCAGCCCTCACGGCACCAATTTGCGAGAGTTGGGGTTGATGTGCGACCTGGGGATATCGCCTATGGATAGCATCGTGGCTGCAACCAGAGTCGCCTCCGAATGTCTGGGTTGGCAGGAGCGTGTTGGCACAGTGGAGGCAGGCAAACTGGCAGATATCGTTGTCTGCAAGGCCAATCCCTTGGCCAACATACGTGCGCTTGAGGATAAGAACAATCTCCTCCTGGTGATAAAAGACGGGGAGATCGTCATGAATGACCAGGATGGGCCATAAGCCCTGATGCTAAACCGAG
>CAZMZL010000380.1:0-1972 GCA_964570595.1 uncultured Anaerolineaceae bacterium | reverse complement strand
GCCGGCGGTCAGGCCCTGTACCAGGCAGTCGAATGATCCCTTCGTCCCAGAACAGAAGATGAGAAGGAGATGAAGAGTTTCGCCTGTGTAGTAAGACTTACCATGCGTCAGGATGTCCTATCGTAGACTCGACTTGTCGATGGCTCAATCGACCGGTCACGACAATTTCGTGACGATCGAAACCCTACGACGCGATCCATCACAATCCTACGGACTGGGATGGTGAGATCTCATGGAGGTAAGCATATGAATACCCGTCGAACGATACGTCTGGCGATCTTAACGTTGATATTGGCCGTGTTTGCATCTGCATGCGCCCAAACGAAAAGCGGGGGGCCAGAGGAAAGCCCTGTGGTTTCTGAGGGCGAAGTACAGCAGCCGACTGCGGGATCAAGCACTGATGAATTAGGAAACGGAGCTGAGGCAACGATCCCGGATGCGGTCGACTCCACCCTCCTTCCTCCCGAAGACCCGCCTCCGGGAGCTGAACGCGAATTCGACACGGATTTCAGCAAACACACCATTTCATATTCGGAGATCCTGTCCGGGGGGCCGCCAAAAGACGGCATTCCAGCGATCGACAGCCCGAAATTCGTCAGCGTTCAGGAAGCAGATGAGTGGTTGGAAGACCTCGAGCCGGTCACCATCTTCCAGGAGAACGATGAAGTCCGTATCTACCCGATGCAAATCTTGATCTGGCACGAGATCGTCAACGACATCGTCGATGGGCGAGCCGTAGCCGTCACTTTCTGCCCCTTATGCAACACTGCCATCGTGTTCGATGCCACCCTGGATGGGAAGGAACTTGATTTCGGTACCACGGGCCGCCTGCGTTTCAGCAACCTGCTGATGTATGATCGCCAGACAGAGAGCTGGTGGCAGCAAGCCACAGGTGATGCCGTCATTGGGGAACTCACCGGGAAACAGT
Source organism: uncultured Anaerolineaceae bacterium (assembly GCA_964570595.1). Classification (GTDB taxonomy): domain Bacteria; phylum Chloroflexota; class Anaerolineae; order Anaerolineales; family E44-bin32; genus E44-bin32. The sequence goes on along the minus strand of CAZMZL010000380.1, from coordinate 1,044 downwards.
TGACCTTTCTGCCCGCCTCGATCATAGGTTGGTCGGAAGCCATGGAAACGTATCCTGATGCCCAGGTGCTGTCCCGAGAAACCGGCTATGCCCGAAGATATGGGAGCAATCCTTACACCGGGTATGACAACATCAACAGCTCCCCCTTCCTATATGATGGACCGAGCACGCCGGGGCAGTTGTCGCCCATGACGCGCGTCACAACAGTGGAGCTAAATGGTGATGCGGTCGCCTATCCCAACGACATATTGGTGGAAGAGGGAGTGGTGAATGATACCGTGGGAGGGAAAGATGTTGTGGTGATCTGGCAGTCCGGGCTTGCCTCGGCTCTCGATAGCAGCACGCTGGCGGCCGGTCAGGATGTGGGCGCCAACGCAGTATTCATGAGGGCTATCGATGGTCAGACGCTCACCTTCATCATACAAGGAGACCGCATCATCGACGAACAAACCGGCAGTGAATGGAACGTGTTGGGCCAGGCCGTCAGCGGGGAACTTGAAGGAAGCCAACTGACCCCCGTGGTTAAAGTAGACCACTTCTGGTTTTCGTGGGCCGCGTTCAGGCCCGACACGCGCGTTTACGAAACTTAGACAGGATTGCGTCGGCGCGGGTGATACCTCTGCAAAACGTTTCAAGCTGCAGCGATCGAGGGCCGATGTCCCGCAGCGCGTGGGCGTGTCTTGAAGTACGCATGGGAGATCGCCTTTAAAGAAGACGGCTTCTGCCCGTATGAATATCTTCATCTTTTTGATCTCCCCACCCTCATTCCTGGAGAAAGAAAGCCCCGGGAATGAGGGTGTCACTGCTTCTCCGGTGATTGCTCACAGGAATATCGATCTTTCGTTTTCAAAATTAGAGTGCATATTCCGGCGCATGCTGGACACCGATTCCGACGGATGCTGAACACCGATTCCGGCCCATGGTGGACACTCAGAATCCCCTGGCCTGAGCGCCCGAGGAGAGTATAGCGACGCTGGATAATCCCGACTTATTGGTACATCCTCAACCTTCTGAACGTTCAGGGGGTGACAGATGCCACAGGAG
>CAZMZL010000379.1:0-1975 GCA_964570595.1 uncultured Anaerolineaceae bacterium | reverse complement strand
TCAAAGGAGCCTTGTATCTGGATAACCTCTGCCCCGTAAGCCACAGCTCCGGCCAGCTTGCCAGCGGCCACATTACCCTGCGGGATGAGCACCACAGCACGCAGCCCGGCGCGCGCCGCGTAGGCTGCCGCGCTGGCGGCGGTATTACCCGTGGAGGCACAAATAACTGTTTTAGCACCTCTGCCCAGCGCTTCGCTCACTGCGGCGGTCATGCCGCGGTCTTTGAACGAGCCGGTGGGGTTTAGCCCCTCAAATTTGACATACAGCTCAAATCCTCCTCCTAATTCCTGTGCTATCCTGGGGATGGGAATCAGCGGGGTGTCACCCTCTTGCAGAGTGACTGCGCGGGTGTGTGCGGGTAGATCGAGTAAGTGAGCGTAACGCTCTAGCAAGCCGGAGTATGACATGGTTTATTTTTTCAAGCTTTTAAGATCGTAAACGTTCACTGCTTGTTTACGACCCTTCACTTTTATGGGCTTTAGTTTCTTTGCCGTAACGTGGTCTTTTACTGAATTATAAACATTTTCTGTAAGCAGGACCTGCCCAATATCCGCGGAGGCTTCCAGCCGTTGGGCGAGATTGACAGTATCACCAATCGCAGTGTAATTGAAGAGTTCGCTGGTGCCCACGTTGCCGACAACCGCCTCGCCGCTGGAGATACCTACACTGAAATAAAGCTGGTGCTCTTCAGCTTGTTCGGCGCGATGGTTCCTGATGGCTTGCTGCATCGCCAAGGAGGCGCGCACAGCCCTAAGCGCGTGGTCCTTTTGCGCGTCTGGGGCGTTCCACATGGCCATCACCGCATCTCCCATGAACTTATCCAGGGTGCCTTCCTCATCCAGCACAGCCTGCGCGGCCAGCGAGAGATATGAGTTTAATACTTCAAAAAGCTCGTCTGGTTGGGTGCGCTCACTGAAGGCGGTGAAGTTGTGCAAATCGGCGAACATGACGGTGATGGTTTGGCTGACCCCGTCTAATCGTAAATTGCTGGGGTCATTTAACAATCTATCGCGTACCCGCGGGGCAACCACGCGCCCGAAAGTTTGCCGGATGCGTTCACGGTCCTCCTCTATTTCTCGTTGTTCGGTGAGGTCATCGATCAGTAGGGTAGCGCCTTTCGTGTCCAATTGGGCATCCCGCAGAGGGGTGGCTGATAGGCGCAGGTGCAGTTGGCTGCCGTCAGGTTTGGTGGGAGAGTATTCGTGACCCAGTGTGGTCAAGCCCTGCTCGATGGTTGAGTTGGTGATGTCCTTCAATCCCGGCCAAAACGTTGGTAAAGCCTCACGCATGGATTTACCCAACACAACCGCCGACTCTGAACCAAGGATCCTCTGCGCGGCTTCATTGAATAAGGTGATCTTTTTCGCTAGATCTGTAGTTATCACCCCTGAAGGCATGGAAGTGAAGATATCATCCATCAGGTTTTTCATTTCCAGGGTTTCATCCAAGGTCTGTTCCAGGTTGCTGAACAAGCGTGTATTTTCGACAGCCAACGAGGATTGCCCAGCTACGGCATTGAGGAAATCTAAGTCATCACCGTTATAAGGTTCTCCAGAGCGCCGCGGCCCGATTGCTAAGAAACCGATCAGTCGAGACTGGTAGATCAAGGGTACGAAAATTTGGAAACCTAATTTCGCGATCAAATCAGTCTCAGAGGCGATCTCCTCTGGATATCTGACTCCCGGGGGCAGCCAGATAGCTTCTGCGGTTTTAGTCAGATAACTGATGAGGGGGTTTTCGGGGGCTAAAGTTTTTCTTGAGTGCGGCAGGTTGCTGTGGGGGATGTAAATTCCCTGGTCGTCGTTGTATAAATACAGCACGAAACTTAGCGGCTTGAACGCTTCTTCCACCAATTCTTCGAGCAGCTTCAGTACCCGGTTTAAGTTGGGAGTAATCACCAGGCTGCGAGATAAGTGACTGAGCACGTAACGGTAGTCGGCGCGTGTACGGTAAAAGATGCGGTCTATGGCCCCTT
>CAZMZL010000378.1:0-1987 GCA_964570595.1 uncultured Anaerolineaceae bacterium | reverse complement strand
AAGGAGACACCCCTGCGGCTGGTTGCCCATCTTCAGTAGGGGCCGCCCTTCGTGGCGGCCCTGACCAAGGCTACATTTTCGGGAGCAGGATCCCCTCCTGTTTTTGGTATTTTCCCTTCCGGTCGGCATACGAAGTTTCACACGGTTCGTCAGACTCGAAAAAGAGTACCTGAGCGATCCCCTCATTGGCGTAAATTTTGGCCGGCAGAGGGGTGGTATTCGAAATTTCAAGCGTGACAAACCCTTCCCATTCCGGTTCAAAAGGGGTGACATTCACGATGATGCCGCAGCGGGCATAGGTCGATTTTCCAACGCAGATGGTGAGCACACTCCGTGGGATGCGGAAGTATTCCACGGTACGGGCGAGCGCAAATGAATTTGGCGGGATCACGCATACATCCCCCTTGAAATCCACCATCGACGCAGGATCGAAGTTTTTTGGATCCACGATCGTCGAATATACATTTGTAAATATTTTAAATTCGTCGGCGACACGGATGTCGTATCCATACGATGAGACGCCGTATGAGATGACGCCATCTCGCACCTGTCCATCTTCGAAAGGCTCTATCATACGCGCTTCTTGCGACATCTTAACAATCCAGTGATCGGGCATTATCCCCATGGCATACCTCCAAGTTTTTGGGAAAAAGCCAGGTTACCCCGCAGCTTGCCGGGATGGTGGGCAAGCAGTTTATGGGGGGGGAACCCCCGCTCAGGCTTTTTCCTTGGCTGCTCCGCAGATTGCTGCAGAGTTCTTCACATTATGTTTTGTCGTACATCAACTTTGACGCTGTTGGTCAGTTTGCCCAGTCCCTCGACCTCAACAGACACCTCATCACCCTCGTGGAGTGGGCCCACCCCCGCGGGTGTACCGGTGAGAACGACATCCCCGGGATAAAGGGTCATGATGGACGAGATAAATGCAACCAAACTGTGCACCGGAAAAATCATGTCTCGCGTGGATCCCATCTGACGCATCTGACCGTTCACCGAGCACGTGATGAGCACGTCGGCAGGATCGAGATCAGTTTCAATCCACGGTCCCAGGGGACAGAATGTGTCGAAACCTTTGGCGCGCGTCCACTGTCCATCGCGTCGTTGAAGGTCTCTCGCGGTGACATCATTGGCCGCAGTATATCCGAGGATAGTCTGCCCGGCATCTGCAGGAGAAATCCCGTGAGCTTTCTGACCGATGATGATGGCGAGCTCTCCTTCATGCTCCACTCGCGTGGACTGAGGGGGTAAGTGGATGCGGTCGCCATTCCCAATCACTGCGCTGGGCGGTTTCATGAATAAGAGAGGGATATCCGGGATGTCGACATCATGTTCGGCGGCATGGGCGGCATAATTTCGTCCAACGCAGATGATTTTTCCCGGTTGGACAGGTGGGAGAATCTGCACCTTGTCGATGTGCCACTTCGGTTCCTCTCGGCGATAATCGTCAAAAGGACTCCCCGAGAGCCTTCCGATCCTGTCCTCGGCGATCCACCCCCAAGTCGGCTTTCCCTTCACGGAGCGTCGATAGCGAAGTATTCGCATCTGGTAAGACCTCAACTGTACTCGATCATGGGATTGATACTAATGATGCGCTCAATCCGTATGACCTGGATGGCGACAATTATATGTCAAAGCTTGTTTTGGGTTTGAGTGAAACAGCGGTTCGCGCCAGGATTGAAGAACCGCGACAGACAAATCGAGGACATCGCATCCGAGTAACTCGAATATTGGCCCATCCAGAAATCCTTAGCTCGGTTTTCGGGCCCAGATCAGATCATACTCCACTTGCCACGGGAACATTTCGATTTCATTAAATCCGTGGGTTTGCAGGACAGATTCAAATTGGTCTCTTTCGATGATTTTTCCGAGGATCCATCTGGAATCTCTTCCCACTCGGTTCGTAATTAAGAGCCAGCCCCCCGGCCGGACCACCCGGTAGAGTTCACCCAGTGTGTCGGCAGGATGGGGTGTGAATTCAAGCACCTCC
>CAZMZL010000377.1:0-1991 GCA_964570595.1 uncultured Anaerolineaceae bacterium | reverse complement strand
AGGACATCGATAGCAATAGGCCGGAGGTATTTTGGGTTGGTCGAGGAACATCGGTGCGAACATCTTCCGCCGATGGGAATGACCATGCAATCCTGCGAGCGACAGCACGTTTCCGTGGAAGCTCCGCCATCGAGCGATCACCTGGTATTTCGATGGCTGACCCATCGATACGAAATATTGGCGCGCCAACCGGATGGCGTCATCCACCGCATCAGCGCCGGAGGACGTAAACCAGGATTTGCTATTCGCGCGCATATCCCCGGGCGCCCTCTCGCTGATGGCTTCTCCCAATTGGAGCAGAGGGTTGTTTGTGAATAGATGGGGAGCTGCATAATTCATGCGGCAGGACTGTTCATACATCGCCTCGGTAATTTGGCTCACCCCAAAGCCGAGGTTGTTGACGGCCGCCGAACCCGAGCTGCCGTCCAGGTAGCGATTCCCGTCGCCGTCATAGAGAAACACGCCCTCGCCACGGACGATGGTGGGCATCGAATCATAAGTGCGATGGACCACAGTTTCATGAATGGCATGGTGATCGTGCTTCATTTCGGCCTCCCCTCATGATGCGCTGGATTGACGACGATGGCAATCCAATTCATGACATCTCCTGCTATCCGGGTATGCCCAAAATTCTTCTCGCTTCTTTGGGGCTGGCAGCATGCCGCTTGTATTGATTCGCAAGCTCCACAGCCTGCTTCACAAAATCGGCATTGCTTTCTGCAAGCACACCTCTACGAAGATAGAGATTGTCCTCAAACCCAACCCGGACATGACCGCCGTGTGCCAGGCTCCATTCAATCATCGGGAGCTGCCGCTTCCCTACCCCAAGCACCGACCAGACCACATTGCTGGGAAGCTGTTTGACCATGAACTGAAGAACCTCGGCTTCCGCTGGAACGCCCCATTTTACGCCCATGCAAAGCTGGAAATACGGCGGCGGCAGGAAGAGCTCTTCGTCGATCCAATCACAGGCTTGCCCGATGTGCCCCAATTCAAATACTTCAATCTCCGGCTTGATCCAGCTCGCCCGCATGGTTTCTGCCGCAATCCTCCCCCAGGCTGGCGGATTTACAAACGCGCCATCCTTGAAGTTTACGGAACCGATATCGAGAGAACACAGCTCGGGGTTGAGTTGAAGCGGCTTCAGTCGCTCGGCGATGATGTCCTCCCCATCAAGATGGTAGCCGCTTGTTGAAAGATTAAGAAGCATGTCTGATTCAGCCCGAATGCACTCCACAACTTCGCGCTGGAGATCGATGTCCGAAGACGGGAGACCTGTCGATGGATCACGGACATGAATATGTGCGATCGACGCTCCTTCTCTCCAGCATTCAAGCGCCGATTGGGCGATCTCCTCCGGTGTATATGGGACCGCCGGGTTCATCTCTTTCGTGGGTCTCGATCCCACAATAGCGGCGGTGATGATGACTTTTTCATTCATGCTCACCTCTCCATGCCCATCCATCGACCCACGAAGACGCCGATGGGTCAAACAAACTTATTCTCCAGGAGTGTCTATCTGCAGAACCGTATCCATTAGAACTTCGTCGAGCGTGATGCTTAAGAACGCAGCATCCTCACCCGTAAATACCAGGGGTGGTTTGATCTTCAAGACGTTGTGATAAGGTCCATCCGTGCTCAGCAAAACGCCCAAATCCTTCATCCGTTCGATAACGTAGGAGGCGTGCTCGGGCGCCGGCGTAAGCGTCTCCCGGTCTAAGACCAGCTCAACCCCGATGAAGAGTCCCTCCCCTCGAACATCTCCAATAATCGGGTACGCTCCCATCAGATCCAATAAATAGTCTTTCAGGACACCGCCGACTTGAAGTGCATTCTCCTGCAGACCCTCTTCCTCAATCACATCCAGGACCGATAACCCTACGGCGCAGGAGACGGGGTTGCCTCCGAAGGTGTTGAAATATTCCATCCCTGTGAGGAATGAGGCCGCGATTTCCGGTGTCGTCACGACCGCGGCGAGAGGATGCCCATTC
>CAZMZL010000376.1:0-1992 GCA_964570595.1 uncultured Anaerolineaceae bacterium | reverse complement strand
GGTTTCAAAGCTGCTGAAATTGTGGAAGTGGCGGAGGCCATCGACGCGCTCCCCCATGCTGAGTTCGCGGGAATCACCACCTTTCCTGCTCTTCTTTACGATCCAGATTCGAACGATGCGAGCATTACAGCCAATGTAGAGACGCTGCGTAGAGCCATGGAGCAGCTTCGTGCCGCCGGACGTAAAGAGATCGAGGTCAATTCGCCCGGCACCACCTCCAGTCAGGTGATGGAGCTGCTCGCATCCACAAGGGCGACGCAGGTGGAGCCCGGACATGGGCTAACGGGTACGACACCGCTCCATGCGGTGCGAGATCTGCCGGAAATTCCGGCGATGCTCTACGTCTCTGAAGTCGCCCATATTTACAACTCGCAGCCCTATTGTTTTGGCGGCGGATTGTATATTGACCCAGTTTTTCTACCTTATGACGTTAAAGCCTTGGTTGGCTCAGACCCTGATGTTGCGTTAGAGACCGCACTAAGCGTGACGATTCCCCCCGCAACGAATATTGATTACTATGGGATTCTGGAAACTGTATCAAAGGGCAGCATCCATGTTGGGGATAGCGTCGTCTTCGGTTTTCGAGCGCAGGCCTTCGTCACCCGGGCCTATATCGTCCCCATCTCCGGGATTTCAACCATGCAACCGAAAGTTGAGGGCATCTGGAACCCATTTGGACAGGAGGTTCAATGGCCAAGCTGGGAAGTGGCCCGATGAGAGTGGGATATTAAGGAAGGGTGAGTTGATGATCTCGTTTTCGAGTCTTGTAAGGGCGTCCGGCCGGACGCCCCTACGATGAATTGATTGAGAATGTTTTCATAATAAGAGGGGAGGACGCAATGCTGAAAGAATTCAGGAAATTTGCCATGCGTGGGAATGTTGTCGACATGGCGGTCGGAATCATCATCGGCGCCGCGTTTGGGTCGATCGTCAGTTCCCTGGTGGCAGATATCATCATGCCGCCCATTGGGCTCGTACTCGGCAACGTGGACTTTACCAATTTATTTCTGACGCTAAAAGAGGGAGAGTTGGCGGGGCCTTATGCGGCTTTAGCCGATGCGCAGGCGGCAGGAGCCGTTACGATCAATTACGGCCTTTTCATCAACACCATCATCAGCTTCCTGATCATTGCCTTTGCGATCTTCCTACTCGTTCGGGGGGTCAACCGTCTGCAAGAGGAGGAGCAAGCGCTGCCAGAGGAACCAACAACAAAAGATTGCCCTTTTTGTTTCTCTGAAATATCTATCCATGCCAGCCGCTGCCCGCACTGCACCTCGCAACTTGAGGCATAAAAGCGTTATCCGCACCCTCCACCGGTGGGACCGCGTTTCAATTCCAACTTAATCCTTGGAATGTACTCCAGCTCGAACTCATGCGGCATAGGATCGGCGGAGGCGTAGGCGGATCTAAGCGCGGCGCTGAATTCGTAGCGAAGTCGATCCTCTCCAGCTCCCTCCATTGGCCGCACCCTATCATCGTCGACGGCGAGGGCATCCAACCATCCGTTGATCCCACCTTCCAAGATATAAACATTAGGAACACTTTCGGCAACAAGGTATTTCCAGGCTTCTGTCGCCGCGAGCTCGTCGTTACTCATCACGACAAAAATTGTGTTGGGAGGCTCCAGGTTGAACTCCGCTAGCATGGAGGGGAGTTCTTGTGTCCCAATGTGAATGGCGTCGGCCAGGTGATAAAGATTAAAATCGACCTCATCGCGCACATCCAGCATGACCAATTTAAGTTGGTGATCGTGCATGGTATGCAGCAGTTCGCCAGGTTGTATCTGCACCTCACGTCCATCCAACATGGCTTGCTTCTCAGGGGCGATGCTGTTCCAGCGGTACTCGGTAGTGGGTTGACCAATCAGGATCAGGCCAAACGCGGCCGCCACCAACACGCCGGCGCCGGCATAACGCACTCTGAGCGCTTTCTTCGGATCTTTTCCGCCGATGATCCGCTCCAGCTGCTCTCCCCCCCAGAACATGAACAAAG
>CAZMZL010000375.1:0-1995 GCA_964570595.1 uncultured Anaerolineaceae bacterium | reverse complement strand
TGGTGTTTTACTAATAATCTTTTCGCTCGCGTTCGTAGCTTGTGGACCGAGCGAGACGCCAGTCCCCACCGAACCGCCTGTTGAAGAAGTGGAGACGGAGGAGGTAGAAGCTCCCCCGGAGCCCGAACCGGCAGCCGTTGATGTTCCCTTCCTGGAGGAATGGGAAGGTTCAGGGCATGCTGATTTCGAGGCCGAGGCATTTCGCCATTGGGACGAGGATGATCCTCAGGAAGTCCCGACCTCCTGCGCCAAGTGCCACAGCTCATCCGGCTACCTCGCCTATCTAGGTGCGGATGGCAGTGAACCCGGTGTGGTCGAGAACGCCGTTCCGGTCGGGGAAGTCGTCACCTGCGCGACCTGTCACAACGAGGTCACACTCGAGAAAACCAGCGTCGTGATGCCTTCCGGGATCGAGCTGACGGGGCTGGGAGCCGAATCCCGCTGTATGGAGTGCCACCAGGGCCGCCACTCGAAGGTCAGCGTCGACACATCGATCGAGGAAGCCGGGGTGGGTGAGGATGAGGTCAGCGAAGATCTCCAGTTCGCCAACGTCCACTACTTTCCCGCCGCTGCCGTAAAATACGGCACGGAGGCGAAGGGGGGCTACGAGTACGATGGAAAGTCCTATGACGCCTTCTTCGCCCACGTAGATGATTACCAGGCCTGCCAGGACTGCCACAATTCCCACACGCTGGAGGTCAAAGTTGAGGACTGCACAACCTGCCACACGAATGTTTCCACTGCGGAAGATCTTCCCGATATCCGCATGGCAGGTTCCTTCACGGACTTCGATGGTGATGGCGATATCGATGAAGGCATCGCCGGAGAAATCGCTGGCTTACAGGCCATGCTCTATGAGGCCATCCAGGCGTACGGCGCTGAAGTTGCGGGTGCACCTGTGGTTTATGAATCACACTCCTACCCTTACTTCTTCATTGATACGAATGCCGATGGGGAAGCCGGGGAGGATGAGGCCAACTATGGCAACAAGTACGCCACCTGGACCCCGCGCCTTCTGAGGGCAACCTACAACTACCAACTTTCACAGAAGGACCCCGGCGCCTACGCACACGGCGGCAAGTACATCATCCAGCTGCTCTACGATTCGATCGAAGACTTGAACAGCGCGATATCGACTCCGGTCGCCCTCGCGGCTGCAAACCGCATCGATGACGGGCACTTCGCTGGCTCCGAGGAAGCCTTCCGGCACTGGGACGAGGATGGGGAAGTACCCGGCAGATGCAGCAAGTGTCACAGTGCGGACGGACTCCCGCTCTTCGCAACCGAAGGCGTGACGATCGCACAGGAACCTGCCAATGGGTTCCAGTGCACGACATGCCACGTAGATCTGGATACTTATGACCGATTCGCATTCGAGACGGTCACCTTCCCGAGCGGCGCACAGCTCGACACTGGTGATCCAGACTCGAACCTGTGCATGAACTGCCACCAGGGTCGTTCCTCCACGGGCACGGTAGACAGCAGCACGGCTGGTGTGGCCAAGGACACGGTCTCCGAAGACCTGGGCTTCATCAACATCCACTACTTCGCCGCGGGTGCTTCGCTGTTCGGCGGCGACGCCGAGGGTGGCTACCAGTATCCGGGTAAAGCCTACGTTGGTCGGAATGAGCATGTGCCGACTCACAGCACATGTGTCCAGTGCCACTCGACGCACGAGCTAGAGGTCAAGGTCGAAGAGTGCGGCGCCTGCCATGTTGGTGTGGAAAGCGAAGAAGATCTCCACTCAATCCGCATGTCCACCGTGGACTATGATGGCGACGGTGACACGGATGAGGGGATCTACGGGGAAATCGACACGATGCGTGAAGTGCTTTACGATGCCATCCAGGCGTACGCCGCGACCACGGCGGGCACACCGATCGTATACGACGCACAGTCGTACCCCTACTTCTTCATCGACACAAACGCCAACGGGGAGTCGGATCCGGGCGAGGGCATCTATCCCAACAAGTACGCTTCCTGGACGCCAGCCCT
>CAZMZL010000374.1:0-1996 GCA_964570595.1 uncultured Anaerolineaceae bacterium | reverse complement strand
TTCTTCTACGGCTATTGGATTGTCAACGGAGAGGAATATGTTGCTCAAAACAGGGATGCGTTGAACTACGTCATCAGGATCGACGGGGTTTCACACAAGGGTGAGCCCGCCGCAGAAGTCAAGGCGAGCGAGATGGATTGTGTTGAGCGCGAAGATTTCTCCTCCGCCGAAGTCTGGGAAAACGGCATTGCGCTTGTGGATAGTTACATGAGCGGCCCGCTTGAGCCTGGTTATTATACAATCGTCGTCACCGCGACTTTAAATAAGAAAGTCACCGACGGTTTTGACTCTGATGGCGATGGCTCTATCGATTATTATGGACCTGGAGAGATTTTCGAAATTAGCAGGACGCTCGTGGTGAAGTAGCGGATCCCTTTTCCCACGCAGATACGGCCCCCTGATTGGACAGATGCCAGGGGGCTGTCCACAACTCGTGATTGGCTGTCGACCTGGCCGATCTGATCTTCCCCGGCTCGATCGATCCAAGGGCCCACCCGGGCTTTCCAGTCGAATAATCGAAGCCTCTATAAAGATTCAGAGCCTCGATGACGATGAATCTCACCTCCGGGGATACGCCGCGTAGGTCCCCGACCCGGCTAATCACTCTGCTCCCATGCATCGTAGGTATCATACATTTCAGGCAACGTGGCCCATTGAACCTGACTTCGTTCGATGTACAGGTTCGATCCGCTCCCGCCAAGCCTCCAGCAGTTCCGCGTCCAGCGGGCCGCCCAGGCTCCATCCGATGTAGTAAATATTCGCCTGATCAGGTTCGGCGAGGGCAATGGTCATGAACCAACCCTCCCGAAGGTTGCATATGAATAATCGCATCGATAAAGCGAATTAAACCTTCGGGAGGGTTTAAGATTCTTTGGCAGCGAACCAGCCCGCACGAAAGCGAAGCGATCCCCGTAATCTCCTCCCCGAATACCATGGCGGGGATTTCACCACCGCCCAACCATCCTTGGTCCGGCTCATGGCATAAACCCTTCGAGATAATCGTTAGAATACCCACAGCAAACCTGGAAAACGGGCAAATTCTCAGATCAAAGCCCCTCTCATTATCAGGGCGAGGGGTCGGAGTGTAGGTTGCCTTATGATCCAAAGAGCCTGCGTCCTCTCGCCGAAGCGCACAAGCCTCTCCGTCAACCCTCAGGCCGTCTTCTGTGTATGCCAGATGAATGGGACCTCCGATGGATGATCTGCATGAGCCAGATGCGTGGGTGGGCGGACCACGAGTCCGCCCCTACGGGGTGATCTTGCTAATGTAGGGGTCACACAACCAATGTGCCGTCTTGGAATATCGTCAGATCGTTCGTGTGGATACGCGTCGAGGGCCGCTAACCCAGATTCCCAAGGGTTGTAAAAAAAAATATTAATGTGAGTATCCAGGATACTTTTTTTTCAAAATCCATCCCGCCTATAAGATCTCCCCGCCGGGACGACGTTTTATAAACTGACCCTGGCCACGTTCCCCCATCCATTGGCCCCCATCTACAATTAACTCGCCTCTCAGAAACACTTTCTCGGGGAACCCCATGAGCTCCCAGCCCTCAAATAAATTGTAATCCGTCCGATGCTGCGCGAGTGCGACACCATACTTAATCTTTAAGGAGGGATCCCAGATGACGATATCTGCATCCGACCCTGGCAGCAATGCGCCTTTCTTCGGATAAAGACCAAAAATTTTCGCCGGGTTCGTGCTCGTGAGTTCGACGAACTGGTTCATCGTAATCCGACCTTCCCCAACCCCCGTCGTCCACAGGACGGGCAGCCGATCGCCGACACCGGGAAGACCATTCGGAATTTTGGTGAAATCGTCAGCACCTAATTCTTTTCCGGGAATGGCAATCGGGGCGCCTTCATAATCAATCGCCTTCGTACCGTCGAAGAAGAATGGACAATGATCCGTCCCGACTGCCTGGATGCCTCCCTCCACGAGGCCCTTCCAGAGCGCCTCGGTGTCCACTGCTGTACGCACCGGGGGTGAACAAAT
>CAZMZL010000373.1:0-2020 GCA_964570595.1 uncultured Anaerolineaceae bacterium | reverse complement strand
GAAGTACCCTGTATTTTTTCATGAGAAGTTTCAAAAATATTTTTCTTTTCTAAAATATTCCGCTCAAATGGTTGTATGTCCCGCCGTTTCTGAATTTATGTCTCAAAAGTTGGGTTGAATTACACTACATGGTATGATGTCTTCGGCTGGGGACGGAGGGAGCCCGTAGGGCGACCGGAGTTCCCCAGCCGAGGGCGACTCGAAAGGAGTGTGCCATGAGTGTACCCGATAAAGGTAAAAGTCCTGATTCATTGCCCCCCGCAGGGAGGAAGAAACGCCGTATCCTCTCACCTGAAAAGAAATACCAGATTTTCCTGGAGGCGCAGCGGGGAGAGGCTCCGGTTGGAGAGCTACTCCGCCGTGAGGGATTGTACTCGACGGACCTGGCCCGGATCCAACGCAAGGTAAAGGAAAGCGCATTACAGGGCCTCGCCAAGCGACCCGGCCGGAGCAAGAAAACCGTTTCCGGGGAAGAGTACGACGCGTTGAAACAGGAACTTCAGGAAAAGGAGCGCGTGATGGCCGAAATGGCTGTTGAGCTGGCGATCCTTCGAAAAAAAACGAATGGGGGTTCGTGGGAAAGATAGAGGCCACCTGGATGGGTGAAGAGCAAAAGACCGCGATCCTCCTGACTATGGAGGAGGCCAAAGCTAAGGGAATATCCAGGGTCCGCGCCTGTGCCATGTGGATGATCAATCGCAGGCGCGTGCTCAGATGGGCTGGGATCTGGAAGCGAGGCCAGAGTCTTGATAATGGCAAGCCCGGCCCCAAGGATCCTGTACACAGGCTTCTTCCGGAAGAACGCACAGCTGTAGCGGCCATGGCCGTCGAGAAAAGGTACGCGGACCTTTCCCACCGCATCCTGGCGGTTACCGCATGGGATTTGGGATTGTTCTTCGTCTCTTTTTCTTCTGTGTATCGCATTCTGTGTTCCGAAGGTCTGATGAGCATGAGAGGAGCCCACCGTCATCACAACGGGCGGTCAGTGCCTCCCACGCGAAAAGAGATCACCGGTCCCAACCAGCGGTGGTGCTGGGATATAAGCTACCTGCGCACATACGAGAGATCCGTGTTTCTCTATCTGTACCTGCTCCTTGATGAGCACTCCCGCAAGGCAATCCACTGGCTGATCAGTTGGCGTCAGAGGGCAGAGGATGCCAAACAGTTACTCGAAGGTGGGCTGCTCACCGAAAACATCCTGGATTATCCTGAGGAGCAGCGACCGGAGATTGTCAATGACCGAGGCCGGCAAATGAAAGCTCGTTCGATAAAAACCATCTTTGAGCTTCACGGGATGCCGCAGCTCTTTGCACGGCCACGAACCCCCAACGATAATCCTTTTATTGAGTCAGCGTTCGGTACCGCAAAGACAGCCCCCGGCTATCCGGGGCGATTCCTTGACCTGGACGACGCTGTGCGCTACTTTGGACGATACTTTCAATGGTATAATACTGAGCACCTGCATTCCGGCATTGATTATGTGACGCCCGAGCAATGTCATCTCGGGCTGAGAGATCAGATCGTTTCGGAACGCAGGGCCAAGCTCGATAGACAACGCCGATTGCGTAAGCAGGTGAACCGTCGCAGCCGGGACCCTTCCCAGTTCCTATCCGGTGGGTTCACCACATTATCAACCCTACACCATGTAGCGTAATTGATCCGCCGTTTGGGTCATTGTCTCAGAAACGCGTCGGCGCTCACCTCGTAAATGCCAAATGAGCACATCTGAATCAATATATGCCCTCATCGCTTGTATCTTTCCTGAGATTTTCGCATTGTCTCTTTGATGGTCTGCACAGTTTCGGCTGCCGGTTTATCGCGCTGCCAGCTTCCGAAGGTATGGGCCAAAACATCGAAACCCTGTTCCGCCTCGATCTTTTCGACATAATATCGGATGGCATTTTCAAGAACGGCCTTTTTAGATGTTCCCAGTTTTTCTGCCAGCATGCCGATATGGCGAATCACGGCTTCGTCCACCCGGGTTGACATAATTTTGTCCATGATTTCCTCCAATGTTCTT
>CAZMZL010000372.1:0-2041 GCA_964570595.1 uncultured Anaerolineaceae bacterium | reverse complement strand
CTCTCGCAGAAGATGTACCAGAGGTCGTATAAATCGCGCGGTCGCGGCCATTTCTCCTGCTGTTGGATCAGGGCACGCATCTTCTCGGCAACGATTTCGACCTTACTGTACGTTTGGATTTCAAAACCATGCAAATCAGAATATGCTGGCGAAACCCGCTTCCTTTCAGTGGGAGTGTAAAGCGGCTCATCAAACGTCAGGTGGGATTGAACCAGAGGAAGCCCTCGTCGACGGCTCCCATGGAGTGAATATTCCAGGAGAATTTCGACTTGGGCTTGATTGTCAGTAGACCTGACATCCTTGATCTCGATAGAAATCCCTGAAGCCTCTCGCACTTCGTGTGTCGCTTGTTTCAGAATGAACTGTGCATCCTGAACGTTCGCGTCTCCCGCTTGGCAGGAAAAGTCAATATCCTCCGAGAAGCGAAAGCCGCCGTAGAAGCAGTGACGAAGGCATGTACCTCCCTTGAATGCCCACTGTGAACCCGCAACATCATTGGATGATATTGCCGAGAGGATCCAAAGGATGACATAATCCTTTTCCGCTTGATCAAAACGCAGGCCCTGTGATTACGCGGCCCGATGCAGCTCAGCTTTTGTGATCAATCGTGTCCCTTGCTATTGATAAGAAGGCCCCACCGACGGCTGTAGGTGCCTTCCTTGGGTAAGGTCGGATCCAGGCTGGAGAAGCCTTTTGCAAGCCGCACAGACTTCCTGAGCAACTCAATATCTCCGACCCCTTGCGACTCCATCAGATAGCCCAATCTCTTTGCGACAGCCGTGTTTCCGATTCTTCCCGCATATGCTCTAAGTTGGCTTTCATTCAAGTTATCCCAGGCCTCATGGATTGCTTTGGCAACTACGCCCACCCCTCCGACGTAGCGAGGCAAATCGAGGCCGTCGATAATTGTTTTCTCGCGATTGGTGATCATAAACGGGGATTCGTCTGCCCAAGCCTGCTCCAAGCCGAAGTATTTATCCTTCTTGAGAGACACAATCCTGTACGCAATGCCCAATGATTGCCGCTTTGACCGCGATACCCGATGGTCCGTGGCAATGAATACGATACCCGGGATTTGCTCCGTAAACCCATGATGATTCATCGCAGAGAAGTATGCAATGGCAGCGGGTTTCACCAACTGCATGGCAATCACAAACTCGTGGATTTGAGGCCTTCGCCCCACGCCCGAGGATATCGGGATCACAGCATACCTGCTGGGTGCAATGCGGCTGACCCAGCCCTTCTCCTGAAGACGATGAAGAAACTGCCTGACGTGGTCCGGTTTGACCTTTGGCAGCATTTGCCGGGCGTCATCGAGGGAGAAAATGCCGGATTCGCCGATGCGCGCCAGGAAGTCGGCTTCCTGGCCCCCAAGCGGCTGCCGCGTTATATTTTGGTCACCATTAGTCATTTCCACAGCCTATTATCGATGAGCATAATATAACATTAATTGCTCTGGCCTGGAAGTGGAGAATGATTTAATCGCGAGCCGTTGGAGTGACGGTCTTAATCCCCTGATCTCTTCATCGCTCATCCTTCAGTTCTTCACAGGACCTCCTGCCACGAAAAGGCACTATCGACATTTGATGGAGGAATCTGCGTCTGTTGAGTGCAAAAACCTCTTGCCCATGGCACATGCATGGTCTGAGCAACCGCTCGAGCGGAGCATCCGGTCGTCGACAGCTCCTGAGGCTCGGCCGGTAAGTGCTGCTAATCGTTCGGGGGAATATGCGAGAATGCAGCGCCGCGTTCCGGTCTCCTATGATCTCCCAGGATAAGCCGCCCGCTGGAACCTCTCAAACTTCCACGCCAGGGCATCCTGGTCCGGCCATAGGTCGTCTTTGCCGGGTAAGACCCACACCATCCAGCTCCTGAAGACCGTGGCGCAAGATCGGACCGTCCTCCTCGCGCAGGATGTCGCCGCGCACCTGGATGACATCATCGGGAGTTACGCCCAGGATGAAGTCGTCGAAGGCGGCGTGATGGAGTTTGCAGAGGGATAGCCCATTGTCGACAGCTGAATGACCTTCGGGCTCGTGGT
>CAZMZL010000371.1:0-2049 GCA_964570595.1 uncultured Anaerolineaceae bacterium | reverse complement strand
GCCGAAGGAAAACCCGCCCACAGATGTACCGCCCACAGATGTGCCGCCGACCGAACCGCCTCCGTCCCCACCGCCGCTTGTGTCCGATGAGGTGATGGGGATTCTAGCGGATAATTGTTCCGACTGTCATGTGGCCGTTCCAGACATCCACAAAGGGGAAGAATTTGAGGGCCAATGCGGCCTCTGCCATATCCCCTATGGCCCCGTGGAAAAGCCGTCGCACGCTGAACTCACTGAAGGTTGTGTCCTCTGCCACAACACGCCGGAAGTGACCCACTTCTTCCTGCGTGATGAGGAAGATCAAACCGTGCTCGCAGCAAATGCGGAGGCGAAATGCCTCGCATGCCATGTGGACAACGAAGTTCGGGTCGAAGGTCCGGGCTACGGCTATCCACCCCTCGTCATGGAGGAGGACATCCTGGCCGCGGTTGAACAGGGCACACTGCGAAGCTGGATTCAACCCGGCGGATTTATGGCCAAATACCTCGAGCCAGAAGATGTCGCTGCCATTACGAACTGGATCGACGATCTGTCTGCGGGCCGTGAGTTGGCCTACGATCCCTATCTTGAAGCCGTCAAGATCGATAACGACTTCGAAATCAGCCCTTTGGGCGACAATCCGGCATGGGATTCTGCACCTGAGCATCGCGTTTCGCTTCTGCCCACGATCTTCACCGCTGCAGACCAGATCAGTCTTAAAGCGCTGTACAGTGATGACTCCCTCTACATCCGGGCGGAGTACGCAGATTCCACTGCCAGCCTTACTCGATCGGGGAGCTGGATCCTGGAAGATGAAGCATGGCGCCACCCCAGAGCGGAGAGTGAGAATGACAAGCAATCCGAAGACCGCGTTTCCTTCATCTGGAACATCTCCACACCCGAGTTCGTGGAAACAAGAGGCTGCGCCTCTAAATGCCATGGCAATGTGCCGGGTTCCTCGGAATTCACCGATGAACCGGGCGCCCTCATGGACATCTGGCACACGAAGGCCGCACGTGGGATGGGCGTTTTTGGCGGGACAGACAGCGATCTAACCATCGATGCCGCCTCGGAATCCTTCGAAGCCACTCGTGGTGTGTTGACCTTCTCAGGCGTTTTGGATGACAAGCGTCTCATCTGGTATATGGACCTTGACGACGGCTACGACCTGGAAGATTCAGGACGGCGCGGAGATTCCGGCAAGAGTGCGTACAGTCACAACCGCAATGGCGACAAGAGTGCTCCCCTGTTCATCGAAATCTCGCCAGAATCCTGGATCGATGCAATGATCCTGACAGCGACAGAGACCGAGGACGGCAGCGCAATCGTGGCGGATCCCGCTGATCCCGCCTATAACGCTGCCAACGTAGCCGCTGCCTGGGAGAACTATGCTGCCTTACAGGCTGTTGTCCCGGAACGCATCCTGCGCGCCCCAGAGGGCAGCCGAGGGGACGTCATCCAGGAGTCGTCCTGGGAGGATGGTGTGTGGATCAATGTGTTCCGCCGTGCTCTCACGACAAGCACTCCTGATGAGGATGTGCAATTCGATCTCAATCAAGCGAGTGCGTACGACTTTTCGATCGCAATCTTCGACAATTGCGGCCGAGGCGAGATCCCGCCCGGACATACGACCTACGGTGACGGGCAATACCAGATCCTGAAGTTCAGGTAGGATCGACCGAAACCACACCTCGCTTGGAAAACGGGGCTGCCATCATCGCAGCCCCGTTTTATAATATTAACCCGCCCGGAGAAGCCCAGCATGCCATGACACCCTTCCATTCGCCGGCCTCGCCACGATGGATCCGAGCAAGGTCGATACCATCATCATCTCCACCGTGGATTACGATGGCGCTGGTGATGTGACTGAAGGTCTGGCTGGTGAAGTCGCCACTCTACGCGAGGTACTGTATGGCGCCATCAAGGCATATGCAGCCGATCGCTCTGGCGCAGCTATCATCAATGATTCGCACGCCTACGCTGCTTCTTCATCGACACAAACGCCAACGGGGAGCCGGATCCGGGCGAGGGCATCTATCCCAACAAGTACGCTTCCTGGACGCCAGCCCT
>CAZMZL010000370.1:0-2101 GCA_964570595.1 uncultured Anaerolineaceae bacterium | reverse complement strand
ATTCGTTAAACGGCCATCCGCTCGTCCTTCCCGGGGATAACGACCCCAGTGTCCAATAGGAAAATGGCGATGTCCAACAACTGTGTTCCGCCGATTTCGGGCCGACGATGGAGGATCTTCGCTGGAGCGTTATCGAAGGGTGACGATCGATGGACGGGAGATGGTCCGCGATGACGAAGATTTTGATCGTCGAAGATGTGGCCCTTAATCTCGACCTGCTCGTCCAGCTCCTGGAGGACAAATACGAGATTATCAGTGCGAGGGATGGGGGAGCCGGCGTCGAGCTTGCTGCCGCCGAGTGTCCCGACCTGATCTTGATGGACATGTCCCTTCCGGTCATGAATGGCTGGAGGGCTATCCGCGAGATCAAGGGGAACCCCGATCTGGCTCACATCCCCATCATCGGTCTTTCCGCTCACGCCATGGAGGGCGATCGGCAAAAAGCGATGGACGATGGATGCGATGATTATCTGACAAAGCCCGTGGATGAGGATCTATTGTTTAGATCGATCGAGAAATGCCTCGAGAAAGATTAACACAAATGCATGCGACCGCTTCTTTAATATCCCGCAGCACTGTGAGCAGCGATCACCGTCCTCCGAGGATCCTCCTTGTCGATGACGAACCCTTCAACCTTGATCTGTTGGAGCAGGAGCTTGCCGATCTCGGGCTTGATATCCAGACGTCCGTAGATGGGCAGGAAGCGCTCGAGTGCGTGGCAGAGTTTGCCCCCGACATGATCTTCCTCGATTTGATGATGCCCGTCATGGATGGTTTCAGCGTTCTGGAACAGCTTCAGGACGATGAGGCGTGGCGGGAGATTCCTGTCGTAATTATCTCCGCCTCGAGTGATGTAGAAAGCATCGTTCGCGGAATCGAAATGGGCGCCACAGACTTTCTGCCGAAACCCTTTGAACCCGCCATCTTACACGCCCGATTGAACGCTGGACTGGAGAAGAAGCGTCTGCGTGATCTCGAGGGGCGATATCTCAAGTCGCTGGAACGAGAATTGGAAATCGGAAGGGAGATCCAGGCCGGGTTCCTGCCCCGGGAAGTCCCTCAGCCCGATGGGTGGAGGCTCGATACGTATTTTCAGGCCGCCCGTGAGGTCGCAGGTGATTTTTACGACGTCTTCGAGGTTGACCCGGGGAAACTGGGGTTGCTTCTGGGGGACGTCACCGACAAGGGTGTGGGGGCTGCGATGTACATGGCGCTCTATCGCAGCCTCATACGTGCCACGATGCTCTCGGATACTTTTGCCGAGGATATGTCGACCGCTGATTGTTCAGCACCCGTGGAGTGCCTGCTGCATGCCGTCCGGTTGGTCAATCGCTACATCTGCAAATACCATGACTCGGCCATGCTCGCCACGCTTTTTTTCGGTATCCTGGATACGGGGAGTGGGGAGCTGTGCTATGTGAACGCTGGCCACGATCCACCCTACCTGCTGAGAGGGGGCGCCATCCATGAGACGATCAAGCGCACCGGGCCGATGGTTGGCGCTATTGAGGATGCAGTGTACAGAGTCGATGCGCTTACGCTCGAGCCCGGTGATAGCCTTGTGCTGTATTCTGATGGGATCCCCGATGCCCAGAATGTGGATGGCGAGATGTTCGGGGGAGAGCACTTTCGTGAGCTGCTCGAACGACCTGGTCAACTGCCATCGGAGATCTTCTCCGCCATCCTCGCCGCCCTCGACAACCACATTGAAGGGGCAGAAAAGTATGACGATGTAACCCTGCTGGTGGTACGTCGGCTTTTAGCCGGTTGATCACCTGTCAATTCCGGAAGGCCTGCTTTCATGGCCCACGGATAGAAATTCCACATGTGGGCCGGCCTTCGTGCCGGCCCTGGCTTTACGACCTGCGGTAGATCGTCCACTTGATCGGACAGGAGGGCGAGCGGGCTACCGGTTCTCCCCTACGCATTGAAATTCCACGTGTTGGAGACGGCGTATGGGCTGGAACTCAAAAATACCCCGCAATAGGATCCGTGAAACTTGGTCGGCCGCGGGAACAAGTTGTGATCGATTCGAATGGCAGACGAGCGCCGATCGATTCGTTATGATCCTGGGTCGAATGCGATTGCGCAAACTCTCAAA
>CAZMZL010000369.1:0-2111 GCA_964570595.1 uncultured Anaerolineaceae bacterium | reverse complement strand
TGGGATGTCCTGTCGACTTCACGGCGACGAATCATGAATGGTGAGACATCAAGGGCGCGACATTCATGATCCTCCGGGCTATCGGCCGTCCATCGGGGATGAGGTGGTCATGTCTCTGAACACACCCTCGCTCATGTTCGTCAACCACCTCAGCGCTCGATGGTCGAGCCCGATCGTCCGCTGGGATCGGCCGTTACAACCTGATCGCCCTTTATGAGCAAACCCTTGAAGATACGCTCCCCGGCCACAGCACGCCAACCGCTCAACACGAAGGGAACAGGGCCATCCGCCGGCAGCCACTCTCCGTTGTATTTGCGGGCGATGTGAACGTGCGTTCCCGTCGTCTGGCCGCCCTCACACGAAGGATGCCCGAGACGTTCATCCACTGCCAGCCGAGAGCCCTCCGGGACCATGTCCTGCTCGGCGATGTGGTAATACACGATCACCCAGCCGCTGCCTTCGTCCCCATCGCCATCCAGGTCGAGCGCGACTGTATTGTCGCGCGCACGCGCCACAACCCCCGGAGCCGAAGCCGTCACCCAGGTGGATGAGACTGCACAGGGTTCCTCAGCCGTGATCGGGGAGATATCCAGCGCACCCAACGGCGTGCCGGCGTTCCACGATCGGTGCGGACCCGCCGTCAGGCTCCAGCTTTCACCGGGGAGGAAGGGCAGTTCGAGTTCCGGTTGGTTCAAATCCGCTGGGATGAGCGGCTCGGGACCCCGCGCCCATGGGTTACCAAAAATATTGCTGTGGTGGTTGGGGAACCCATTGGGTGCGTACAGATCGTCTTCCCAACCGGGTGGGTTGGCGAGGACAGAAAACAAGCGCATCAGCGCCACGGTTCCGGCGTTGAGCCTCGGGTCCAACCGGAGAGCGCCGCCATCCTGAAATTGCAGCGTCGTGTAGCTTCCTTCCCGCCATCCGTAGTAACCACGGTTGAGTTGGGTGGCGGCGATCCGGAGCTCCTCGTTGAGCCCCTCCCGTCCGGGGATCCGGAACCCAATGGGATACAGCTCATCCGCAGCGCCTACCGGATGGCTGAACACCCAGCCGCTCCGGTACTCCAGCAGCGCCAGAAGCAGCCGGGGATTGACCGATAGCTCACTGGCGACCTGCCGGATGATCTCAGCGCCGGTGATCTCCCCTCCCTCCTCAACCATCTCGCGATGATCCCTTAAATATCCGCCGGCGTCTTCCACGAAAGCTTCCACATCGAAACCCATTGTGGAGTAAACCAGCTCGCTGTCTGGAAGCAGCCACCGAGAAGAACTCACCCCGTCCAGATGATTCGGAATCGTCAGTTTCTTGTCATGGATGAAGGAACCTTCTGAGGGGAGAGATGCCTGCGGCATGATCTCGCCCGGTTCGACCCCGAAACGTCCTGCAAGGCCAACCAGCGTATCGCCGGATTGGGTGAAGTATTCAATCTCGGATCCAACCCATTCCGGATATGGAGTCGGCGGCGCGAACGTATCAGGCTCGCCCGGGGTGACGTTCATATCCGCGTTCTGCGTCATAGAGGGCGTGAAGGTTGGCATCGCCTCCACCGTTTGAAGAAGATCATCGGCCGTCATAACAGACTGCGGCCGCGGTGCCATCCACGGGGCATTGCATGCCACGATGGTAAGAAGAAAAACAATGATTAAGGAAAGAGGGTGCAAGATTATTCGGCGCATAAAGCCTGCGATGGCTCCAAAGGTTCGATCCATCAAGATTTTGCATCGTCCGACCAAAGGTGGTTTATGACACATCAAGCAAACCGCGGCGGATGATATCACATCAATCCACCATCCTTACATGTTTTTCACTACGCTGCTGGATGATGTCTGGCCGTGACGGAACGTCAACAACGCACTTCCCCGGAGTCCATCACTGTTCGTAAAGTGTATTGAATTCGAAATTTATTAAACACCTCCTCAGCCCCGAATTAGACCTTATCGCTGCGATGCAGGATCATCATCGTTGTTGATCCTTGCCCGTCCTTCGGACAGATATCGTATTCCGATCAGGTAATCCATTGTGCTCTTTACGCTAAATGATGACCCATGAAGTGGTGAAGAACCCCGCAGCAAGCTGCGGGGCATCTTCCAAGGAAAAACCTGGGGGTT
>CAZMZL010000368.1:0-2113 GCA_964570595.1 uncultured Anaerolineaceae bacterium | reverse complement strand
GAAGAGATCGTAAGAGCCCAATCCGAGCTCGAGCAGGAGACTGTGGAGGCCAGCGCCGGGGGAGGCGCGGTACGCGTGGTCATGACGGGTACACAAGTTTGTCGGAGTGTTACGATTGATCCTCAGCTATTCGAGGATGGAGATCCAGAGATGCTGGGAGATCTTATCATGCTCGCGATTAATCAAGCCATTCATGATTCGCAATCCCTGGCGGCGGAAAAATTAGATCCGATGAGCGGTGGACTGAGCGCGTTGGGGCTCGGATAATGAACACCGTTCCCGAGCCGATTGAGAGGCTCATCGAGGCCTTTGCCCGCTTGCCTGGAATTGGCCCAAAGACCGCTTCCCGATTGACCTACTATCTGCTGCGTGCTCCGCAATTCGAGAGCGAGGAACTTGCTGGCGCGCTGGGCGAAATGAGGGAGGCTACAACGCTCTGCACCCAATGTTATTCCATCACGTCGAAGGAAAAGAATCCGTGTCTGATTTGCTCCGCTGAAGGACGCAGCGCGCGAACGATCTGCCTGGTTGAAGAACCCCTGGATGTCTTGGCGATCGAGAAGACGGGATTATTCAAAGGTCATTACCATGTGCTTCATGGCGCAATTTCACCTGTGGAAGGGGTCGGGCCCGATGATCTTCGTATCCATGAATTGCTGGAGCGCCTCGACGAGAGCGAGGTGGATGAACTCATCCTGGCTACCAACCCAACGCTGGAGGGTGAAGCCACTGCGATGTTTATTAGACAGAAACTGCAAGGTAAGCAGCTGCGGATCACTCGATTAGCCAGGGGATTGCCCTCCGGTGGCGATCTGGAGTATGCCGATTCATCGACTTTATCTCAGGCCATGGAAGGCAGAACCGAGTACTAGCAGATTTCAAGTAGCGGCTTTTAGAAGGGGGCGAATTAGGATGGATAACAGGAAAATCTCCACCTTCATCCTCGCTTTCTCGATGCTCATCATTACAGCGTGCGCGTCGACTGCCGGGTCTCAAGAGACTGTAACCGGGGGCGTCCCACCTCCGAACGAAGAAGTGCTTCCGACGAACACAATTGAAGAACCCACAAAAACTTCGACGCCGACCGCTGCGCCGGCGCCCACGTCATCACCGCTTCCTTCGGCCACCAGCCCTCCCCCTACTCCCATGCTCTCCTCGCTTGGCGCCGATCTGATGTGTCGCTTCGGGCCGGGCGAGGAGTATACACAAAGCGGGGCCTTCTTGAAGGATGATCGCGCTCCGGTGACAGGGATGAACGAGGATCAGACCTGGTACGTCGTCGAGCATCCTCGAATGCCTGGGCGATATTGCTGGTTGATTGCGGACGATACGCGTGTGGAGGGGGATATCCATGCGATTCCAGTCTCGCCGCCGCCAGAGAACATCGTATTGGGTGTGAGCGCGCAGCTTGAACCGCCGGTCATCAAGCTGAGCACCTGTTCGTTCCCGGTGACCTTTGACGCCTTCTTCACGATTGAGGTCACTGGTCCCGTCTCTGTGACCTATCGCAAGGTGTCGAACGAGGGTACCTCCGGGTGGAAGACAAAGTCTTTCTCGTCCGGCGGCCCCAAATCCTTTCGTGAAATTTTCAAGGTCGATTCGCCGGGAACATATTTCTACCGCGTCGAAATCAGCTCTCCGAATGTGATGCAGGGCGAGACATCCGGACAGGTGTTGTGTCCCTGAGCGAGCACGAGGGAGAGGGAACAAAAACACCATTGCCCTTGACACGATCGACCGTGGCGATATAATAGAGACATCTCATAGATGGGTCTCGTCCATGAAAGTGGGAAGACCTGAAAAATTGAATGACGTCAGGGGCGTCAGAGACCAGGGTCCGTAGACTCGTTTGGTCTGCCTGCCTCGCCGATGTTGGAAAGACGAACATCGGCGTTTTGTAACTTTTACCCTTGACAGTGAGATGCGCGGGTGTTAGCATTGCGCCCGCTCGGCAAAAAGGCACCTTAACAGTTGAATAGTGATAGGAAGCACCAGAAAACCTTGAGTCCGGTCGTAAATGGATCTAACCCACATCTTCGGATGTGGAAAAATCTCTATGGAGAGTTTGATCCTGGCTCAGGATGAACGCTGGCGGCGTGCCTAATACATGCAA
>CAZMZL010000367.1:0-2116 GCA_964570595.1 uncultured Anaerolineaceae bacterium | reverse complement strand
TACGTGGCGACCTCCGCAAAGACGGTTTCGTGGTCGGCGAATTCGTCGGGGTGCCTGTCGTGGGCCTGGGTGAGGAGCTTGACCGCGGTCGGGACGATGTTGCCTTGCACCGCTGCCGCACGCACCTGCGGCATGTCCACCAGGGCACGAGCGGTCTTGAGCGTGCCGGAGGCTTCGACCGCCGACATCTGGCAGAACCGTTTCAGCCACTGTTTGGTCGACAGGGCGTGCTCGGTCAAGGGGATCTGTCTGCGGTCCAATTCTTCGACCATGACGAGGAGCTGAGCAGCGGATGCGTCGATCAGGTGCTTCATCTCGATGACGGCCTGCTCGAGGTCGTCGTCGAACATCGAGTCGAGATGCTTTTGGAGCGCTGAGGCGAGGT
Source organism: uncultured Anaerolineaceae bacterium (assembly GCA_964570595.1). Classification (GTDB taxonomy): domain Bacteria; phylum Chloroflexota; class Anaerolineae; order Anaerolineales; family E44-bin32; genus E44-bin32. The sequence continues at coordinate 1,731 of CAZMZL010000367.1, read as the reverse complement.
CTTGGTTCTCCATCTCACCGAAGGCCTCCACCCCTCGCTCGAGGAGTGAGTTCTTCATACCCTCAACGTATCAGGCACCTGCGACAGAACCTGACGTCGTGGGTCGGTCGAATCACAGAGGCACGATTGAAGTGCGGTGATGCTCGGCGAGCTGCAAGAATCACACCATGGATGTACAGGCCGCCGATCTCGCGACGCTCATCTTCGAGGCGAATTCGATCCTCATCGTCACCGGCGCAGGGGTGTCCACGGAGACGGGGATACCGGACTTCAGGGGACCCCAGGGGGTCTGGAACACGCAGCGTCCGGTGCAGTACCAGGACTTCGTCCGGGACGAGGCCAAGCGGATCGAGTACTGGGACCAGAAGCTCGCCTCGGCCGAGAGCATCGATGCGGCACGGCCAGGGAAGGTTCACGTTGCTTGTGTGGCCCTCGAGCGTGCGGGCAAGCTCGAGGCGATCGTCACCCAGAACATCGACGGTCTCCACACCATGGCAGGGGTGTCACCGTCGAAGGTCATCGAGATCCACGGCACAGCCCGCGAGGCGATCTGCCTCGACTGCGGCGAACGATCCCCGATCACGCCACACCTCGAGGAGTTCACGAGGACCCGGGTCCCGCCGACGTGTTCGTGTGGGGGTCTCCTCAAGCCCGCAACGATCAGCTTCGGCCAGCAACTCGACCCCGTGACGGTCTACAACGCAACGCTCGCCGCCGAACAGTGCGACCTCGTGATCGCGATGGGAACGACACTCTCGGTGTACCCCGCAGCCGACATCCCACTCCAGGCCGCTCGTCGGGGAGTCCCGTACGTCATCATCAACCAGGGCGCCACCGACCACGACGGATTCTCTCTCGTGACCATCCGCATCGACGCCGAACCCCAGATTTCAACAACCCGATTAAACCGTTCCCTTGCAGATATCACACCTTCCTGATAAAGTTTTTCTTCTTTTTGAACACCTTTTTTCGCTTTTGCCACTAACTCCGGTTTTTCCTCAGGGATAACAAAATCATCTATTCCCAATGAAAAACCTGCTTTGGTGGCATAATCAAATCCCAGAGTTTTCAAATCATCCAAAACTCTTACCGTGGAATTCAATCCGCTTCTTGTATAAGTAAAGAAAACCAGATTTTCCAGTCCTTTCTTCTTCATAAGACCGTTGATAAAAGCCGTGTTCTTTGGAAGAATTTCGTTAAATATTATGCGTCCGGGAGTAGTTTCAATTAACTGATTTTCAATGCTGGAAACCGGACAAGTTAAAACTGCCTGGTCATCATAATAGGTAGAAAGATTCATAAAAATCCCATCGAACCTGACTTTGATCAAAGCATGCAGATTGATTTCCTGACTTTCCAGGGCCAAAAGTACTTGTTCAAAAGACACAAATATGCGCCCTTCGCCTTTCTGTTTATCCCTTTCCATAGTTAAATAGTAGCAACCCAGAACCATATCCTGGCTGGGAATAGCCAGTGGGCGTCCATTTGCAGGAGAAAGTATATTTTGAGTGGAAAGCATTAAAGTCTTGGCTTCGACTTGGGCTTCAACTGACAATGGAACATGAACAGCCATCTGATCTCCATCAAAATCAGCATTGAAAGCTGCACAAACCAAAGGGTGAATTTGAATAGCTTTTCCCTCAACTAAAATGGGTTCAAAAGCCTGAATTCCCAGTCGGTGAAGCGTGGGAGCTCGATTCAGCAGAACAGGATGTTCTTTTACTACTTCTT
>CAZMZL010000366.1:0-2119 GCA_964570595.1 uncultured Anaerolineaceae bacterium | reverse complement strand
ATCGCTTCCAGTCGTTCCTCGAGGCTTGGCAAATCATCAGCGATGATCCCATGGTCGATGGGGTTGCACCCGCTTGATCTGATCGCTGCCCCCAGAGCCGGGCGATTCGAATCCCGAATTTTACCTTGTTCAAGGTCTTCAGAGGCTTCGAGAAGTTCATCACCTGTGGAAAATAAGGCAACATCTGGACGTTTGTAAACTTGAACCTCGATGACGCCTAACCCTGCGAGCATGCCGATGTCCGGCGCCTTCAGACGCTGACCTGTCCTGAGTATCGTGGTGCCGCGTAAGACATCCTGACCGGCTGGTCGCACGTACTGGCCACCCTCCACCGACCGGTTTAATACCATATGGCTGCCCGGTAGAAACGCTCCATCCCTCATCGATCCACTTATCCACTCAAGAGGAACGACGACATCGCACCCAATCGGAAGTGGTGCACCGGTAGCTATTCGAGCCGCTTCTCCGTGGTCGAGGGGTTCCTTACGCCAAACCCCTGCCGGGATGTCGTCGATGATTTTTAAGCGAAGAGGAGCCTCAGGGGAGACATTTTGTACATCTTCATACGCCATGCAGAATCCATCCATCGCAGAGCTATGGAACGGTGGAATATTCGTAGCCGCGATAATATCTTCGGCCAACACTCGATCGTAACTAGTCTCGAAAGGACAAATCTCGGATGCTGTGGGCGTAAGCTCAGAGAGGATCCTGGCTCGTGCTTCCTTTACAGAAATATCGCTTGTGACTGCGTTCATTCAACCAATCCATGCTTGTGGAATGTGAGGCCTTGACGAATGCTCAGCACCTATCCTGGACGAACGCGACGAGCCTCAAGTACATTTGGAAGAGCTTCAAGCCGATTTAATACCCTGCTTAGTTGTGATACGTCTGTCACATTTATTACAAGCTCAAAAGTTGCCAGGCTATTCTTCGTGGAAACATGGATGGAGGACATGTTAATACCTTCATTCGCCACCAACGTGGATACATCCTTGACCAATCCATCCCGATCGTATGCCCGAATTTGAACCGAGATCGGATACGTGTATCTGTGCTGACCCCATGAGACCCGAACCAGTCGTTCCTTGTCTCTGACACGTAAGACGTTGGGACAATCTTGACGATGTATCGTGGCGCCTCGGCCGCGGGTGATGTAACCAATGATGAGGTCGCCAGGGGCCGGCTTACAGCACATTCCAACCCTGGTGAGCAAACCAGACACTCCCAGGATCTGAATTTCTTCAGAAGGCAATTCGCGCGGTCTCGTCTCATGTACCTCGGTGAGATCGAGTTCCTGCTCTTCTTGCTGCACTGCACGAGAGATAATCTTATGTAGATTTAAGTCCCCGCATCCAATCGCAGCGAGGAGATCGTCCACAGTTGTGTAATCCATATCGCTGGCAATTTGATCATACGGGACGTTGTCCAGCCCGAGACGCCGCATTTCTCGATCGAGGAGTAAACGTCCATGAGAAATATTCTGCTGGCGATCCTGGTGCTTGAACCACTGCCGAATCTTACTGCGTGATCGTTGGCTCTTGACCATCTCGAGACTTTGATTCAACCAATCCCGGCTTGGTCCTCCCCTCTTTGCCGTGAGTATTTCGACAGAATCTCCGGTTTGGAGCTTGGTGTCGAGTGAAACCAGCTTGCCATTGACTTTCGCCCCCCTGCATCGGTGACCGATCGACGTATGGATGTGATAGGCAAAATCGATGGGTGTGGAGCTTGCCGGGAGATCAACGATGTCCCCTTTCGGCGTAAACACATAAACACGGTCATCGAAAACATCGCTCTTCATGGCGTCGACGAAGTCACCAGCATCATCGACCTCTTGCCGCCATTCCATAAGACGGCGCAGCCACATCACCCTCTGTTCAAAAACACTATCGCGTGGACGACCTTCTTTATAACGCCAATGAGCCGCAATACCGTATTCGGCATTTTCATGCATTTCCGGCGTCCGTATCTGGACCTCGAGTGTTTTTCCGTCATCGTAGATAACTGCAGTATGTAGTGATTGATAAAAGTTATCTTTGGGAGTGGCAATATAATCATCAAAAACGCCCGGGATTGGATTCCAGCGATTGTGGATAACACCGAGCGCCAGGTAACAGTC
>CAZMZL010000365.1:0-2145 GCA_964570595.1 uncultured Anaerolineaceae bacterium | reverse complement strand
TCTCTTGAAATCCTTCGCCGCACCGGCGTGCGGGTCTTTCACGATGAAGCGCTCCAATTGCTGAGGGAGGCAGACACCATCATTGCGGACGAAAACCTTGTCTACTTCACCCCGGGGTTAGTCGAATGGGCTTTGAAACAAGTACCGGAGCGAATAGCGCTCTGTCGCAGAGGCAGCGACGAGGTCATCGTAGACCTCGAAGGACGGAAAGTCAGTTTTGGCACTGGTTCTGACTGCTTCAGCTATCAGGATCCGCGCACAGGCGAACGTCACAGCCCATCGGTTTCCGACATGAAGGACGCGATCCATCTGGTGGATGCGCTGCCGGAAATGACTTTCACGATGTCCATGATGCGTCCCGTCGATCTGGGGGTAAGTAACGCCTACCGGCATCAAGCAGCGCTGATGCTGCAACACACCGATAAGCCGATGGTATTCGTATGCGACGACCGTGCTGACTGTGAAGCGATTGTCGCCATGGCACGCGCCACGACAGATGGCGTGGATGCCTTGCGCAGGAGCCCCAACTTGCTGCTCTATACAGAGCCGTCATCCCCGCTCCGGCACTCAGAAACCATGCTCGGCAAATTACTTTACATGGCCGAAAACGGTCTGCCGATTGTCAACTCCCCCGCCCCCGTTCAGGGAGGCACAGCGCCGGTCACCCTTGCCGGAGCGCTCGCTCAGGCAAACGCCGAAATTCTCTCGGCCCTTGTCATTCATCAACTCAAGCATCCTGGTGCACCCATCGTATACGGATGCGGCATGCACCACCTGGATATGAAAACAATGGGAAGCGTATTTGGCGGACCCGAATTTCAGCTCGCCCGCGTAACGGTCGCGGAAATGGGTCGATTCTATGGCATGCCGACCTGGGGATATGCAGGTGACTCGGACAGCTGCGCACCGGACGAGCAGGCAGCTGCAGAGGCAACCTTCAGCATCTTCGTTGCCCTGTTGGCTGGCAACAACCTGACCCATGACATTGGCTATTTGGAGCAGGGGATGACCTTTTCTCCCGAGATGATGGTCATGAGCACCGAAATCATCCGAGAATTGCGCCAGTTCATGGAGGGGATATCTTTCGACGATGACTCGATGGCGATGGATGTCATCCACCAAGTCGGCCCTGGCCAGGATCACCTGACCACCGATCACACCCTGAAACATTTCCGGACCCTGTGGGAACCGATGCTGTTCACACGCCTGCGTCACGACCAATGGAAAGAAAAGGGCGGCAAGAGGATGATCGAGCGGGTGCGCGAACAGACAGTAGCGATCTTGGATTCGTATGAGCCCAATCCATTACCCGATCATGCGCAGGAGGAGATTGCCTACATTTTGAAAGAAAGCGAAAAGGTCGGACGCTAGCCACCGGTCCGACCAGGGGAGACGGGAATCCCTTTCCTGCAGCACTCACCAGGTGAAGGGTTCATCGCACGCAAACATTGGGAAGTGGAATTTACCGGTGACGCCGCTCTCTTTCTGTATTCGCACAATGAGCCGACCGGCAGACCTCGCGAATGGAAAAGGCCGGCGGTGCGCTGGTTGTAAGGGTCGGGCACCGCCGAAGCAGAAAGAGATTCCTCAAAAAACGAGGCCGGCTTGCAGCGGCGTTTTTATTGTGGTCCTCGCCTCAAGCACCTCAAGAGCTTAACCGGGGCATACTGAATTCTGCCCCGGTTAAGCTTTTTACGACACGAAGATCAGGGCCGGCGGGCATCCGCTTATTCGCTCATGCCCCTCATGAACAAGAATGTTCCAGGCTTTGATGCGGTTTCCCGGGTCATTCCAGGTTGAGCCGGATGGAGAGACGGACAACTTCGCCCCGGACTACGGCGGGCTCCGCCGCGATCCCGCCAGTTTACCGACGAATGTCTTTCCCGCCGACGACGATCTCGATCCACTTCAAGACAAGTATTGACCTGGGTCCACCGACGCCTTTATGCTTGGTGGAAGGGATTCACCACACCGAGGACACCTCCGCCATTTCCGGAAGAGTTTCGTAAGCCAATGGTTGAGCTCCTGCGTCTCGTCCGCAGCGCCAGTGGACCGGAGAAACAATTCAGGTCCGCGGGAAAGAGAGGGGAGGGAAGTTAATGAAATGGTTTGCCGTCGCTCTGGGCATCTTGTTGTTCGCCCTGG
>CAZMZL010000364.1:0-2210 GCA_964570595.1 uncultured Anaerolineaceae bacterium | reverse complement strand
ATTCTGGGGGTGGCAGCCATCGCAATCATCCCCGCTGCAGGGTTGATAGGAGAGGGGACAGAGGCTATCGCGGTACATTCAGGTCCACGCTTGAGTGGTTTGCTGAACGCAACTTTCGGAAATGCAGCCGAATTAATTATTACCATCATCGCCTTACGTGCAGGATTGCTGGAACTGGTCAAAGCTTCCATAACAGGATCCATCATCGGCAACCTTCTTATCGTTCTGGGTTTCAGTATGCTCGCAGGTGGATGGAAGCATGGCATCCAGAATTTTGACAAGAAGAAAGTGACCAGCGATACGATCCTGCTGGTACTGGCTGTGACGGCGTTGGCTATTCCCTCGTTATTTACCCAAACTGCCGGAGGGATCGACAGCATTCGTGAGATCGAAATATTAAGCATCGGCGTGGCGGCGTTGATGATGGTGATTTATATCCTTGGATTAATTTACGGATTCAGGATGGAGAGGTCAGGTCCCGTTGAAAGAGCGACCGTCGAGGGTGTCATCCACGAAAAGAAATGGCCGATAAGAACAGCGATCGTCATCCTCCTCTTCAGTACAGTCATCATCGTAATCATGAGCGAGATTCTCGTGGGACAAGTAGAACCCACGGTGGCGAGTTTAGGAATTTCAGAGTTCTTCCTTGGCGTCATCCTGGTGCCCCTTATTGGTAATGTGGCCGAGCATCTCGTGGCGGTAACCGTGGCGATGAAGAACCAGATGACCCTATCGGTGGAGATATCCGTCAGTTCAAGCCTGCAAATCGCGCTATTCGTTACGCCCGTGCTGGTCTTCGTGAGCTTACTCTTCAGCAATCATATGACGCTCGTATTCCTACCTTTTGAATTGATCGCGCTGATTGGGACGGTTTGGATCGCCGCGCTTGTTGCTGAAGATGGGAAATCGAATTGGCTGGAGGGGGCGGTTCTCATCTGTCTCTATCTCATGATCGCGCTGGCATTCTTTTTTCTCTAATTGGCTCGATGCGGATCCTATTCTCGATGCATTCCAGCAAAAAAAAATGGAGCATATTGATCCTCGGCGGCGTCGTACCAGGCGCAGCGCTGTGCCTGGGTGTGATCTTGCTGGGCGGAACAATTCGCGCCAATAATGAACCCGTTTCCAATGCTTCACCCGTGATGACCATCATCACGCTGTCCACCCACACACCATCACCGATGCCCACAGCGGCGCCCGATGCAACCAGGGTCGCCGAAACTTCTACACCTCCACTCCCAGTTTCGAGATATAAGCTGGGCGACCTCGTCGAGATATTTGGGACGGAGGGTGAGGGCTTACGCGTCCGGGCAGAGCCGGGCCTCACAACAAAAGTCATTTATCTGGGGATCGACAACGAGGTGTTTGAGATCCTGGACGGACCCTGGGTCGTAGATGAATACGAGTGGTGGTTGTTGCAAAGCCCCTACAACGAGGCGAGAGCTGGTTGGGCAGTTGGTGTATTTCTCAGAGCGATTGATCCCTGATTTGCCCAACTGCATGTGTTGGACTATGATTTGCGCGGCAGCAGGAGTGACGATGTGCCAAAACCAATAAAAATTTCTGCATCACGTTCTCAGGGAGTGCTCACCATCGAGTGGGATGATGGACATCTGAGTGAGTACCCGTTTGCTGGTCTGCGAGCAGCTTGCCCTTGTGCGGATTGTCGTGGCGGACATGCCAATATGGGACAACCAGGATCAGCGGATATGCTGGAGATTCCTTTGCAGCCGGTTCACTCTGCTGAACTTGATCAATTGGAGAAGGTCGGCAACTACGCGCTCAAGATCACCTGGAAGGATGGCCACAGCTTCGGGATTTATACATGGGATTATCTACGACAACTATGTCCATGTGAAACTTGTTCTAAGCAGGGGGCCTGAGTGACTCATCCACTCGACGAACTGCTTACCTATGCGGAAAGATCTTACCTTCGGATGGAAGCAGAGCAGCTCATTCGAGATTGCATCGACCAGGGTGATCCAAGTGCTTTTAATGTACTTCTGGAGGAACTGGTGATCGCCGGATCACATTCCCTCATCGTCCTGCGAGAAATACTCGAGACGATCCGGTCGATTAAGTCCGATCTTGGTCAGGAAGGCCTGAGTGTCCGGCAGGATCTCATGGATGCGATGGCTGAGTTTGGCCTCTATCTTCCACAGCTGCTATCCGTCGATGCTCCGGACACTCAGGCCTTCCTGACCAAGATC
>CAZMZL010000363.1:0-2212 GCA_964570595.1 uncultured Anaerolineaceae bacterium | reverse complement strand
GCGCTTGTAGCTCAGTTGGATAGAGCGCTGGATTCCGGTTCCAGAGGCCGGGGGTTCGAATCCTCCCAAGCGCGCCAGCCTCTTCGCTTGTAAGCGGCGGGGCTTTTTTCGCAGGGGACAAATTGAGGGCTGACAGTCCAGGGGCTCGACTGGCTGATGCAGTGCCACATCACCACCCGGTCGGATGTTTTCTCCGATTCCAGGAAAAGAGGTGATCCCGATTGCTACCAGAAGGCAGAAGCGCTTTTTGAGGGAGGGTTCGCCGGCGCAGAAAGAGGATTACCGGAATCACCTTGGGGGTATGGTATTTTCCTGGAATGGGAGAAGATATCCGTGCTTGCGTATCTCCAGCTCCGGTCCGTGATTGATCATCACTGACTGGAATTTGTACCCGGACAAACGCCGGCTTCCTTGAGGGTTGAAAGCGAGCGTGAGAGGGATCGTCCGGGGGAGGTACACGCGCGTTGAGACCTTCCACGAGGGATGGAAGCATCTACAGATAACCGGTGTCCGTCAGGGAAGAGAGGTAGAGGGATGGGTGACGGACGCGTTGAGGGAGGATCAGGCTTCTCGAGGGAGAGGAACCAGTTTTACACCCTGCGAGATACAAAACCCAAATGCGTGACAATAATGCAATGAACTGTCACGCCCTTCTTCGAATATGGTGCCAAACTGTCAATTCTGGATCTTCACACGCAAAAAAGTTGAAATAAGTCGTACAGGGTGATTTTCATAATGAGAATACAGCTTTATTTCGTCTCAAAACGTGATTCGAGGCTCAATACGAGGAATGCGACACAGGGCGACGTGGTCGGCCGACACACGAGCAGTCGAAGACTCCGACTGGAACCTATGTTAAAGGAGGAGCGGATCACCGAAGAAAGTCGCGAAGAAAAGAGCAAATGTGTACTGTCCTGCGCACCGGCTTCTCATTATCGGAAGTGCTGCGACCCCTCCACCAACTCAGGATGCAGCTGACCTTCACTGGCTGCGATGATCGTCGCTATGGCAGCGTCGCCTGTTACGTTGGTGACCGTTCTACACATGTCCAGGATGCGGTCGACGCCGAGAATCAGTCCAATTCCCGCTGCCGGCACACCAACAGCCTCCAGAATGATAATAAGCATCACGATTCCCGCTCCGGGAACCGCCGCCGTCCCGATCGAGGCCAGCAGCGCCGTGAAAACGATCGTGAGCTGCGCACCCAGGCTCAGGTCCATCCCGATCGTTTGGGCAATAAATACGGCAGCAATAGCCTGATAGAGCGCCGTTCCGTCCATATTGATAGTCGCTCCCAGCGGCAAGACAAACGAAGACACTTCGTCGGAGACGCCAATCTCCTTCTCACACGTTTCCATCGTTACCGGTAGCGTAGCACCACTCGATGATGTCGAGAACGCTACAAGCTGCACAGGTACCAGAGCCCGGTAGAATTCGCGGAGTTTAAGGGGTGTGAAGAACCGCACCAAACCGGTGTAGGTGATTCCCATATGGAGGGAAAGCCCTATCAGTACTGTTAAACTGTAGTATCCGAGCGCGGATATCAAATCGATGATCTGTCTCAAATCGTCCTGGGCTACAGCCGTGATCACGTCCGCCAGAAGAGCAAACACGCCAAGTGGCGCCATGTACATGATGATCCCGACCATCTTTATGATCATGTCGTTCAGGCTCGAAAACAGGTCGAGAAGCGGTTTACCCTTGTCGCCTGGAACCATTAGCAGTGCAATGCCCGCAAAGATGGCGAAGAACACTACTTTGAGCATGTTGCGATTGTCGGCAGTCGCCGAGAACACGTTGTCGGGCACCATGTCAACAAGTGGTTGCAGCGGTCCCCGCTCTGCAGCCTTTTCGGCGACTTCCGTGCGCGTGGCGACTTCGTCCCGATACGTTTCCTGCAATGTCTCCCGCATGTCAGGCGGTACCGTTGCCCCTGGCTGAAGCACGTTTACCAGTATCAAACCGATAATCAGTGCAATCAGTGTCGTACCGATATAGATTCCGATCGTTTTTCCACCGATGCGCGAGAGTTTCCTCATATCTGACAGCGACGCCACACCGGTAATCAGCGATGCCAGAATGAGCGGCACGGCGATGAGCTTCAACAGATTGAGAAAGATCTGCCCCCAGGGAGCGATCCAGTCAGCGGTGAACTGACTCCAGCCCGCAGCCGCAGCAATAATCCCAAAGATGAGGCCTAGAACCAGGCCGA
>CAZMZL010000362.1:0-2247 GCA_964570595.1 uncultured Anaerolineaceae bacterium | reverse complement strand
AGCGCATTACTTCAAGTTATCGTGAACGCCGCCCAGGAACTTACCATCAGCCAGGCGGCCTCATTACTTCTGTACGACCCTCAGCAAAATCACCTCTACTTCGAAGCCGCTACGGAGCACCTTCGCATCGAAGAAGGACGCGTAGCAGTGCCGGCCGAAAACAGCATCGCAGGCTGGATCTTCACCAACCGTAAACCCTTGCTTGTTGATGATGCGGTAGGTGACCCTCGTTTTTTCCGTGAGATCGATCTCGTGACCACCTTCCGAACGAAAACGATCCTGGGTGTGCCGTTGATCACGAAGGACAAGGCGATCGGTGTCATCGAAGCGGTGAACAAGACCGAGAATTCGTACGACGAACACGACGTAAGAATTCTGCAAGCTCTTGCCGCACAAGCAGCGATCGCGATCGAGAATGCTCGTCTGTTCCAGCAGAGTGATCTTATCGCCGAAATGGTGCATGAATTGCGCACCCCGCTCTCGGCATTATCTGCCGCAGCTCATCTTCTCCAGCGCGAGGAACTCGAAGAGGACCAACGCATCACCATAAGGCACACCATCCTTAATGAAGTTCAACGATTGAATGACATGACGACAAATTTCCTCGAATTGTCCCGCCTGGAATCTGGTCGTGTCCGCTTCATGAGAGAGCCCGTTCATCTTGAGGGTCTGGTCCTTGAGACGCTCGAAATTTTACGACCTCAAGCAGTTTCTGCTGGAATTACTCTATCCACCGAGTTCGATAACACCCTTTCACCCGTCCAGGGAGATCGCAATCAGCTAAAACGACTGCTGTTGAATTTGATCACGAATGCCATAAAGTACAACCACCGGGATGGAAATGTTTGTGTTTCACTCGACCGCGCGGTTGATGGTGTCACGATCTCTGTATCCGACAACGGCAGAGGAATCCCCGAAGCCTGCCTTTCGCAGATGTTCGAGCGCTTCTATCGAGTACCCGATGAAGAAGGACTGATCGGAGGCACCGGTCTTGGATTAGCGATCGCAAAGAAAATTGTCGACAACCATGGGGGGACGATCTCGATAGAATCAACCCTTGGCGAGGGGAGCACATTCACAGTGTGGCTCCCTGATATTCAAACTGTAGTCTGACCGTCCTCATCCACGACGGCCAAACTGACGCTCAAGTGCATCCACAGATAGGTGAATCATCGTCGGGCGTCCATGCGGGCAGGACCGCGGGACACGGCATCGTTCCAGATCCCTTAACAACTTCTGTTGTTCCACGAGCGAAAGAACCTGACCGGATTTAATCGCGGCTCGCTTACAAACGCGCGCGGCGATGCGAGCTTCGTGTTCGTCCCTCAAAGGCGCCTCGTCCTCCTCAAAGTCCTCGACCGCAGAACGCAGCAGACCCTCCGGATCTCTGATCCCGAGCAAGGCAGGGACAGATCGAAGACGGAATACGTGCCCCCCAAATGCTTCGATCTCAAAACCAAGGTCGCTCAGGATGGGTAAATTCTCATTCACGACAGAGGATGACCCTGGTTGAAATTCAATCGTTATGGGCTCGAGCAGCCCCTGAGATTCGATGTTTCCGTGCTCGTGCGCCCGCATCATCTCCTCGAAGAGGATGCGCTCATGAGCGGCGTGCTGATCGATGAGATAGATGCCGTCCGGACCTTCAGCGACGAGATAGGAAGCCCCAACCTGGCCTATGGCGCGAAGAAGCGGTACGGAGCTGCCGGCAAGAGCTGGTTGAAGCCGGGCACGAGGTTCACCATCTTGAGCGGTTGGATCTCTCGCGAGAAGCCAATCCGGATTTACCTCGAGATTTCGCCCTGTTTGAGACCCCCAACGCCCTCCTAACTCGACCCCCGGAACCGGCGATTGTCCGATAAGCGTGGCTCGAACAGCCCTCTGGAGGGCCGAGAAGATAAGCTCGGGCTCACGAAATCTCACCTCAGTTTTTCCAGGATGCACATTCACATCGATATCACCGGGTGGGATGTTGAGAAAAATCACCGCCAGGGGGAACCGACTCACCATGAGCAGTCCATGGTATGCCTGCAATATCGCCGCGTTCAAGCTTGGGTCTCTGATCCATCGCCCATTGACAAAAAACGTCAACTCTCGACGATTCCCCCGATTCACTTCTGGAGGGCTCACGTAGCCGTGAATGTCAATTCTCGAACTCTCCATCGTCTGGACTTTCAAAAACTTCGCTGCATTCTCGGTGCCAAACACTTTCGCCAGTGTTTCCCTTATGTTTCCACTGCCCGAAGA
>CAZMZL010000361.1:0-2254 GCA_964570595.1 uncultured Anaerolineaceae bacterium | reverse complement strand
CACCGCTGCTGGTCCGCACGGGCGGGGGGTTTGTCGTCTTTGTCACGCCGTTGGTGAAGCCAACGACATTCGAGACCATATTGGAAGCGGTATTTTGAACGTTATTCACAATAGATGCGGCTGCCGTGGCGCCAGGCAGCGAGGGCATGGTGATCGTCCGGCTTCCGCTTGATGGCGCAGAAACTTTCGTGGACGGCATGCTTGGGCGCGGCGTCGAAGGCGCATAGCTCCACCACCAGGGTGGGAGATACATGGGTCCGGTTCGGAATGTCCGCCGCGTGCGGTCATCAAACTCATCATCGAGCATGGTCCATTCGATCGCTTCCCCGAACTTCTCCGATTTCACTTCCGGGGTTTCGGCTGTCTCGACTTGAGCCCAGGCTTTCTCGGTGATGGATTTGTAATACTCTCGGGACTCCTTGAGGCTGAACCCTTCCATCTTTTTCTGAACTGACTTGACGAGTGCGATCATGACTTTTTGAAGACCGCTTCGTCGTTTGTTTTTAGGCACTTCCGTCATGACGGTGAGGAATTCTTTCTCGTACGCCCTCATCTTTTCTGGCAGCGGTTCAATGATTTCGATGGTGAGGGGATCCTCTTTGACCACACGAGCGGCTTCCTTCTTGATGAGTGAAAACAAGATCATGGTGAGAACACGATCGAGAGGTCTCTCTAGCAGGACTGCAGCTTCAACTGCGGTGAGTCCCCGTTTGATGCCGTGTCCTTCGATTGAAATCTTCGGTGGGAGATATTCCAACTTTCGTTTGCGGCTCGACCATTTTCCCAGGGCGATCATGCCGATGATGCCGGCGATCACACCTCCCATGCAGCAAAAGGAGAAAAGGGCGTCAAAGTCGATGGTGAATGCGGGCGCTCGAACGATGGAATCTTCAGGTACATAGGTGAGAGGAAATGATGCGCCGAATTCATATTGTTGCGATCCACTGGCGGTTGGATTCCGCCATGAATAGACGACTCGCCCGTCGTTGTCCAGGCCCGTGCTTGGGGATTCGGGCCACCCTGCTGGGGAGGCATGCCATCGCGGTTCCTCGGGTTGGACGCCCGGAGGGAGGTGAAACACCATGGTGATATCGGAGTTCCCATAAACAGCACTCGAATCGAACCATGTTGGGGAGAAGCGCGCGCTGGCGTATTCGTCTTCCTGTGTGTCTTCATAGAGTACTTTCGGAATTCCCCAGATGGTCACGGCGACGGTGCCCGTCTGACCGGGTTGGATCGCGTTTGACCCCAGACCCAGTTCAAATGCATCGTCGACATATTCGGAATCCGCGATGTGCGTAATCGGTTGGCCGTTGATGGTGGCGACGATATTGGAAAGATTATATGCGTTGTTGTGCATACCCACGTCAACGAAGTCGATCGGTGAGGCGCCGGGATCATTCGTGAAAACGAAGATGTACTCAAGTTGGAGCGTGCCATCTTCCTGCCAGAACGCGTGGACCACTTCCTGGTCGAGCGTAAATGAATAACTCTGAGCTAAGGCAGGCAGCGCGGTCAACAATATTGCCAGGGTTACGATCAGGCTGAGCACAATGAGATATCGAGATAATTTTCTTTTCAACATAGACCTGTCCTTCGTTGACTTCTTTTTATTGGGTTACCTCACGATCGGAGGCCGTATCTGACCACAGTTGGAAAACGGCACAAAACTCCGCCATCATTCCTTACCACTTGGGGGCCTCTGAAAGTTGATAGCTGGCATTGCAATACGGACAAGTCACGACAGGCGCACCGGCAACCATCTTGATATTGTCTGATGAGAGCGCGCCGCCGCACTGTTCGCAGGTGAGCGTTTCGAGACTGATGTCGCCGGATAAATCGATCTTCTGAATCACTTCCACCGTTCCGCTCTTTGCACTTTTGCTTGCGAACCAGATCAAACCGAACCCGGCGGCAATGCTGATGGCGCCAACGATAATCCATCCGGGAGACCCGCCCTCACCGAACGCGCCCCATACAAATAGTACACCGAAGAATATCAAGATCGCAGCTGCGATGTAGGCAAGAATTTTCACCCCGCTCATACAAACCTCCCGTTATCGAAATGTCCATCCAAGTGTAGCAAAATGATCTCACACCCACAAATCGACCAAAGGGGCCAAATCATCCCACGTCAGGAGTTTCCATGTATCATAGGTTCATCTGCGGGTTCATGTGGTTTTTAATAATCAACGTGGCTAGACTAGATTTGAATGCAATCCTTCACCTGATTTTATGATGAAGTTGACCTGCC
>CAZMZL010000360.1:0-2265 GCA_964570595.1 uncultured Anaerolineaceae bacterium | reverse complement strand
ATCCATCTTTTACACCAATGACCATGTTATTGATGAGAGAACGCGTCAACCCGTGAAGCGAGCGCATCAGAGGCGCATCTGAAGGTCTTTCAACTGTAACGTTTCCATCCTCCAACTTGATGATCATCTCGTTTCGGAATCCGAACGCCAGCTCGCCTTTCGGCCCTTTAACCTTGACACGCGAATCTTCAATCTCAACCTGCACGCCTTCGGGAATTTCAATTGGCATGCGACCAATCCTTGACACTTGTTCCTCCTCTTTCTAACTAAAAAATCGACAATGAGTCCAATTTATTTTTTACCATTCCCAGGCTCGACCATCACCATAGCCCAGGGATGGAAAGTCTTACCTACCAGACCTCACAAAGCACTTCGCCGCCCACGCCCAGCTGGCGTGCACGTCCACCCGTCATGACGCCCTTCGGCGTGGTCAAGATGGCTACTCCGATGCCGGCCTGTACCCAGGGGATCTCCTTCTTGCCGACATAAACACGTCGACCAGGGCGGCTCACACGTTTCAAACCCGAAATGACAGGTTTTCGATCCCTGCGAACTCCGACATACTTCAGTCGAATGCGGACCGTCTTTGAAGGCTTGCCCTCCACTTGAACTTCTTCAAAGTTCTTAATAAAACCCTCTTCCTGAAGGATTTTCACAATGGCGAGTTTCATTTTCGAACTCGGCATTGAGACCGTTTGATGCCCTGCCATAATTGAATTACGGATCCGGGTCAACATGTCTGAAATTGGATCACTGATGCTCATACATACCTCTCTGAACGTTGTCCTACCAGGATGATTTCACCAGGCCGGGGATCTTGCCCTCTAAGGCCTGCTCACGCAGACATATGCGACAAAGCTGGAATCGTCGGTAATATCCACGAGGTCGACCGCAGATCCTGCATCTGTTCCGTACTCGGACCTTGTACTTGCGACGAGTTTCTCGAATAGGCATACATGTTTTAGCCATAGATATCGCCTCTCCCAAAGGGCATGCCCAGTTTGCCGAGCAGTTGACGTCCTTGCTCATCATCGACCGCTGTGGTGACAATGGTCACTTCGAAACCTCGGATTTTATCGATATTGTCATAATCAACCTCGGGGAATATGAGCTGTTCTCTAACCCCGAGCGTGTAGTTGCCTCGTCCATCGAAACTGTTCGGTGAAACACCTCTGAAGTCACGTGTCCGCGGGAGAGCCACATTGATCAAACGGTCGAAGAACGACCACATCCTCTCGCCACGCAGCGTGACTTTGACGCCGATCGAGCGTCCTTCCCGCAGCTTGAAATTCGCAATACTCTTCCGGGCTTTTGTCACCACGGGAGCCTGACCTGTGATAATCGTCATGTCGTTGACCGCTCCGTCAAGCGCCTTGGCATTGTCGATCGCCTCGCCAACGCCGATGTTCACCACGATCTTTTCGACGCGAGGAGCCTGCATCGGATTTTTCAGATCAAAGTCCTTCATTAGTGCCGGACGGATCTCGTTTGTATATCGCTCTTTAAGATGATGTGCCATTCTTCATGTTCTCCAATACAGATCAGCTGTCTAGCACAGCCTGACATTTCTTGCAGACCCGCTGAACCTCGTCATTTTCCCGTAAAATGCCCACGCGTGAGAGTTCGTTGCATTTCGGGCACAGGAGCATGACGCTCGAGACGTGCAAGGGAGCCTCAAATTGAATGATTCCCGGATTCATGGTCCGACCGCCAGCCTGAACCTGACGCTGGGCTTTTTTCCGCATATTCACACCCTGCACCACGACACGGCTTTCCTTCGGAAACACACGAATGACTTCACCCTGCATCCCTTTATCGTGTCCTTGAATCACCTGGACTTTGTCACCGCGTCTTAAGCGTATTTTTTTTGACACCCCGCCTCCTCTTAAAGTACTTCCGGTGCGAGCGAAACAATTTTTGTGAAACCCTTTTCGCGTAATTCACGGGCAACCGGTCCAAAAATACGAGTGCCGCGTGGGTTTCTACCATCCGCATCGAGGATCACAACTGCATTATCGTCGAATCGAATATACGAGCCGTCCATTCGACGGTACTCCTTGGCGGTGCGCACAATCACGGCTCGAACGACATCACTCTTGCTCACTGCGCCATGGGGTGTGGCAACCTTTATCGTACCGACCACAACATCGCCCACGCCCCCATAGCGTCGCTTTGAACCACCCAGAACACGGATCACCAGTAACTCACGACCACCCGTGTTGTCGGCGACCGTCAGTCGACTTTCCTGCTGGATCATGCCTCCAC
>CAZMZL010000359.1:0-2270 GCA_964570595.1 uncultured Anaerolineaceae bacterium | reverse complement strand
TTTCGGCGTCGGCTTGAGATCGCGAGATTTCATGAGAATGGCTGGCAAGAGCCGTGTGAATCGAGAGGTTCATGCACGGTTCTGTGGGGGACTGGAGGTGAAATTCCTCCGGTCTACCCGACTCACCACCCGCACCGTCAATGAGAAACAGCCGTGGGTGGAGGCAGTCGCTGTGCAAGGCAACAAGCCTGTCTTTGTCGGCTCATCGAATTCAACACAAGAGAAAGGAAAGAGGCCATGAAAACAAAAACGATTCAAGCGCTTACTTGCGCGCTGACACTGCTCTCCGCTTCCCTGTTCACGAGCGCGGCCAGCGCTGCTGAAATAAGCCCCTATATGGGGGCTCCGGTCACTTTAGTGGAGGCTCCCAATGGTGCGATTGCCAACAAGAGGATCCTGGATGTTGTTGACATCGTCGGCTGGACCAAACCGGATATCGAGCAACCGGTCGAAGGGGTGTGGGTGCTTGGCGGTTATGGAATCGCCCCGATGGGCGTAATTGATACCGACGAAGGTCTCATCGTATTCGATACCGGAGATACCAAACACGATGGCGAAGGTTATCTCAAAGCCATTCGTACCTTCAGCGACAAGCCGGTGAAAGTGATCATCTATGGTCATTCGCATACCGTCGCCGGTGCTGGTGTCCTGGCGGAGGGAAACAAGGATGTGATGGTCATCGGGCATCCTGGCCTTAATGCAGTCGTCGAAAAAAACCTTCAGGGTGGCGGTGCGCCTGCCTATTTCCCGGAAATCGGGCCCTATCTCACTGCCCGCGCAGTGATCCAGTTTAATGCCTATATGCCGAGTGAAGGGCCTGATGCGTGGGTAGGCGCCTTGCTTCTCCCTGCCTCAGCAGAGGTGGCATTTCTTCCCGTAAATACACCTATCGAGGACGGGGAGGAAATGACGGTGCTAGGCGTGAAGATGCAATTTTTTACTAAATATGGCTCAGACGACAAAGTGCACACGACCGTCTGGCTGCCCGATCGCAAAATCGTGTTTACCACACTTTTGTGGGGATCGCCCCCGCAGCTTTATTCTGTACGCGGTGATGTTTTTCGTGATCCTCGCGAATGGATCGCCGGGCTCAAATTCACGCGCGACCTTCAGCCGGAGGTGCTGATCTCCGCAGCTTCGCGGCCTGTTGTCGGCAAGGATCACATCCGCGAGACCTTGCAGGGCTACCTGGACGGCGCAAGCTTCGTTTTGGATCAGACATTGCGTGGTATTCTCGGCGGCAAAGGTCCCGATGAACTGCGCCATCTGGTGCGCTTTCCGAAGTACCTGGACGAAATGCCTTTCAACGTGCAATCCTACGGCGAAATATCTTCGTATTCACCAGCAATCTATTACCATTCGGTAGGCTGGTATGACAATGATGCGGCCAACCTCAAGCGGGTTGAGCCGGGCGATGAAGCCCGCCGCATGGTCGTTCTAATCGGCGGACGCAGTAAAGTGTTGGCTGCCGCATCCGAGGCTCTGGAGAAGAAGGAATACGCCTGGGCGGCACAGCTGGTGAATTACCTCTATCGCATCGATCCGCTGGATAAAGAGGTGCGTACACTTAAAGCGAATACACTGCGCCAAATGGCTTATGTCTCCACCGGCAACAATGACCGCGCACATATGATGTCTCAGGCTCTCGCTCTCGAAGGAAAGGTCACGATCGCGCGCCTCATTCCACCGGCGCCAGCACAGATCAGCGCGTCACCGGTCACTTTCGTGGACTATTTCCGCGTGCGCATAGACCCGTTGAAGAGCGACGAGACCGACAGCTTCGTTCGTTTTGACTTTACTGACGGAACAAGTGCCGGTCTGCATATCCGCCGCGCAATAGCAGAGTTTGTCGCAGAGCCTGATAAATATCTCCGAAAGGCCGATTTAACCTTGGCGATGTCGGGAGAAACCTGGGCCAAGCTCTATCTGAGCCAAGCTACGCCCGAAGACTTGATCAATAGCGGGGACCTCAAAGTCACCGGCGATTCCGCCGAAGCTGCGCGACTGATAAACCTGTTCGACCGGTATTCGCCGGAAAAGGCTGTTGTCATCCCGCCAGCCGCGCTGGATCACATGTAGCTGGCGTGTCGGTCAGCCGCAATGGCTTGAAAGATCATGGCTCGACAAGACCTGGTGGTCGGGGGAGATCGTACGGGTACGGTGAGGTAACTCAGCTGAACTGCGACGTTACTTGCCTTTGATATTCCATACAATTCTGTAGATATCAGTTCTGAAAATTCCTTAGATACTTGATTTAAATCACAGGTTGA
>CAZMZL010000358.1:0-2276 GCA_964570595.1 uncultured Anaerolineaceae bacterium | reverse complement strand
TCTCCTTGTCGGCATAGCGTTTTTGGCTGGAAGCATGAAGATGGATGTGAGACAGCAGGGAGAAATTCAGCTTTGATTTCGCCGGAAGCAGCTTGCTCGCCAGATCGAGGGGAATGCCATCGATGTAAATTCGCATCAATTGGCTCAAGCGCACATCGACATAGGAGATGAGCGCAAGCGGCGCAAGGAAGTGCTGGCAGAATTGTCGGTACGCCACCCAGGGCTCACCTTCTTGATACGCTTCAAATGAGAGCGAGTCGATCAAGGTGGGACGTCCCTTGTGGAACTGGATGTTGTATGCGCTCGCATCCTTGAGCGTCATGCCATGGTCGAAGGCGACCTTCTGGATCTTCAGCGTAGCCAACGCAGCGTCCTTGATCTCGGAGAAGCACCATTCATAGGGGTATGAAATAAAAGGGAGGCGTTCGGGGCGGATGATCTTGTAGGCAAGAGAGGGTTCTTCAGGTTCAGCCTCCACCTCCTCGTGGGGTATGAGGAGAACCTCCTTGAGAAGGGCGTCGTAGAGACCTGAACTGTGGAGCAGGTCGTAGTCCGATTGATAGGTTTGATTTACCTGCCGGAATAGAACCCCGTCTCGGACAAACAGAAATCCGCTTGGATCTCGAAAGGAGGCAGGGTGTTTACTGCTATTCCTCATCCGTTTCGGTTTCCTCAAGTGGGACGGCGTCTTCTTCTTTTGCATCGCGATTAAAAAACCCGACGATTCGTGACCACGACGCTCGAATGACGAACAAACTTCCCAGCAGACCGGCAATGAGTAGCTGGAGCAGGTAGCTTCCCGAACCCGGGTCAAGATAGGCTTTCTCCACACCAAGAACCGACCCCAACGGGCTCATTAGAAAAGAGGTGAGCGCACTCAGAACTGCGAATGACATTTGATATTCCTCCTGTGGTGAGCCTATATTCTAAGCTGAAAAGACCGTTTCTAGAAGGCCTGGATTCATCAGGGGAGTAAAATGGCAGGAATCGAGTAGCTTCGAGCGAAGGCAGCAAGAAGAAACTGGCGTCAGGTTGAGCAGAAAGGTGGTTTCCTCTACAATATCTACGACATGAGGAATACGCAGTGTGGACCGGATGCTCGACTGCACCAGGCTTGTTGCAGGATTGCTGGCTGATGATCTTGTCAAACCGCTCTTCACCGGGCGGATTTTTTATCGCGATCGATAGCGTTGGGAATCGTCTTCGTACGTAACCAACTCAGGCACATCGCTCCATATGGAGGTTCATGCATGAAGGTAATCCAGGAAGGCATTGGAGAATTGATCCAACGGCCGGATCTCAATGCATTGAGAGAAAGCAACCGTCAAAAACCGAAGGGTCTCGTAGATAAACGCATGACGGAAAGAGAGGCTGTGGAACGCTTCATCCACGATGGCAGCTACATTGGGACAGAGCTCTATGGCACCGTCCGCTGTCCGATGTCGCTCGTGAATGAAATCGTCCGGCAAGGGACGAAAGACCTGCGCGTGGTGGGGCAGGGCGTCCTGGAGCTCGACATGCTTCTGGCGGCAGGGTTGATCCGGGAGATGGACATCACCTATGTCGGTCTGGAGGTTTACGGGGTATCGCACGTATTCCGCCGAGAAGTCGAAAGCGGGAACGTGGAGAAATGTGTGGAGTGGAGCAATGCGGCGATCACTTCACGCTTGAAAGCGACCGCGATCGGCATTCCGTTCATCCCCATCCGTTCCATGCTCGGGACCGATACCTTGAAATACAGCGCAGCGAAAGTCGTGGAATGTCCATTCACGGGGGACCCAATTTGTCTGGTTCCGGCGCTGGTTCTGGATGTCGGGCTCATCCACGTGCATCGAGCCGACAAATTCGGCAACGCACAAATCGATGGCATCGAGGGTTTTGCGAGGGAACTCGCCCGTGCCTCGAAGCGGTTGATCATCAGCGCGGAGGAGATCATCCCGACGGTTGAGATCCGCAGGTGCCCGGAACGGACGATCATCCCGTATTACCTCGTGGATGCGGTGGTAGAAGCTCCGTTTGGGTCACATCCAGGTGAGATGTGCTATGTCTATGAGAGGGACGAAGCACAAATCAGGGAATGGGTCGAAGCCTCGAAGAAGCCGGAAAGCACGCAGGACTACCTTCAGAAATATATCTACGATTTGAAGGATCATCAGGAATATGTGGATTTGATCGGTCGAGACCGATTGGGCGAACTCAGTTCGATTGTGCCGGGGAGATCGTTATGAAGGAAATGAACTACAACCCCAACGAATTGCTCATCTGTACTGCGTCCC
>CAZMZL010000357.1:0-2282 GCA_964570595.1 uncultured Anaerolineaceae bacterium | reverse complement strand
GTTTCTTGATGGGGGTAACGTTGATCTGCTCGATGGTGCCGATTTCCTTTTCCTTTACCAGGTTCATCCCCGACAAAAACATGCCGATGATGGTCACCAGCAGCACCAGGATGCCCGGCACCATGAAAGTGATGTAATTAAGCTCCGGATTGTACCAGTAGCGGGGAGCCAGGCCCGTGAGGTAATTTCCTAGAAGCATCTGCGCTTTTTCAAGGATGGGGATGTCCAGGAAAATCACAGATTCCATGATGCGAAGCTGGAAATAACTTTCCTCTCCGTGTTGAAGCTGGAAGCGGACATAGGGAAGGGCGAGCAGGAAAGCCAGAACCATACCCCGGATGAGCACATGATTTTGCTTCTTGTGATACGGAAAGTCCGAGATGAGCAAGAGGGCAGCCAAACCGACGATGACAATTTGCCCACCGCGGTAGCTGTAGAATGCAAGCGCACCTGACAGGATGGCTGCATAGATGAAAGCAGGATTCTCCTTCCTGTATAGCAGGTAGAAGTACAAGAACCACGCGAGGAACGATACAAACAGGGTGGTTTCAAAGGCAGTGCGTGAGTGCAGGAACCACGCCGGCGTGATGGCTGCCAGGAGTGAACCGAGCCACCAGTAGCGCTGTGCGAAAATGCGTTTCAACGTCAGGCTGAGTGCGCCCGCTGCTGTGAGTGTGATGAGCGCTGGAATGGCTCGGGTCACAAAAATAGATTTACCAAAGATGAGATAGGGGATGACTTGGAGATAGACGGATACGCTGAGGTTGAACAGGAAGGAATTCTCAAAATAGGTTGGGAGCAGGACATGGTCATAACCTCGCAAGCCATCTCGAACGAAGTCCGATGCGAGAACCGTTTGCACGGCCTCATCGGTGAAGAAGTAGATGGGAAAGTCTTCTAACTGGACGAACCTGGTGAGCGCGTAAATCAGGAGTGCGAGCAAAAAGAGCAGGATGTCAAAAGGAGATGCCCAATCGCTCAGCCTTCGTCCGATCGCACCGCCGTTGATTCGAGACATCATCAGTAAGTGAATCTCATGGAGCCTGTGTTCATGTCATGATTTATTGACGCATCGCATGTGCTTCATCCGACGATGAACATGCGAGGAAAATGGCATCATTTTGGCAGAGAGCCCGAGCTCAGACCGATTTTAAGGGAAAAAGCCACAACACTCCCTCGGTCGCCGCAGGGATGAGGGACAAGCGCGGGGTATCGGGGCGGCGACCTCCATACGGGCTTTTTCCCTGGAAGATAATGCACGGTGTACTTCCGGGTTCTTCACCTCAATCCCAGCTCCAGGCGTGAAATGACCAGTCTCTGGATCTCGCTCGTCCCTTCGTAGATCTCGGTGATCTTCGCATCCCGGAAGTAGCGCTCTACCGGGTACTCCTTTGAATAACCCATCCCGCCGTGGATTTGCACGGCGGCGTGTGCGCAGAACATCGCTGTCTCTGAAGCGAAGAGTTTCGCCATGGATGCTTCGAGCGTATACCGTCCGCCTTCAGCTTTGGCACGCTGTTTGGCAAGCGCCGCCTGATAGATGAGCAAACGACTGGCTTCGATCTTTGTTTTCATATCGGCTAGTTTGAAGCTGATGCCCTGAAATTGCCCGATCTTCTTCCCAAATGCTTCCCTTTCGCGGGCATAAACAAGGCTGGCTGCGTAGGCCGCCTCTGCGATCCCGAGTGATTGCGCCGCGATGCCAATCCTTCCTGCATCGAGAACGGTCATGGCGATCTTGAATCCATCTCCCTCTTCTCCAAGACGACATTCAACGGGACATTCATAGCCCTCAAACACGATCTCGCTCGTCGCCGATGCTCGAATTCCTAACTTCGGCTCGGGTTTGCCCAGCGTGAAGCCGGGTTGTTTCGTGTCGGTGAGAAAGGCCGTCACGCCTTTGTGTTTCTTTTCGGGGTCCGTCATCATGAAGGTGAGGATGAAGTCGGATTTGGGCGCGGATGACACCCAGGATTTGCGACCGTTGAGGATGTAGGTCTCCCCTTGGAGTTCGGCGCGTGAACGCATCGTCCCGGCATCCGAACCCGACATGGGTTCGGTGAGGGAATAGGCGCCGATGGCCTGGCCCGATGCGACCGGTTTGAGAAAATTTTCTTTCTGTCCCTCCGTTCCAAAGCGCAAGATCCCATAGCAGAAGAGCGAATTATTGACCGACATAATCGTGCCGTGGGCTGCATCCACCTTGCAGATCTCCTCGAGCGCGAGGACGTAGGCGAGCGTGTCCAATCCGGCGCCGCCATACGCTTCGGGTATTTCGATGC
>CAZMZL010000356.1:0-2290 GCA_964570595.1 uncultured Anaerolineaceae bacterium | reverse complement strand
ATCTGGTAGTTTTTTCTAACCTCCCGGTTTCCAACCTGCGGGAAGTTCATGCGCATACTTCATCACGGGAAGGGTTGGCGCTCATTTCCGCAGGAAGAACGCTCACTAGAATCATCATAGGTAGTTCTCGCTGCGCTCAAAATGACACGAGGAGGAGGGATAAGGTGAGAGGGGAATGGATATGAAGGCCTCCTCTGTGGCTATTTGCCATCTTCAGAAGGGGCTCCCTTTTGGGACGACCCCGCATTGCGTAACATGTTACAAATGATGTAGGTCACAGAAATACGTCCTCGCTCCGTTGAGTGCTCCTGCAGGGCCGGAGGATGGGGATGAAGTGGACCAGGGATGATGACTTGCGGCGATCTTCCTCCGCTCCAACGATGAGACACGACTTCTGAGATTTCCATGGTCTTCACCCGTTCATTCAATCTGGGAGAAGGCATTTCGTGTTGGATGAGCGATCTAGGGGGCGAGCTTCTCGAGGGTGCGCTTCGCCAGGTCTCCGTAACGGCCTTCTGGATCCAGCCTTATGGCCTGTTTGAGCGACTGAATGGCGCCATGGGGATTACCCTGCAGATTCTTGAGCAACCCCAGATAGTAATGAGCGGATGCGTTTGAGGGGCCTTCTGTGATTGCGTCGTGTAACATTCTCTCTGCC
Source organism: uncultured Anaerolineaceae bacterium (assembly GCA_964570595.1). GTDB lineage: Bacteria > Chloroflexota > Anaerolineae > Anaerolineales > E44-bin32 > E44-bin32. The sequence goes on along the minus strand of CAZMZL010000356.1, from coordinate 1,632 downwards.
AGAATAAAATTGTCATCTAGAAGATGCGCATATCCAAGCGCAGCGAGGTCGCCAGAGTTTCCTCCATTAAGGACGACAGCGTTTCTGGCGGCGGGGATCCCCAAAGTATCGACTTCAAGCTCATGTTTGAGTGAGAATCCTGCGAGCAGCGCCCAGAATACCGGATCATCAATTCCGATTTCAGCGGCGAGGATGTAGGCTGATTTTGCCAATTCAATCTCTCCCATCTGGTCGTAGATCGAGGCAAGTTCAGCGATCGTACCCGGGTTGTTCGGCTCGAGTTCGACGGCGGATTCGAAGGCTTCCTTTGCACCTTCAATATCACCCTTGTTTTTTAGATGGAAACCCATGAAAGCCTGTGCCATGGCCAATTCGGGAGATGTTTCTACGGCACGTGCCAGTTCCTCTCCTCCATCTTCTCCGCTCATGTCCAGGGCGAGGCCGTAGTATGCACGCGCTTGGGTGAACTCAGGTTCGATTTCCAGCGCCCGTTCGAAAGAAATCCGCGCCAAATCCCAACGGTCCCTCTCGGCAAATTGACGTCCAATTTGTGCGAACCTTGTTGCGCTGTCCGTCTGGGTAGATTTGATGGTCTCCGCAAGGGCATCAAGAAGCTGCGATTGTGCATTCCCCGGGATATCGACCTTCTCGATCCACGGAAGCGCACGTTCGGGTTCCATCGCGGCGAGGGCCAGCGCGTAGCGAAGTTCAAGTTCGGGACCATCAGCAGTGTGCATAGCCATTTTTATGAAGGGTAAGACCTCTTCTGGATCAGCGTGATCGAACCGATCGATGAGATAACGCTCGATCTCCTCCCATAAGAAGGGACAATCCAGGTCGGAACCTGTCAGGTAATCCCGTGTAGTTTCAAAGGGGTCTGTCTGGAATTCAAGCAACCGTCGGGTACAGGAGGCGGATGAAGCCGCCCCCGACAAATCTTCGGCAAGTGGTAGATTCTCCCTGAGCCACTCATATTCTCGATTTTCCTCGGCGAGCTCCACGGCGAGGTTGTAGCTGCTTGCTAGCGCGGGCTCAAATTCTGCGATGGCCCCTAAGTAAGACAGGGCGGAGGGGATATCACCCGATTGCAAAGAGATGGACGCTCCCTCGATGGCATCCGTGAGAGGCGAAGGCGTGGGCGATGGGCTCAGGATGACGAGCAGGATGAAGGTGATGAGAATGTGCGGCCAACGCGTTCGAAGTGGATCAGGCATCAGGTACCTTCTGCATGACTACAATTATAGTCATCCACAGGATTTTGTCCCTGCAATCTTTGAGAAATATTCAGAATAATGTGTTGCTGCCGGGATGATGGGTGAGCGGAGAGATCCTCAACCGGAGAAAACACCTGGAAGATGCTCCGAAGCCTGATGCTGTGGCGTACTTCACATACCGACGAAATCGAACCAAAGAGATAAAAGGCGCGGATAGCGGTGATGGCGCGCCCCTGAGCCTGATTATGAGCATGAACCTCGTTTAGGGGTCACGACGAATCTCCTGCACGGCTGAGGGTTAATGATGGTTGTCTAGTGCATTTGGACCGTCTATAATCGAGCCAGGTTAGGCTGGAGGCATGAATGGATTTTTCACTTTCGACCGAGCACGAGATGGTACAGAACATGGTCCGAGATT
>CAZMZL010000355.1:0-2294 GCA_964570595.1 uncultured Anaerolineaceae bacterium | reverse complement strand
GATGGTAATCGTGTAGCTCCCTTGCCCGGCAGAGCTTTCGGCGGCGGCGGAGCCGCCGTTACTGTTCTCCGATCGGTGTTTGCTAAATGGTAAGGAGGTAGTATGACAAACTTGGACCACAGCTTGTAGATGTACTCGAGAAGCTGAAAGAAGCCGGAGCGTATGAAATCAGCTCACCTCACTACAAGAGAGTCCCGCCTGGTTTCGATGTAGTTCACCCACGCGCAGAATTGCTGCGTCAAAAAACTTTATATGTCTCTAGCCCTACGATAAAGAATGCTGCTCTCACCAAACCCGATTTCATGGACGTATGCTTGGACCATGTCGCTCAGATGATCCCCTTGTATCACTGGCTGCTCAAGGTTTCCAAGGAACTTGTCGTCTAATAATTTTCCAAGAACAAATCTTGTGCACATATGAAAAGTCGCCGCTTCACTGTTCGAAGGAGCGGCGACATACCGAATTTGGCTGAACTATCGAAACATAGGCTCAATCATCTGGGGTATTTGTTGGTTCCGGAGTATCCTCTGGATGAGGTTTATCCTCCGGTTCATCGGTCTCATCCGGCTCATCCGGCTCATCGGTTTCATCTGGCTGCGGCGTATCATCATGTTCGTCCGTCTCATCCGGCTCCGACGTATCATCAGGTTCGTCCGTCTCATCCGGCTCAGGGGTGCTTGTGTCCTCAGGCTCATCTGATTCTTGAGTAGACTCCGGAGTTTCCGCCTCATCTTCCTCTGTTGGAGATTCTTCAATTTCCGTTTCAGAGGGCGAATCTTCACCTTGTGAACCGGGTTCATCATCTGCTTCAAGGATGGCGAGTGCAGTTGCTTCACCAGTATCGTCAACTCGAAGGAGCGCAACCACATCGTCCCCGACGTCAATGCCATCATCAATTAGCGTAAGTTCGTCTACAAAAAAACTTATTCCGTCAACCACCCATTTGTCGTCTTGGACCTGCTGCAGCGTTCCATAAAGTTGATGGGTGCGGAGTGTAATGATTATGGCATCAACCCAATCCCCCGGTTGCACTTCACCAGTGACTTCGACCCCCATCCCAACCTCAATCTGGCCCACAATACTGGTGTTGGATGTCACCTGTGTTCGTATATCATCGACAATCCAGAAGTTGTCAGTCTTTTCGCTCACAACACCTTCAAAAGTTACTTTCTCGGATCGACCTAATTTCAACAGCGCCACCGTTTCATCGATTCGGCGCTGGTTGTAATCATCTTGCATGGATCGCTTCGCCATCTCTCCCGAAGCAAGTGTCAGGCTTACTTTTTCTACAGCGCGCTTCATTGAGTAGAGCGTATCACCGGGGAGCGCTTGCGCAGAGGCTGTGAGAAGGCCTCCCGCGCTTATAAGGACGACAAACGCAGCTGTGAGGGCGACAGCCGCAGCGCGCGGCAGCCCAAACCAACGTTTGATTGGACGTTTCTCCCGGAGGTGAGCCGCATGACCCAACAAACGCGTTCGGCTTCGATGAACTACTTCACTCGGCATGCTGAAGCTTGCGGTTTCACGCGCATTTTCGGCGGCCTCTAATACAGGTCGTAATTCTGCCTCAATATCTGGATAGCGAGCAAGAACCTCGTTGAGTTCTGCTCCATGTTCCATAGCAGTCAAACAATCCTGCAGCGTGTCGAAAAGCCTTTCACTCATGAACCTTCGACTCCCATGTGGCGCCTCAGCGCGTTCAAAGCCCGAAACTGCAACGCCTTGATCGCATTGGGCTTCTTTCCCATGATTTTCGCTGTCTCCTGCACCGAGAGTGCGCTGCCGAATCGAAGCGCCAATACATGCTGCTGATCAAGGGTTAAATTCTTCGATGCAGCCTCAACAGCATTGTATTCCTCAATCTTTTCCGCGAGTTCTTGGGGACCTATGCCGTTTAGTTTCATCTCTTCCGAGAACTCCTCGATCTCATGTTTATACACGCGCCTGAGGGTATCGTTGACCAGATTCGAGGCCGTTCCAAAAATCCATCCGCGTAAGCTCTTGGATGGGCCTCGACCGGAATGGAGGGCTTCCAAGAGACGCACGAATACCTCACCGGCAATATCCTCAGCCGTTGAAGGATCGCCCAACCGATATCGGGCATAGCGGTAAATCTCGGGGAAATAACGGTTGTGGACCTCAGAGATTGTTTCCGGGTCCAAGGCACGTAGGTGCTTGAGTTCTTGCTTATCTTCAGACACTTTTTATTAAATTCCCCACTCACACGCTTATACATATCGTTATTGCTCCCGGGAGTATACCAGCCGGATTGTGTAGGTCTTCCTCCCCACTGC
>CAZMZL010000354.1:0-2296 GCA_964570595.1 uncultured Anaerolineaceae bacterium | reverse complement strand
GCGCGATCATTGGAAGGGGAAATATTGCAGCGAGGTGAGGAAAACGTCGCTGCTTTTATCGCGGAGCCTGTGGTTGGAGCTGCGCTGGGAGCCGTACCTGCACCGGAAGGTTATTTTCAAGTTATTCGTGAGATCTGCGATCGCTACAATGTGCTCTTCATCGCAGATGAGGTCATGACGGGTTGGGGGCGTTTGGGGCATTGGTTTGGCATGGAAGAATTCCGTGTCAAACCAGATATTTTCGTGCTCGGGAAAGGTCTCGGCGCCGGTTACACGCCGATCGCTGCAGTGCTCGCCCATAAACGACTGTGGGACGCAATCCGAGCGGCGGGCCTTCCGTTCCAGGCAGGGCATACGATGAACCAGAATCCGGTGTCGTGCGCCGGGGCTCTGGCAAGCATCCGCTACATAGAAGAAAACGACATTTTTTCCCGGGTGGAGCACCTTGGTGACTACCTCCTCGGTGGTCTGCGAGAATTTCTGGCGTTTGAAGTCGTGGGAGACGTTCGCGGCGTGGGTTTGATGGTTGGGATAGAATTTGTCAAGAATGTGAATCTGAAGGAGCCATTCTCTCCACACGAACATGTCAGCAAGACATTCCAGAAGGAATGTTTCGATCGAGGGCTGATCCAATATGCGTGTCAAGGGTGCGTCGATGGGGAGGCAGGCGACATGATGCTCGTTGTGCCTCCACTTGTGATCACGCAGGATGAGATCGATACCATGCTCGAGATTATGCACGCGGGTCTGGCGAGCCTGAGCACACGCTTCAAGCGAGTCGGGGATTGAACATCCGACGATCTTCTTCCTGTTGAAAGGACATCTTGTGCGTGCAGCACCGTCGATACCCGATATAGATTGCGGGAGACGGCCGCCCCTTATCTGATATCTGCCCGCAAATTTTCATGGAATCTACCCCGGTTGAGGTGCGACGCATGCCCACGGCATCGGATTGGTGGATGCGAAATGCATCTCGCTGGAGGCCGCGCCTCATCATGACTCTGGCAGCGACACGGCCGGCATCCTGGGCTCTCTCTCGATGGCTTGCGAACCTCGATCGGATTGTGCTGGATCTCACCCAAAACCGACGATGTGCAACCCGCATCGATCTGGGGTGTGATTAACGGATGTGTCATTTCGAACCCCCGAACGGGGGTGAGAAATCCCCTGATAGCCTCGAACACAGGAATCCTGGAATGGATGTTGAGGGGTCCTCTTTCCCGAGAAGGGAAGGCAGGGACCCGTCGTGAGGGGGATTTCTCGCTGCGCTCGAAATGACACAGGGGGGAGGGGACGCAACCGCGCGTATGCGTCTTACCCACAGTATCTGGATGAGAACTCTAATTTCTTAATAGCGACAAATATTAAAGGGTGTGAAAACTCTGGATGGTAAGGACATCCAGGACCATCCCACCCTCGTTCTCTCTCCGTTGGAGCGAACCTCGGATGAAGAATCGGAATGATATGCAGCAAACGTGACGGTTCAGAAATCACGCGATCGTGCAGAATTATGACCCCTTCAGTGCGCTTTTTGCTTTCTCGAAGTCGTCAACACCGATGACGAGGTCGATGTTTGCCGTAAGGTAGAGCAGGTTGATGTTGACATCTGCCTTTGCCAGTTGACGGGCAATACCGCCCAGTTCCCCGGGTCGATCCTCGATGCTAATGACCAGTACATCGCGCTCATCGAGGATCTCGAAATCGGAATCGGTCAGCGCATTTCTGGCTAGAGACGGTTCGTCCACAAGGATATTGATGACGCCCATCCCCTCGCACCTGACGGCGCTGATGCCGTCGATATTGACACCGGCCTCCCCGAGCGCCTCGCCCATCGCAGCGAGCGCACCGGGTTTGTGCTCCAGCCGAACGGTGATGTTCTTCGCCATGGCCCCTCCTTCTTAATCCCCATGCTGGCTCCTGATGACATTGTTGCACAAGAACCCAATATGACCAAGATGTCAGTATTTCACCCCAGTACTTTGACTTATAATCTCCACCGGAGGAGCCTATGAATCGTCATCGAAAGATTGGACTGATTGTTTTCATTCTATCCAGCTCATCGGCCGCATTCGCTTGTACCGTTCCAGGAACCCAGCCGGCGCCTGATGCGGGGGCGACGCTGGACCCGATCTCGTTAGAACCGGCTACGACTGCGGCAGCGACCCCGACTGAAACGCCCATCCCTCCCACGGCCACGCCGGCTCCCATAATCCATGCAGGGAACGTGGATGAGATGAGGGATATCCTCACCTTGGGAGGTCATGGGAACATCATCCGGGATCTCGAGTTTTCCCCG
>CAZMZL010000353.1:0-2301 GCA_964570595.1 uncultured Anaerolineaceae bacterium | reverse complement strand
TCCTCCTTCGAGACCATCGGCGGTTCCGACTCGTCTTCCTCGTTGGCGAGGCGCTGCGCCCGTTCAGGCGGCGATCAATGAGGGCGATTCCGATACCGGCGTTACCATAATGAAAATGGATGTCGGTTTGGATTCTGGCCCAGTTATATCCTTTCGACGCACCCAAGTTCATACCGATGAAACCGGTGGAGAACTCAGTGAGCGCCTGTCGATTCTCGGCGCCGACCTGCTGATAGAAACGATTCCGGAGTACGTCGCTGGAACAATCGTCCTTAAGGAGCAGGACGATTTGCTTGCCACATATGCTCCACGTCTATTAAAAACGGATGGTCTACTGGACTTTTCCCGACCGGCCGATCAGCTTGTCCGCCAAATCCGCGCCTATGAGCCATGGCCGTCTTCTTATTTTTACTGGGACGAATTGCGCTTGACCGTGAGGCGAGCTCACTCGGCGCAAAGTGTGTCCCAACCCGGGCTGGTTATCCAACATGACGATCTCCCTGCTATTGGTACCGGAAGTGGATTGGTGGTCCTTGAGCTAATCCAACCTGCCGGAAGAAAGGCCATGCCGGCCGATGCCTTCGTGCGCGGATCGCCCGGGTTCATTGATTCAAATGTTTTATAGCGATCACTAAAGAGGTGGTCATGGAGCTGCAAATCCTCCGCACAAAGCACCCACCCGAGATATACTTCTTCGTGTTTCAGAGAATTTAATCAATGAAGACGCCGTCGAAGTTGTCGCTATCGTAGTCGATATCCCTCATCGGCGAATTGGAACTGCAAGGAGGTTATTCGCGGCCGCGGAAACATGGGCGACACAATCGGGACGCGCAAGGCTGCTTCTGCGGACAACCGTTATCCGCACGCCTTCGCTTGCTTTCTTCAACGCACAGGGTTATGAGAAAGATTCCACAACGATTGAACTTATCCGCGATCTCGATCGAGAAATTTCTTGATCGATCCAGGAGACTAGTAATCCAACTCACTATGACCGGTACTTCGCTCTCGCCCTCGTTCTCATGACCGCTCTCTCTACACAAATACTTGTCATCGGCGGCGGGGCTACGGGGTTAGGAATTGCCTGGGAGGCCAGCCTTCGAGGCTTGAAAGTCGTCCTGGTTGAGAAAAGCGATATTGGGCAAGGGACGACTGGGCGCTATCATGGCCTCCTCCACTCAGGCGGCAGGTATGTGATCACGGATCCCCAGTCTGCCAGAGAATGTGCATCCGAAAATATCCTTCTAAGGAAGATCATTCCCCATGCGATCGAGGACACGGGTGGTTTATTTGTGGCGACACCTTCCGACCCAATCGAATTTCCTGATGAATGGCTGTCCGCAGCGTTAAATTTGCCCCTCTGTGTCGAAGAGATTCCCCCTAAACGCGCGCTCGCGCTCGAGCCGGAACTAAATCCACGAATTTCCCGGGCTTTTCTCGTGAACGACGCCACGCTCGATTCTTTCGATCTTACACACAGCCTGGTCAACTCGATCATCGCTTGCGGTGGTCAGGTCTGGCTTCGTCACCAACTGGTCTCCTTCGAGCTAAGGAGGGGTCGCCTGTACAGCGCAGAGATTCTCGACCTCGAAAGCGGCGAAACGATCCGAGTGGGCGCCAACGTGGTCGTCAACGCGACCGGCCCATATGCAGGGAAAACTGCGCAACTGGCGGGCATCCATCTTCCGATCGCCCTCGGAAAGGGCACCATGGTCGCCATGAGCATGCGCCACGTGAACACGGTCATCAATCGCTGCAAGCGGCCGGGAGATGGGGACATCTTAGTTCCCGTAGGAACGGTGGAAATATTAGGCACGACGGACATTGAAGTTCAAGAACCCGACGATCTCGTCATCCATCCGTGGGAGGTCAATTTACTGGTTGCCGAAGGAGAGATCCTCGTACCCGGACTCTCACGAGCACGTCCACTGCGTACCTGGGCGGGAATTCGCCCTCTCTACCGATCATCACAAAAGGTTGATGCCCCGCGAGGAATGACCCGCGCCCATGTCATCATCAACCACGAAGCTCAGGACGGTATCGGTGGTTTTTTGAGCGTGTTTGGCGGTAAATTAACGACCTTCAGGCTCATCGCTGTTGAGACAATCGACCTCGTCAGTGAACTGCTCGACGAGGGCACGAACAGCGTAAGCGCAAGCGCATTTTTGGAGCCTGAAGGAAATGAACTTTTCGCACTTCCCCATCGGTTGAAGGCACATCTACGCACTTCCCATCCTGTACCCGGTAAAGAAATTCTATGCGAATGCGAATTGGTAACCTATGCCGACACCGTCCATTCCCTAT
>CAZMZL010000352.1:0-2308 GCA_964570595.1 uncultured Anaerolineaceae bacterium | reverse complement strand
CTCGCCCCGCGCGCTGATGACGTACAACCCGCCCAGGTACATGAGCTATCTGGATGCGGCCGGATTTGAAAAGTCGAAGGATGCTTGGGCATATGAATCAGATTTGGTTGAGCTCGTCGAAAATTTGCCACCCAAGCTTGTGCGGGTGACTGAAAAAATCAAGGAACGCCGAAAGTTAACGATTCGACCGATGAATATGAAGATTTTCGAAGCCGAAGTGGAGCTTTTTAAGCAGATCTACAACAGTTCATGGGAGAAAAATTGGGGATTTGTGCCCATGACGGACCTAGAGATTGACCAGTTAGCGGAAAACCTGAAGATGATCATCGATCCAGACCTGGTCCTGTTTGTTGAGTATGAAGGGGAAGTCATCGGGGCATCTTTGACGGTCCCGGACCTCAATCAGCCGCTCAGGCTTGCATACCCTCGCCCGGGGACACCTGAAGTGTTTACCCTGTTGAAGCTCCTCTGGCATTGGAAAGTGCGCAAGCAAATTGACTGGGTGCGCGTCATTGCACTGGGTGTGCTGCCAGAGTTCCGTGGGGTGGGGGTGGATGCGCTTATGTACATCGAAACAACGAAGACTGCCGTCCGGAAGGGATATTCGAAGGGTGAGGGAAGCTGGATCCTTGAAGATAACGACATGATGAACCGAGCGCTGCAGATGATGGGAGCACAGGTTTATAAAACATACCGTATGTATCAAAAGCGGGTTTGATCCCGATCCGAGTCATATGAGTTACATCCAGCATTCCACTCATCACCGGAGACGGATCGATCGAGGTTTTCATCTCGAGGCTGAGATGTCGGCTGAATGTCGGCTTCACGGTAGCAGAGCCTGGCTGACATCCTGTAGGCTACATTTGCTCTGGCTAACCGAGGAGATGTGAGATGACTTTTTATGAGACCCCTCTATTTGCGAACATGATTTACCTGGCTCTTGTGGCGGGAATCTGGTTGGCCGTGTTGGCCGTGTTACAGCCCGGTACTGGGGCACTCGAGCTCTTGGTCGTCCTCGCTTTTTCAATTGTGGGTCTTTCAACACTCGTGCTCCAGTTCAATTCCTGGGCGCTGCTCATCATCTTAGTTGGGGTTGTTCTATTTGTCATTGCTCTGAAACGGGAAAAACCGGGCCTGTGGTTGGCTCTTTCCGCTCTGGCATTCAGTGCGGGGTCGAGCTTGCTGTTCGGGATCGATGATGAAGGAACTGCTGTCCATCCCTTTTTAGCGATTGCAGTCACCATCCTAACGGTTGGATACTTCTGGATGGCGATTCGTGGGATCATGATTTCTCAGCGTGTTGCGCCTGCTATTGATCCCATGAGAGTACTGGGTCAGATCGCTGAAGTTCGGACGCCCCTTGATCCCGTCGGATCCGTTTATGCTGTTGGAGAGTTGTGGACAGCACGGGCTGATACCCTCGTTGACATTGGAGAACGCGTAACCGTGGTGAGCGCAGATGGATTGATATTGAAAGTGAAACCTGTTGAGGTTGAATAATTCTCAAGACTTAGGAGGTTGGAGAAATGGACACTACCTTAATCGCATGTCTTGTAGGCTCCGTCGGTATTTTTGGGTTGGCGATCGTCGCCTTTGCCGTTCGAATCTCGCAGGAATATGAGCGGCTGGTTGTATTCCGGGTGGGCCGCTGCGTGGGTGCTCGAGGCCCCGGCATGATATTGTTGCTCCCTTTTGTTGAGCGAGCCGTGAAGGTGGATCTTCGTGAGCAAGTGCGAGAGATCCCGCATCAGACCTCGATCACATTGGATAACGTCACCATCGCGGTCGATTTCATCTGGTATTACAAGGTCGTGGACGCAGTGCAAAGCGTGATCCAGGTCGGGAACTTTGAAGCTGCTGCGCAGGGGATGGCGACGACGACCTTGCGCTCTGTCATCGGCTCCATCTTGCTTGATGATGTGCTCTCTCAGCGTGAGCACATCAATCAGACCATACGAGTTAAGCTGGACGAGGTGACCGAGCGCTGGGGCGTGAAGGTCACCAATGTTGAGATCAGGGAGATCATCCCTCCCGACGATATTCAAGATGCCATGACACGCCAGATGACCGCAGAACGTATGCGTCGTGCTACGGTGACCGAATCGACCGGGCACCGAGAAGCGGCTGTGAACGTCGCGCAGGGACAGAAGGAGGCAGCCATCTTAGTAGCCGATGGCGACAAACAATCCAACATCCTGCGCGCGGAAGTAGACCGGGAAGCCCAGCTCCTGCGAGCCGAAGCTTATTCGGCCGGGTTAAAACGAATCCAGGAAACTGCTCAAGCTGTTGGTGAGAATACGATGACCCT
>CAZMZL010000351.1:0-2314 GCA_964570595.1 uncultured Anaerolineaceae bacterium | reverse complement strand
CGTTCAATGGCTACGGGACAACTTGCGAATGATCGATTCCGTATCGGAGATTGAGGCCATAGCCAAAACCGTGAAAGATAATGGAGGGATCTACATTGTCCCCGCATTTTCTGGACTGTTCGCGCCTCATTGGCGTTCGGACGCGAGAGGAGTGATTGTTGGCCTAACTCAATTTGTGAATCGCGGGCACTTTGCCCGAGCAGCGCTAGAGGCGACCGCTTTTCAAACCCTCGATGTTCTGGATGCCATGAATGCCGACTCTGGTATGGAATTGAAATCGCTCAAGGTGGATGGCGGCATGGTGCAAAACGAGTTGCTCATGCAATTTCAAGCGGACGTGCTTGGAGTGCCCGTCATCCGTCCAAAGATCGCCGAGACAACGGCCCTCGGCGCGGCGTATGCAGCCGGCTATGCAGTGGGTTTTTGGGAAAGCATTTCTGAAATGCGAAATAACTGGATCGAAGACAAGATCTGGGAGCCGGATCCCGTCAGCAATGCGGGAACTGAACTATATCGACAGTGGCAGAAAGCCGTGGAACGTACCTTCGACTGGGCCGAGTAGCCGGCGGATGAGAAGCAGGCAAGAGCGAATCGCCGACATCAAGAACAATCCTGAATTCAGTGTTCTCATCGTAGGTGCAGGAATCAATGGGATTGGCACATTCCGAGAATTAGCCTTGCAGAATGTCGACGTTGTCATGATCGACAGACGTGATTACTGCAGCGGAACCAGTGCAGCCTCCTCCCATATGGTGCATGGCGGGATTCGCTATCTCGAATTCGGTGAACTCGGTCTGGTCCAGGAGGCGGTCCAGGAGCGCAATCGGCTACTAGAAAATGCACCCCATCTGGTTAAGCCTCTGCCGACCATATTCCCGATCTTCAAACGGTTCTCTGGACTGTTCAATGCGCCCCTGAGGTTTTTGGGAATTACCGATCGGCCTGCTGAGCGAGGCGCGCTGGTGATAAAGATCGGGATGGTTATTTATGATCTTTTCACCCGAGGGCAACGAACTGTACCGTGCCATGTTTTTCGGGACCGCAACACCTCGCTAGCTATGTTTCCGTCGCTCAATCCGGACATCATTTATACCGGCACGTACTATGATGGTTCGATGACCTCCCCTGAACGGATTGCCATGGAGTTGCTTGCCGATGCGCTTGCATCTGGCTCGCGAGCGATCCCCCTCAACTATTTCCGTTTGAAAGGCATGAATGATGGCTCGGTCATCATCGCAGATGAACTTACCGACCAGGAGCTTGAGGTGAGTCCGAGGATCGTAATCAATGCCTCCGGACCCTGGGTTGATGAAGTTAACCGTTCCTTCGGCTTTGAGACAAAGTACATCGGAGGCACTAAGGGGTCCCATCTTGTTCTTGATCATCCCGAACTGCGCCGAGCAATCGGCCAGAACGAATTCTTCTTTGAAAATGAAGACGGGAGGTTTGTTCTCATCTTTCCCTTGGATGACCGAGTATTGGTAGGAACATCCGACATCCGAACAGACGAGACAGAACCCGGCGCTATTTCCGAAGAGGAAGTGGATTACTTCCTGGCCATGATCAAGAGGATATTCCCAAAGATTGAAGCAGATCGCTCCCACATCGTCTTCACCTTTTCCGGCGTCCGGCCGCTTGCATCCGCCGAGGCCACACGCACCGATAGGATCAGCCGCGATCACAGGATTGAAACCAATGACTCTGGATCAGGAGCTGGATTCCCGGTACTTTCGCTCGTGGGCGGCAAATGGACCACATTCCGCGCCATCTCCGAACAGGCGGCCGATCTCGTGTTAGACAGATTGGGGACTACGAGGGTTCTGTCTACCAGGAACCTGGCTATTGGGGGAGGGGCAGGATATCCAAGTCAGGCCCCGGAAAAAGAAGAGTTTGTCACTTCGGCAATCACTGAGGAGACGATATCCCGACGACAGTTCATGCGGCTTTTCGAGCGATATGGCACGAAAGCTGTCGAAATGATTAAAAAGAGCGGGAATAATCTCGAAGAGCCGCTCGACCACGTCCCTGGAATGAGCGTGGCGGAGATTGAGCACATTCTGGAGCACGAAGATATCGTGCATCTGAGTGACCTGGTTTTGCGCAGGACATCAATCGGCAAGCTGGGGAAGACGACGCCAGAAGGGCTGATCGAGTTGGCTGAACTATGTAGGGCGAGCTTGGGCTGGAGCCAAGAACGTACCGCTCAAGAAGTTGAGCGAGTCGTCGAAGTCCTGAAGACCCGGCATAAAATGGACTACAACCGTTACATATCGGATGAAAGTGCTGAGGAACCCGAGCTCAATCGCAATCACGC
>CAZMZL010000350.1:0-2329 GCA_964570595.1 uncultured Anaerolineaceae bacterium | reverse complement strand
AAGGCAAGCGCCGTTCAGAAACAAATGGAAGAGGCGATCAAGTCCTTTTTTATATCTTTTTGGGGTTTCCTTCAACGTGGATTATCACGAAAGCTTAATATGGAAATGGCAGCCGTGAGGCTCCCAATCTGAGTTGTTTCAGAGGACTCATAGCTTGATTAAGAAGTTCGAGGCATGGGCTTGATTTGCAAAAAACCTGAGGGCCAGTCAAGGGAGGGTCATATACACCTCTAGTTTGAACACTCCTTCTCGGGGAGCGGTCTTCTTTATTGTGAAGGATTGATCGTCTCCCCCACCCATGATTCACAGGTCCAGATCCCATCTTCGAAGGAACCAATCACAACCGCTGCATTTCCAAAATCATGTGCACGGATATATTCAACGTCGATGTTCTCAAAAAGGGCGTGGAGTGTGCTCCAGAACAAACCCATGTGAGCGACCACGAGCACGGTTGCATCCCATCCCCCGAATTGCTCGACAAGTTCATCCATGAAGGAAAAGAACCGTGCCTGGAGCGCATCCAGGCTTTCACCTCCCTCGGGTCCGAATTCACTGCGCCCACCTTCGACCCATACCTGCACCAATTCATGAAGCGCATCCCAGGCGTCTTTATCACGCCTCCCATCGTAGATGCCCATATTATGCTCGCGAAGACGCCGTGTCTTGTGAATTTGAATATCACGCTCTTCGAGCAATATCTCCGCCGTCTGCACCGCCCGAAGGAGATCACTACTGTATGCCCCATCGAAATGGGTCGTACGGAACTGCACAGCCAGTTCGGCGGCTTGAGCCTCCCCGAGCGCGGTTAATGGGTGAATGTCAGGGTTGTTGCTGGAAAACGTATCCTGTTCGTTTGCGACCGATTCGGCATGACGCACAAAATATACTTTCATCAGTACCCCGCCCGTCGATGTGAGGGGATGAGCACATCGCATCTCTCATGCAAGCGGTGAAACGAAGCACAGCAGCGGACTATGCATCTCATGCGAGCAGCCTGCGACATACGGGAGCCAACGCCTGACCCAGTCTGATGTGGGCATCCGCATCGAGATGGACGCCGTCGATCGAACTCGATCGAATGATCTCAGCAGCATCGAAAAATGCACAGCCCTTCTCTTCAGCCAACCCCTGGTAAAGCTCGCTGAGTTGGTGTGATTTATCTACCATGCTCTCCTCCAGGACCGCGAATTGAGCCGCTGCATCCTGTTCAAGATGTGGCGGCGAGAGGATCAAGACCTGTGGCGCAGACGGCTCTCTCCCCTCCTTGTTCGACTGGATCATACCCACAAGTGCTCCAAGATCCGAGGTGACATCGGCCGCGGTCTGCCCAGATCGGGCGATGACATCATTTGTCCCCAGCAGAAGGATGACCAGATCCACACGTGATCCTGAATTGAGGTGGCGTTGGAGTGCGGCGCCTTCCTCGCCAAAATTCTCAATAGCGGATATCGTCGTCCGACCCGGTTGACCGGCTTCGATGATGCGATATCCATCCCCCAACGTATTTTCAAGGACCCCCGGCCAACGTCCCTCTAGGGGATGACGCCCCCAGCCCGAGGGCGGCCAACCCCAGGTATTCGAGTCGCCGTAACAAAGAATACATTTTTGCATCTCAAGTGGCGCCATATGCTTCACCAGACCCGCGCTGGGTCCAACATGATCGATGGATAACGGGTTCTCGCTCCCCCGAATTCCCTATTTGACACCTCGAACCCGTCATCCTATGATTTTACCAAGGACGAACTCTTGAGAATATATCACACGACTTCTTTGAACAGCGCGGCAACGATCCTCCGAGGAGGCTTCCTGGATTACGAGCATTATTTGGACAGGCAAAGGGGTGTCTGGGTGACAGATTTGCCTTACCATGGGGGTTCAACCTCTCTCGTATGCCGGGATTTTCCCGATGATGTTTTTGTCCTCTTCGAAGATGATTGGGCACACGCATGGCGCAAATCCTTCATCCCCGCGTCGATTCTGAATGACTTCACCTGGGGCTGGTGCGAACTGGGTCTTTCGTCACAGATTCGGTCCTCTTCCCCGTTTGAAATTGGTCCATAATTGCTTTAGAGCATGAATATGGATGTCAGCATCGTTGTCCGCGATGACGTTGATCACGAGAAATCTCACCCCCCGATCGCCCCCCTCAGTGGCAACTTTTTCCTTTTCTCCCCTGATCGTCCTCCCTCTGACTCATTGCTCTGCAATGAGTTTAAGGGGACTGCAGGGGGCTCGTACCTTCCCCCCCTACGAATGCGGTTCAAAACCAACGGTCTACGCCCTTCTTTCAGAGCCGGGCTTCCAGCAAGCAACAAATATGGCCTGCCAT
>CAZMZL010000349.1:0-2341 GCA_964570595.1 uncultured Anaerolineaceae bacterium | reverse complement strand
GATTGGAACATACACTCCCTTGGTCCTGCGCCATCCACGCTGTGCACTTCGAAGGGGGCAGGGTTTCCTGCAGAGCAACAATATCTGGCGACAGGCTTTGAATGCCCGCTGCGAGTCGGGCCTCCACATCATTCCGGCACAATTTGAGAGCCAGGGGCAGGCAGTTCGGATCGACATTGCCCACGTTGGCGGTCAAGATCGTAAAACGATCCCCACCAACATCCGCCGGGAAATCCGGGATGAAGTGATTGTTCGTACGTAAAGATTGGCATGAGCCAAGCACCAGAAACAACAGAAAGGGTGCCATCATCAAACTGCGTCTTACGCGCGATCGAAGAACTCAATGATCCCAGCCCCTCTTCGTCCTTATTGCACATGACCTCAGCGAAAATACCTCTCTTCCAGAAATAACCGTCATCGCTAAACTCCGTTTATATTCGATATAATTTATATTTTATATTTGATCTTGCCTTCTCAAATAACAAACCATCCCTCGATATCTCTCGATCCGATCCGCTACGTGCCGGCCTTCAAATCGCGGCTGCTGCGATCAGAAAGAGGGTCAGCTCAAGGTGTGAAGGCCGAAATCGGAAATGAATGAACCGGCGAGTCGCACGCATCATTCCTGCGGAAACTTTGGGACGATCCCACTCCCAGGAAGAGCCCGTTTTGTCATTCTTCATAGGGTCTGATCCAAACCGAGTTTGGCTTCACGAACACGCTCCTGGTATCCAGACAAATCAGAGTCAAAAGTATCTAATTCCCGGATCACCCGGTTACGAAACCGACGCAACCTGTGCAGCTCATTCTGCTGCTTCTCATCGATCTCGCCCTCCCGGACCAGCGTATCAATGGCTTCGATCGGGTTGCCGGATCCTCTTGCAGCGTGCTGGACGAGCACATCCTCCAGGGTTGCCCATTCTCTGACGAATTCAGTGACCGATTCGTTCTGCAGGATGTTCCGCACTTGCATTTGAATCTCGCGGCAAAGCTTCCCGACTCGGTCCCCTCTCGGAAAGAGCACCCGCCAGGGAATACTGTCGAAACCTTCTCCCCAAAATTTTTGCGCTCGTGGGATCGCGAACTTGGCGATCAATCGATTGCGAAAATCCAACTCTGTCTTATTCTCATACGCAAAGTCAATGTCCGTCGTTCCCGCGAGATAACCCTCTTGAAAATAGGGACGCAATGCATCCGGTGGACAAATGCTGAGCAGCCTGACATTTACGAGATCATGTTCAGAGTTGATGGAGATCCGATTGGAAAGGTAGGGCATGCCAAGGACATAGACAAAGGCTTCGGTGGTTTCTGAAAATAGTTGAGCAAATGAACAAGCCACACGCAGCGAATGGGTTAGATCCAGAAGAGGCGTATGACAGACTTCGTAGTGCTGAAGGATGCTCCACTGAATGTAGCGCTTCCGAGATAATTCTTGAAACCCCTCTACCTGTTCTGCAGCGAATATTTTCCTGAGCCAACCACAGGCCGCATCCAGGACATCGAAGCGGTATTTGATCTCCCAGCTCGATAAATATTCCCCCCGATATATGGAAGGATATTGCGTGGACGTCCCGGCTTTGTTTCGATAATCGACCCCCTGACCTCGAAAAAACAAAAGCTGATCCTTGTTGAGGAAGGAAAGTTTGGCGATCTGCTCAACGAGCTTTCGATACGTGGACACGGGATATGGAACAGCGCCGTCGAGCGGATTGCCATCAATATGGGAAATCAATTCGTCTGTGAGAACACCCTCGATACTGCGCACGTCTCGCTCCTATCATGATGAGCAGGTTTGATCAAAAACGAATCTCACCGACTTCAAACTCGTAATCTCCATGGAGGAGCACCATTCATGGCTCCAGATATCTCTCGTCTTGTCGAATTTCATCGGTCATTGAGATCGATACCCACATTCCTGCACCCGGGATTTTGCCCGGTTTCACACTCGGGAGAATTTCCTTGACATATCCCGTATGATCCTTGTCATCCAAGACATCGCCTTTGCAACCGATGCTTCCACTCTCTCTTCGATCGGAGGTTGCTGGGCTTCCCGCCAATCGTTCCGGCAGTCCTTTGGAAACGATATCATACAGTTAATCATGATGGGTTCCAATCGCGATCACACCGAGAACAGGGTCCTGTTCCGCTTAATTTTCGGGGCCTTCGGGATCTCCCCATTCGAAACCCGGAGGGAGCACAGTGGTGCGATCCCTGCGAAAGTTCAATTGCGCTCCAACGGGATAACGGATCATTCGCTCGAACTACACAGAATGAGTTACACCCGCAATGATGATCGAACCTTTGATGTAGAGCGACGCGAGATCATCATCGCAGCCCAGCC
>CAZMZL010000348.1:0-2359 GCA_964570595.1 uncultured Anaerolineaceae bacterium | reverse complement strand
AGGCGTGGAACCCCGGTTACTACCGCACCGCACACAATGACCTGGTTCAGGGCGCAAGAGTTGCTGACTTTGCGTACACAGAACTGGGCCTGACAAAGGCTGCTGCGATCCACGACGGGGACCCCTACACCGAAGGCCTTGCAAATGCATTCCGCGACGCCTTTGAGGCCCTGGGCGGCGAGATTGTGGAATTCACAGCCATCAGCAAGGGCGACACGGACATGCTGCCTGTGTTGACCGCCGTTTCAGCAGCCGGACCGCCGGAATTTCTCTACTTCCCGATCTTCAACCCTGAGTGCCCGCTCATCGCGAAGCAGGCTGCACAGGTTGAAGGCTTGGAAAACACGGTCCTCGCGGCCGCAGACGGCTGTATGTCGAACGACATCATCGAGGCTTTTGGCGGCGAATCCGGGGGCATGTACTTCTCTGGCCCGGATATCTCCTTCTCGGGTGATACATACGACAAGTTCCTGGTCGCCTACGAAGAGAAAGTTGGTTCGGCGCCCATCTCCGTCTTCCATGCGCATGCCTTTGATGCGACCAATATGATCCTGGCCTGCGTCGAGGAAGTCGGCGTGGTTGATGGCAGCGCACTGCATGTCGGTCGTCAGGCAATGCGTGACTGCCTGGACGCGACTTCAAACTTCTCTGGTATTACGGGCTCACTCACCTGTGACCAGTACGGCGACTGCGCCGATCCCAAGATTGCGATCTCCGTGATCGAGGGCGGCGAGTTCACACCCATCTGGCCATAAAGAGTGATATCAACTAAACGAATCAGATTTCAATATCTAATCTGGATCGCGTAGCAAAGGATGGGCCCTTTGCAGTAAAAGGGCCCATCCTAACCTGTCCCCGTGGAGCATAAGCATGAGAAGATGGTTAGAAGATATCGACTTTATTGGCGTCGCCCTCTGGTTGATACGGGCTGGGATCATAGCCCTCGTCGCCTGGGGGACGATCGCGGCGGTTCTTGATAATCCCTATTCTCGAACGCAATGGTTAGATTTTATTATTTTTGGATTTGCTCAGGGAAGCATGTACGCCCTCATCGCGATCGGTTACACCCTCGTGTACGGAGTGCTCTTCATGATCAACTTCGCCCATGGTGAATTTTTCATGGCAGGAACGATGACCGCGACGATCTTTGTGGCTACACCTCTAGCAGCTTCCGGCTTCCTGAATCGACAACCAATCATTAGCCTTGTACTCATCGGGCTTGTATCGATGGCTATGGCGGTTGCAATCGCATTATTCACAGAGCGCATCGCCTATCGCCCTCTGAGAAAAGCACCGAGGTTGGTCCCCTTGATTACTGCCATCGGCGCCTCGTTCTTCTGGCAGTACTTCTTCCGGGGTCTTTATGGTTCCAGCGTAATACCCTTCCCAAACATAGATATTCTCGAGGGTTTCATTTTTCTTGGAGAAATCCGCATCCTTAAGACCCATCTTCTTGTAGTATTCATCACAATAATCTCACTTATCGGTCTGTATATCTTTGTGATGCGCACAAAGACTGGAAAATCCATCCGATCTGTGGCCGAAAACAAGGACGTCGCCGCGCTCATGGGCATCGACGTAGATCGGACGATCTCGATCACGTTTGCTGTGGGCGCAGCGATGGCCGGGATTGCGGGGCTGCTTTACGTCATCGTTTTTCGCCAGGTCCACTTCTTCATGGGCTTTATCCCCGGCATCAAGGCATTTACAGCCGCGGTCTTGGGAGGCATCGGGAGTATCCCTGGCGCAGCGCTTGGCGGCTTGGTCCTTGGTCTGATTGAATCCATCGGTCCAGCGCTGTTCCTTCAAGGCTTAAACATCCCAGCTGCTCATCAACTCAAGGACGTGATCGCCTTCACTGTCCTCGT
Source organism: uncultured Anaerolineaceae bacterium (assembly GCA_964570595.1). Lineage (GTDB taxonomy): Bacteria > Chloroflexota > Anaerolineae > Anaerolineales > E44-bin32 > E44-bin32. The sequence continues at coordinate 491 of CAZMZL010000348.1, read as the reverse complement.
GTTCATTCTGCTCTTCCGCCCGCAGGGCATCCTTGGCGAACGGCTCAGCGAGCAGAAGGCGTGAGGGAGAAAAACATGGCTAACTTCACACGCGAAGATCTCCGCAACTCCCTCAACTACGGTCTCCTCGCCGGCATCATATCACTCAGTTTATGTGCCATCGGCATGGTCGAGCTATTTGGGACTCGAGAGCTCGTTGCCGGAGGCCTTAATGTAGGCTACCTGCTCGTCTTTGGACCATCGGTTCTGCTGAGCTATATCCTTGCGCAGCGGGTTGTGCGAAAAATTGGCCCAACCTTCCTGTCTGGTTTGATTGTCGGATTTATCAACGCAATCCCTTTGGTTATCCTTGTCCTGCTGGCAATCAACTTTGACGTCCGTCAATTCCTGCCCAACGTGTCCCCCGCGCTGATCAAGATGCTGACGTTTGATCAGGAGTCGGGAGCAGGCATCTTGATCCTGCCCGCGGCCCTGATCATATCCGGGCTGAT
>CAZMZL010000347.1:0-2360 GCA_964570595.1 uncultured Anaerolineaceae bacterium | reverse complement strand
GGGCTTACAACGCGGTCTGCTACAGGGCTTTCACTATCGGCGGACGGGAATCATCTGTACGCGGCGACGAGCGGCGGTGGCGTATTCCGCCTTGATCTAAATGGAAAACCACCGATTTCCACGGGGGTCACACTTTTTGGGGAGGTCTCTGACATCGTGAAAGAAGCCAAGGAGGGTGAAGAGGAAGAAACTGAAAGCGACGATCAACCGCTGGATGCAAAAGAAACCTCTCAGGAGGATAGTGAAACGAAAAGCGGGCTCTCCCTGCCCTGCATCGGTGGTGCGCTGCCACTGCTCTTCCTTGCAATCGTGGTGCTCGCTCAAGTGTCATTTCAAAGGAAGACCAAGCGCTGATGGCGCGGATGTCCTGGGTTTTTCTTATCCCGCTGATCGTCGCTATCCATGCATGTACACCCGGAGCTCCAAAGACGCCCGTCAACAACCACATTGCACCCACTCTCGAGGTCGTGGATAGCTCAGCAATATCGACAGCGGATCCAATGATGATCTCCGGCATCGTCCTGGATGAGGACGGTCCAGTCTCAGACGCCGTTGTGCGGGTCCAGACCACCGCTCAACACACCATCAGCCGGGAGGACGGATCATTCACATTGAGGCTTGATGACACAGACGAGGCCTCTCTCAACCTGACGGGTTGGGCATCGGGATACTTCTGCGCGGGTCCTTTCGAAGTTGCTCCGGGCGATCTGGATGTCGTGGTTGAGCTCGTCCGCCACGCCGACGACGACAACCGTGACTATCAATGGCTGCCATCGCGCTTCCACCCCGGTCCGGGTGAGGATCAGGGCTGCGCCAAGTGCCACAGCCGGGAGGGCACCGACCTGCCCTTCTCGCTTCCAGCCGATGAATGGCTTCTGGACGCCCACGCTCAATCCGCGACCAACCCACGCTTCCTGACGATGTACAACGGCACCAATCTTGACGGGGACCAGAGCCCGCTCACCCAGCGGGGCTCCATCCGCGACTACGGCACCTTCCCCCTGCCACCCGATCCATCTCAACCCTATTACGGACCCGGCTATAAGCTCGACTTCCCCGATTCGGCCGGGAACTGCGGGGCTTGCCACACGCCGGCAGCGGCCATCAATGAACCGTATACCACCGATCCCAATGAGGTTTCGGGGGTCGAGGCCGAGGGCCTGCCCTGCGACTTCTGTCACAAGATCTGGGATGTGAAGCTGGATCCGGGAACGGGACTTCCCTATCCGAACACACCCGGGGTATTGTCGTTTGAGTTCCGGCGACCTCATGAAGGCCATCAATTCTTTGCTGGACCCTTCGATGATATCGCCCCGGGGGAGGATACCTACTCCGAGATTCAAACGCAGAGTGCATTCTGTGCGCCCTGCCACTTCGGGGTCTTCTGGGACACAACCATCTACAACTCGTATGGTGAGTGGTTGTTAAGTTCATATAGCGATCCCGAAACCGGCCAGACCTGCCAGGACTGCCACATGCCGCCGTTGGGTGCCACACAGTTCGCCACCGATGAAGCCGGCGGGTTGACTCGCGATCCAGCCTCGATCTTCTCCCACCGCATGCCTGGCGCTATGGATGAGGATCTGCTCCGGAATGCGCTCGAGATGCGTGTGGAAACCTTCCGGGAGGATGAGAACCTGCAAGTCATCGTCAGCCTGTACAATGACAACACCGGCCATAAAATCCCCACCGACAACCCCCTGCGCCACATGCTGCTGATCGTCGATGCGCTCGATGCTGAAGGGCACTCGCTCCCATTGATCGAGGGCCCCACGCTGCCCTTCTGGGCAGGGGAAGGCGACCCTGATGAGGGTTACGTCGCAGGATTGCCCGGCAAAGGGTACGCGTTAATTCTGCGAGAACTGTGGACCGAAATCACACCCAGCGGCGCATACTGGAACCCAACACGAGTCGCCGAGGACACCCGCCTGGAGCCATTCGAAGAGGATGTCAGCAGCTTCTCGTTTGGCGCGCCCGAAGGGGACGAAGTGCGGGTCCATGTGAAGCTGCTATTGCGCCGGGCATTCATCGAGATGATGAAACAGAAGGGTTGGACCGATCCCGACATCGTCATGGCCGAAGAGATGCTGTCCGTCCGACCCTAGACATGGATCAGAATACCAGGATACTCGGGTAAAAGATTCATTCTGATTCCCAACTCAACATTAAAGTTCTTGTGGGTAAATTCTGCCGCCTCGCATCGGATTGGCGTGGAGTTTACGTTTAGCGTTGTTCATGGGAGCCGTTGGTTGGTGATGTTTGATCGTTCATCATCATTTGCCTGCATCCAGCGGATATGGAAATGGACAGCGAGGGAAGCGACAGCCCCCCACGATCACCCACCCTCACCCCAACCCCTC
>CAZMZL010000346.1:0-2387 GCA_964570595.1 uncultured Anaerolineaceae bacterium | reverse complement strand
GATCGTAATCGCCTGACCCCGAATGGCTAGGCTCAGAGCGAAAGCCCTCACGGGCTGAAATAGGACGCTTCAGCTCCCCTTGAGCCCAGAGCCGGTGGTTTACTACCGGGTGGGGGTTGGGTAAAATGCTGAGTCGTGTTCGTGGGTTCATTGATGGTAGAGAGCACGCCCATATCGCGCCATGGCGTGTTGCTCGTTACACTTGGAGATTGGATCATTGCCGTCATGAACTTCTTACAATGACAAAATTGAAGGAATGATTATCCTGGTCAGGCATTGACAACTTGTATTAGCTGGCCCCTGCATCATCACACCCCCGTGCAAGAGGTACACGCATGGACATGCTCAGCGGGATGCCCACGGGCGTAAACAGCTCACATGGGTCCGGTGACAAGAGAAAACTAAATTGGGGGGTTCTTCCCGGCGCGATCGCCGCCATCGGTCGGCGGATCGTGTTCGGCTTGATCATCCTGTTGGCGGTCATCCTGCTCACACACTTCGGCCTGGACATGGCGCGAGGTCAAGAATTTTCATCAGCGGTGAGCCGTTCCGGACCGAAAACACTCGAGACCGTTTTGCAAATTCTCACCGGAGACCTGGGACTCTCTGAAGCTGCCAGCAGTACGCTCAACCCCATCCCCGTATCTGAAGTCTACCGGGATATGCTGCTTAAGAGCTTCGGTCTCTTGATGACAGCCCTGCTGTTCGCGGTCGCCGTCGCCCTGCCTCTCGGGATTTTCAGTGCCCGCCGCCGAAGCGCGCTATGGTCGACGGGCATCCTGATCATCTCCATCATTGGAATCTCAATGCCGAGCTTTCTCGCGGCTTTTCTCCTCCAGCGCTTCGTCATCCAACTTACTCAGACGACGGGACAACGATTTTTATCCGTAGGCGGTTTCGGGTGGGATGTACACATCATCCTCCCCGCGCTGGTCCTTGCTGCAAGACCGATCGCCCAGATCTTGCGCGTGACCGCGGGCACAGTAGGCGATGTCCAGGATCAAGATTATGTCCGCACGGCGAAGGGCAAGGGGCTCACAGAAAGATGGGTGATGAATCGCCACATCCTTCGCAACGCGGCCATTCCCATCATCACGACGATTGCGATCTCGCTGCGCTTTGCCCTCATTAGCTTACCCGTCGTCGAAGCGTACTTTGGATGGCCTGGACTGGGATATTACCTGCTTCGCTCAATTCCCATGCAGGATGACAGCTTGACGGTGATCCTGGTACTCTGCCTGGGAGCCCTGTTCATCGTCGTGAATGTGATTCTGGATATCGCCTATATGGTTCTCGACCCTCGCCTCCGATCACAGGGCGATGCTGTCGGCGAGAGCGATCAGATTGGGTTCATCGGAACGGCGAAGGTCTTCTTTGTGGATGCTGCCCGCTGGATCAAGCATAATCCAATCCGGAAGTGGATGGCAAAACTTCGGACGCCAAAAGAACCCAGTCCCTTCAGCGCTATCCTGGAAGGACGGGAGACGACCCTTGACCAGACCGCGGGTGGAGGCACCCGCCGGCGCTCGATTCTGCGCAGTTTGTCGACGAACTTCCCGCTCATCGTCGGGACAATACTGCTTCTCGTCGTGATCTTAATTGCATTATTTGGTCATCTCCTCGCACCGCACAATCCTTATGCGACTCAGGGGTTGGAGATCAAAGACGGTGAATTCCTCGTGCCGCCTTTTGAGCCGGGGGAAGAGTACCCCTGGGGTACCGATGTCATTGGCCGGGACATCAGCAGTCTGATTTTGTCAGGCGCCTGGCAGACGCTCCGTCTCGCTGGTCTGGCTGTGATCGCCAGAGTGATCGTCGGTTTCTTGCTGGGGTCCATCGGGGGTTGGTACAGCGGAAAGGCCATCGATCGTTTTGTTCTGGCTGTCGCCGAAATTATCTCGGCTTTTCCAGCTTTGATTTTGGCGATGATCTTGATCCTCGCACTGGGGATACGCGAGGGCATTACCCCGTTTGTGATCGCGCTGTGTTTTGTGGGTTGGGGGGAGTTGATGCAGTACGTGCGCGGCGAGGTGATGACCATGCGGTCGAATACGTATATCGAGAGCGCGGTCAGCATAGGCCAGCGCACCTTCGGCATTATCAAAACCCACGTCGTGCCCAATCTGACGCCCGCCATGATATCCATCATCGCGCTGGAGATGGGGGCGGTGCTCATGCTGCTTGGAGAGCTGGGCTATATCGGTGTGTTTATCGGCGGTGGTGCGTTTATGGAGCTTGACATCGGTGGCGCCCCCTACCACTACTCCGATGTCCCTGAGTGGGGCGCGCTTCTGAGCAACGTCCGCCTCTATGCGATATCCTATCCCTGGGCGGCCGTTTACCCTGCGATGGCTTTTTTTGTCGCCATCATGGCCTTCAACTTCTTC
>CAZMZL010000345.1:0-2418 GCA_964570595.1 uncultured Anaerolineaceae bacterium | reverse complement strand
GCTCATAGGCCTTAATGGAACGTTGGTCGTATTGTTCCAATTCCCGATCACGCGCAAGACCGAGGGGCGTCCACCCTTTTTAATCCTCGCACTTGGAACTTTCTTTACTTTGGTTGGGTTTGGGATGTATGGTTTCGCGTCGGGGTATGTGCTCTTCATATTGGCCATGGTGATCATCACGGTCGGCGAAATGCTCTTCGCGCCTGTGAGTCAGGCGGTGGCGGCGGATATTGCACCGGAAGACATGCGAGCCAGATACATGGCCGTATATGGATTTAGTTGGATGATTCCCGGAGCGGTGGGGATTTATCTTGCTGGCCTTGTCATGGACAACTACGATCCGCGCGCAGTTTGGTTCCTGGCGGCTTTCATTGGCTTCCTCGCGGTACTGGCGTTCCTGGGCTTGAACGTTTGGCATTCGCGAAGAAAAGAACTCGAAGCTCAAGACGGAGAAGCAACGGTTGATGCTGGACGGGGTGTGGGATCATAAAACATCGGCGTGTTCGCTGTCGACGTCGCCGGATGGGTTCTAATTTGGGAGAATGAACATGGATGATCGGCGGGACGCGAAAGATATCTTAAATTTACTTGAGGATGGGAAAATTGATGTAGAGCAGGCCCTCCAACAGATCTCTGAGCAGGATCAAACGCCGGCAGAAGATTTCGAGGGGCCATCCGAGGTTTTTTCGCCGCCCAGGAGGTGGTGGGCATGGTGGGCCATTCTGTCATCGATTGGCTTTGGATTAACAGTTGCGGGTTCTGGCGTGGCTTTACTTGGAGGCTGGTGGTGGCTTCTGGCGGCCCCGCTCCTCTTCCTTGGCATCATCTTGATGCTCGCAGGTCTTCTCTCCTTCCGGGCGCCCTGGGTGTACATCCGCGTGGATACAGGTCAAGCAACCTGGCCCAGAAGGATTACAATCAACCTGCCCTTACCCCTGGGCCCGGTCTCCTGGTGTTTGAAAAATATCGGGAAATATGCCCCAGCAGGGATCGGGAGGAAGGGCATGAATCTGGTCGAAGCGGGCAGGGTTCTTGATTCTATGAAGGGATCCTTCACCCGTGAGAATCCACTGTTTGTCGAAGTCCATGATGAGGAAACGGGGGAGCATGTAACAGTGCATATTGGCTGGTGAGAGGAGGTCGTGCGTATGTCATCCGAGGAACGCATCAAGATATTGAAGATGGTCGAGGCTGGGAAGATCACAGTTGAAGAGGGGGCGCGCCTTATTGAAGCTCTGAATAAGCAAAAGCGCCAACCCGCGGCGCGTCAGGGGGGTGAGGCGCGCTGGCTCCGAGTGAAGGTCATGGACCTGAACACCGGAAAAGAATCCGTGCGTGTTAATCTACCCATCAGCCTTATTAATGTCGGCATGAAAATGGGAGCCAGGTTCATTCCGGATGCTGAGGAAGAATCCATGATGGAGGATCTTGCAGAGGCCTTAAAAGAAGGCCTTACCGGCAAGATCATCGACGTCATCGACGAGGAAGAGGGTCAACGGGTCGAAATCTTTGTGGAGTGATCACGGTTACTGTGCGATGAGCTGCCCCTGGGCATCCCCGAAGAGGGCCTGAAGCGGGAGATTGGGGCCAGAAGCGGTTGAAAGGATATCTCGCTGGACTCTTTCATCGTTTCTGCTACGCCATTTGATGACCTATACAAGCACTACGATGACGGGACGTGGGACTGTAAGAAATTTGCTGAGAAACATATTCTTTTTCCTGAGCGCGGTCCCGAATGCGACGATATGAATTTGCTTTTTGGGGCAGCTCGCGTTTCGCTGCCCCGCCAAGAACGCGGGAACTTCATCAACCGGCACCCGCGGGTTGGGCGATTTGGTATCGATGGTTCTGATAGGGCAACTTTAAAAGCAAGCCAGGGTGCTGGCGGGGTGGTTGATCTAAAAATCGCTATCGCTCACCTATGCTCGATCATTTGCATGCAGCGCCAGGCCCTTGGCCACGTAGTTCCTGCCGGTGAGCCATTAAACTCATCGTTGAATATCGTGTCGGGCACCAAGAAAGATGAACCATTCGCTCTGAAGAACGCACCTGTTTTGGAATTTGCCCTGGGGCACTCGAATCGGCCTGGTCCCACGACGAGGAATTCCCCGCAGAAGGTAATCTCCTGCCTCATATTTTGGCTTCGGATTTTCTACTTGCGGATCGACTAAGTTTTTTCGCCCGTGCCCCTCTCCCTGGAAATTCTTCCAGCTTTCAATCATCATAACCCGGCGGTCTCACAAAGCGTACGATCGGCATCCACGGGTAGACCAAACTAAGGCGGATTTCTTCGCTTTCCATCCCACATATTGTGAAGTATCCTCGTTCCTGCGAACGAATCTCGAGGAGAGAAAAAAGCGTGAATATCGAAGGGAAAAATGTCCTGATTCTTGGCGGCTATGGTCTCGTGGGTATGGC
>CAZMZL010000344.1:0-2422 GCA_964570595.1 uncultured Anaerolineaceae bacterium | reverse complement strand
TCCAAGGCCAACGCATCGGCGTCATTTTATCTGGGGGAAACGCGGATCTGGATACGCTTCCCTGGATCAAGACAGCGCAGTAGGCCCACAAGCAACCGATATGAAGAAAACAGCCTGGACAGTAAAGGAGTGGGAGAAGGGATGAACCGACGAGAGCGAGTTCTTGCAGCGCTTCGCCATAAGGAGCCGGATCGAATTCCCATAGACTTGGGCGGAACCGATGTCAGCTCGATTATGGTCAAGTCTTATATCAACCTCCGAAATCACCTGGGACTGGAGCCAGGCGAGCTTCGCATCGCCGACGTATTCCAGCAAATCGTGATGACAGATGAAGATTTGCGGCAGGCCTTCGAGGCAGATGTCGCCTTCATTTTCCATGAGCCGAAGGAGTGGAGGCGCATCTCGCACGACGATGATTATTCGATTTTGCTTCCCGCTCAATTCCAACCGCAACTTCAGGAAGATGGCTCGCAAATTTTCTTCGATAGCTCGGGCATCGCTGTGCTTAAAATGCCGCCGGGGGGCCATTATTTCGACCCTATTTTCTCACCCCTGGCGGAGGCGACGAGCGTGGACGACATTAAGAAGCACATCGCCTATATCGAGAATTACGAAACGCCATCCTATCTCGATATGAGCTATGAGGAGCTGGCCCAAAAAGCGAAGGACTTATATGACAATACCGACTATTTGCTGGTCGGTTTCTTCGGCGGCCACATTTTCCAAGCCGGACAATCCCTGCGAGGGTGGGAAACCTTCCTGATGGACCTGGTCGTGAATCCTGTGTTTGCTGAAGCGTTAATGGATCGTCTGGCGGAAGCGAATATGAAAAGGTTTGAACACTTCATGGAAACGGTAGGAAAATATGTGCATGTGGTGGAGTTTCAGGATGATCTGGGTATGCAGGAGAATCTGTTGATCAGCCCCGAGATTTACCGAACGCGCATCAAACCCTATCATCGCAAGCTTTACAATTTTGTGAAATCCCATTCGGATGCCTTCCTCTTCCTGCACACAGATGGCGCCGTTGCCCCGCTCATCCCCGACTTAATCGAACTGGGGGTAGATATCCTGAATCCGGTACAATTTACCGCCTCCGGCATGGATCTCAAGATGCTGAAGAGGGAGTTTGGCCGGGATATTACTTTCTGGGGTGCAGGATGCGACAGTCAAACCACGCTGCCCTTCGGCACTCCGGAGCAGGTCGTCGAGGAAGTCAAACGACACATTGATGACCTTGCGCCTGGGGGCGGTTTTGTTTTCGCTCCCGTTCACAATATTCAAAATGGTGTACCGCCTGAAAATATTGCCGCCTTGTATCAAACCGCTTTGGAATATGGTATTTACTAACTATCATGCGCTCGCCCGAAGGGAATTGACCAACAAACTTGAAGGCGATATGGGGAGACTTTTTTTGGTGTCTGAAAACTAATACGGTGGCTTATTGCTATGACCAACCCTAAACTACTAAAGGTAAACAATCTCGTAACCCGCTTTTATACACCCAATGGCGTGGTGCACGCAGTCAACGGCGTGTCTTTTGAGCTTGAACAAGGGGAAACACTTGGCATTGTAGGCGAAAGTGGATGCGGGAAATCCGTGACGGTCTTATCAATACTCCGCCTCATCCCCGTCCCTCCCGGGCGTATTGAGGCTGGTGAAGCCATTTTTTGTGGTCGTGACTTATTTCAATTGACACCCAAAGAGATCCGCAAGATCCAGGGGCGGCAAATTGGGATGGTCTTTCAAGACACGATGACCTCATTGAATCCTGTGCTTACAATTGGCAGACAAGTAACTGAGCCATTTGAAGAGCATCTCGACCTAAGCCACAATGAAGCGAATGACCGTGCGGTCGAGCTGCTCGAGTTGGTGGGGATACCGAAAGCCCGCAGCAGGTTAAACGATTACCCGCATCAATACTCCGGAGGGATGCGCCAGCGCGTGATGATTGCCATGGCGCTCGCTTGTACACCGAAATTGTTGATTGCCGACGAGCCGACGACTGCCTTGGATGTGACCATTCAGGCGCAGATTATCAAGGTTGTAAAGCGATTGCGTCAAGAGTTCAACATGTCCGTTATCTGGATAACTCATGATTTGGGCGTAATAGCGGAAGTCGCCGATCGGGTCGCCGTATTCTATGCGGGTTTTGTGGTTGAGCAGGCCTCTGTTGCTGAGCTATATGCAAACCCTCAACATCCCTACACGCGCGGCCTGCTCGGTTCCCTTCCCAGAATCGATAAGGACGCCGAGAGATTGAAGAACATCGAAGGATCCCCTCCAGATATGCTGGCTGCCCCCGTTGGTTGCCCATTTGCGCCTCGTTGCGAACATGCCTTCGATCGCTGTTGGTCTGAAAATCCAACACTAATATCGATCGACGATGGGCATTGGGCAGCTTGCTGGTGGGATGTGACCC
>CAZMZL010000343.1:0-2423 GCA_964570595.1 uncultured Anaerolineaceae bacterium | reverse complement strand
CCCTCAACGGTGGCCCCATTGCGGAGTCGATCGCCAAGGTCGACGGCTGGATCGGCGAGATCCTCGATAAGATCGACGAACTTGGCATCACCGAGAACACGGTTGTCCTTGTGATGGGCGACAACGGTCCCTTCATGCAATACGTTGACAAGAGCGGTGCCTCCGACCGGATTTACCGTGGGGGCAAGGCCCAGCACCTCGAGGGCGGTGTCCGCGTCAACGCCTTTATGCAATGGAAGGGCGTGCTGGAGCCCGGATCGCGCGCCCAGGACATCATTCATGTTACGGATCTTTTCACAACCACCATCCGCCTGGCCGGCGCTGAGGAGTACATTCCCACCGATCGCCTGATAGATGGGGTTGACCAGACACCCGTGCTGTTCATCGGAGAGACACATGGCCGTCGCGATTATGTTTTCATCTATGAGGGACCAACGCTTCGCTCCATCGTCAAGCAGCAGTACAAGTTTCATCTGCCGCTACCCGGGTCGAACCCCATCGGCGCACCCATTTTCGATCTTTACAAGAATCCGCGTGAGGACCGCCCGCAGGATGCGATTCTATACGGGGTCGGTTTTGGTGGAAACTTCGTGGCGATGCTCAAGCGCCATTTGGCGATGAAGCAACAGTATCCGGATCGCGAACCGGGTAGGGGCCTGCCCTATGGCGGTATCGAGAACCTCCGTCCGGAAACCAAAGCTCTGGTGAAATCCATGGCCGCGTGGATGAAACCAAAAGGTGAGTAAGACAGTGAGTTTCAGTTCCAGGCGATAGGAACTTCTTGGGGTCTGGATAGAGGGAGCTTGGGTTTATTAGAGGGGAAATGGGAAATGAGGAATACAAGTAAAGCAGCTCCTGTTTTCCTTCTCACCTTTATTTTCATCATCCTTCAGATGTCCTTCGTGTTTATTGTCTCCCCGGCATGTGCCAAAGAGGAAAATCTTGACGAATTGAACAGGCTCCTCGAACCGGTATCCAAGACCAAATCCGAAACTGGATTGGTCGTGATGCCCATCCCCTTCTCCAACCCGACCATCGGGACCGGCCTTGGCGCCGCTGCCATGTATCTCTACCCCATGGGTGAGAATGCCCCGCCCTCTTTCACCGCTCTGGGCGGGCTCTATACAGACACAGGCACCTGGGGTGTCGGGATCACACAAAAAACCTACCTTAAAGACGACAAGTACCGGATCAACGGCACTTTGGCCTACTATGACGCCACCGTTAAATTTTACGGTGTAGGAAACGACGCCGGGAGTGAAGGCAGATCCATCCTGCTCAACCAGGTGGGTTATATATTTGTCCCGGATGTCCTTATCGATATCGGGGGGAATTTCCTGGTCGGACCCCGATACAGATTGCTCCAGATGGAAACCTCCTTACCCGATCCGCCATCCGGTGTCGTCCCGCCTGACGAAACCGTCCAGGTCATCACAAGTTCGGGTCTGGGTCTCGTTATAGATTACGACAGCAGGGACAACCAGTTTTATCCCTACAGGGGGGCGTTCCTCGATTTCGTCTCTATGTTCAACGATGACTCTTTGTGCAGCGACCTGGATTATCAAACGTATAAGGCCAACTACAATATCTACTCTGACATCGGTGAGAACATGATCCTGGCATTCCAGGTGGCGGGCTGTGGGACCGGGGAGATGTCCCCTATTATGACCTCTGTCTCTTCGGGAACAAGAACATCCTCCGAGGTTATGTCGGGGGTCAGTACAGGGACAAGACCATGCTGGCTACGCAGGCCGAGTTTCGATGGCAATTCTACAATAAGTGGGGCGCCGTGGGTTTCGCAGGAGTGGGAGAGGTTCAGCCGAGTATTAGTGATTACAACACAGACGATCTGCTACCGAGCTACGGGGCAGGATTGCGGTTCATGGCCTCCGCCGACCACCGGGTAAATCTTAGTATCGATTATGCCAGGGGAAGAGACTCGGATGCCTGGTATTTAAGGATCGGTGAGGCGTTCTGATTGCCAATACTTCAACCTACCGCAAGTTCGCAAAGTGACGTCCGTCTTCGCTTACAGCTTGGCCGTGGGAACCAAAGTTTTTGATGTTTTTCAATTTTCCTGCACCGGATGAGGAAGTCGAGCCGCACCAGACGCACAGAAGCACCCGCACAGGAGCGATTGCCGCTCCGCACTCCCCGAAAGGGCGAAAGACAGGATTTACAGGATCAACAGAATTTTTCAGGGAAGTTTATGTTAACCTGAAACCCTACGAGTCCTATTTATAGAAGGTGAAAAATCCTGAGCGCCTGCACCAACAAACCCCGCCTGTCATGGCGGCAAAAACGATTCCTGTTCTGGATCGGTGTCTTGTTGGTTCTGCTTGCCTTTTCAGCCGAAGGCGCACGCGCCCAGGCTCTCGAACCCAGGGCCTACACCAATATTCCAGTGGGTCTTAACTTTCTCA
>CAZMZL010000342.1:0-2433 GCA_964570595.1 uncultured Anaerolineaceae bacterium | reverse complement strand
GAAGTCGATGCATCATCATCCTGCGTCCGTGTCCAGCCGGGGATCACGCTCGGCAAACTAAATCGGAGTCTGCGGGAACAGGGATTGATGTATGGGCCTGATCCGGCCAGCGCAGACCGGGCGACGATGGGCGGCATCCTCGGCAATAACTCTACCGGGGCGCATTCGATTGTCTACGGGATGACGCTGGATCATGTCATCGAGACCAAAGTTGTCCTGGCGGACGGGAGTCGAGTCATATTCGATCACAGGACATCCTGGGATGGGGGGACTCGACCGGACACACTGGAAAGTGAGCTTTACCGAGGGCTCCCTGAAATTCTTCAAAAATATCAAGGTGAGATCCGGAGCCGGTATCCTCGTACATTCCGGCATGTCGCCGGTTATAACTTGAACCGCATGCTTGATCGTTCGGTCTTCAACCTTTCTTCCCTGATGGTGGGATCCGAGGGCACTTTGGGCATCGTCACCGAAATGAAATTGAATCTCGTCCCGATCCCCAGGGCGAAGAGGCTGGTGATGGTGCACTATGCCGACATGCGCATGGCCATGGAAGCTGTACCCTGGATCCTGGAGAGCCGCCCCACGGCTGTCGAGGTACTTGACAGGATGCTGCTCGATCTTACCCGCGACAGGATCGAATATCGCCGTCTGTTGACGTTCGTGCGGGGAAATCCAGAGGTCATTCTTCTGGTCGAATTCTCCGGAGAGCGGGATCGCGAGGTTGCGGATAAAGTACGTCGTTTTCAGGAAGGATTGAAGAGCCAACATCACCATCATCCGGTCGTGGATGTCCGGGACCCCCAGGAGCAAGCCAATGTCTGGTTTGTGAGGAAGTTGGGTTTGGGAATTCTGATGAGCATACGGGGGGACGCCAAGCCGATCCCCTTCATTGAGGATGCTGCCGTGCCGGTGGAGCATCTTGCGGATTACGTCACCCAGATCTACGAGTTCTCCAAGGATGTGGGAGTGGAACAGGTGGCGATGTATGCCCATGCCAGCGCAGGCTGCATCCACATTCGACCGCTTGTGAATTTGAAGACGGTTGCCGGCGTTCAACAACTGCGCCAGATCGCGGAAAAGTCGGTGGACCTGGTCGTGAACTATGGTGGGACGACGAGCGGTGAGCATGGGGAAGGTCTGGTGCGAGGAGAATTCTCCGAGCGTCTATTCGGCCATAAGCTGGTGAAGGCATTCGAAGAAGTCAAGGATCTCTTCGATCCGCAAGGTCTGCTCAATCCCGGGAAGGTAGTGAGAACGCCGAAGATTGACGATGAAAGCTTGCTGCGTTTTGGCGCCGACTATGCCGTTCCGCACACGATCATCAACCCCATGATGGATTTTCGGGATGATGCTGGATTCGCGGGCGCCGTTGAAATGTGCAACGGAGCGGGTGTATGCAGAAAGCTGGAGGAGGGCGTGATGTGCCCATCATTCCAGGCGACTCGGGATGAGACCCACAGCACGCGTGGTCGGGCCAACGCCCTTCGGGCCGCAATGATGGGTCGGCTGGGTCCCGACGGGATGAGATCTGAAGATCTTTTCGAAGTCCTCGACTTATGCCTCTCCTGCCATGCGTGCAAGGCCGAGTGCCCGTCTGCAGTCGACATGGCAAAATTAAAGGCGGAATTCCTCTACCACTACTACGAACATCATCGCATGCCTTTGCGGTCGATGATTTTTGCAAACATCGCTGCAATCAATCGTGTTCTTCAACCCGTCGCCCGTCTTGCCAATCCGCTGATGAAATTTCCGGGGAGGTGGATCCTCAACGGACTTGGCGTCCATCCCGATCGAGAGTTGCCCGACCTTGCACCACAGACCTTCAGTCGTTGGTATGAGTCGCAGGATGGACACGCGCATCTGCCTTCGTCCGATCCATCGAGGCAAGTGGTGTTTTTCCACGACACTTTCATCGAGCATCATGATCCGCATATCGGGATCGCCGCCGTGAAAGTGCTTGAAGCCGCAGGTTATGAAGTCATCGTATTACAGGACAGGGTTTGCTGCGGAAGACCCGCCGTTTCCAAAGGTTTGTTGGATAAGGCGGAGCAAGCTGCCAGGCATAACATCCAGTTGCTTGCGCCTTACGCCCGCCGGAGGATTCCCATTGTGGGGTGTGAACCAAGCTGCATGGCGATGCTGGTCGATGAATACCCGGACCTTTTTCCTGGGGATGATGCTGATCTTGTCGCAGGGGCATCCAGCATGATTGATGATTTTCTCGCCCGGGAGATGGAAGCGGGGAACCTCGCTCTGGAGGCTTCGCAGGATGAGGTGCGAGTGTTGTTCCACGGCCATTGCCAGCAGAAGGCGACATTCGGCACGGAGAGCACGATACAGTTGTTGAATGCGATCCCCGGCACCAGGGCAGAGATGATCGATTCGGGGTGCTGCGGCATGGCGGGATCGTTCGGGTACGAGGTGGAACAT
>CAZMZL010000341.1:0-2444 GCA_964570595.1 uncultured Anaerolineaceae bacterium | reverse complement strand
AGGATGTGCGGCGCGATGTGCTCTTCACACAGATGGATGATGCCTATGCCACGATCATGCGCCAGGCGTATTTTGCGCTCTTCGAAAAAGAAGCCCACGCGCGCATCCAGGCGGGGGCATCGGTGGATGATCTCAACGAAATCTACCTGGAAAATCTAAAAGATCAGTTTGGGGACAGTATCGAGCTGTCCGAGGATTTCCAGCATGAGTGGATCACCATCCCGCACATCTATGGGGTCCCGTTCTATGTATATGCGTATGCGTTCGGCCAACTGCTCGTATTCTCGTTGTATCAACAATATCAGGAAGAGGGTGAAAGTTTCAAACCGCGCTACATCGAGATCCTCTCCGCAGGGGGTTCCGAAGCGCCGATCGCCATCCTGGACCGGGCCGGGATCGATGTGCGCTCGGAAACGTTCTGGCAGGGTGGTTTTAATGTGGTCAAGGCTCGCCTCGAACAACTGGAGGCTCTGCCGCTTCAGGGTTGAGATTTCTCGTCCACACAAAAAGATCGAGGCGGCATCGATTGCCGCCTCGTCTGCATTTCAAGGGACCGACGAAATCATCATCACCGTTTAGTGTCGACCAACTTGATGCGACGCAGGTGACTCATCCATATCTTTGACGCAAGATCTGATTTTTCATATTGGGACACGTGAATACGCGCAAGGTATCGATAACGGCTCAACAGCAACCGCAGCCATTTCGGCGGGATCATGCCTCTCTCGACAAAGCTTTACCCTGACATCCATTACGATTAGGGATGTGAATCGATGCGTGCATGATTGCCTTCCCGAGATTTTATTTGTAACATGTTTATTTAGTAGTCCGCAGGCCCCCTTAGAAACCAGCACGATGACTTGTTCATGTGTTATTTGTTGTCGTCTAACCCCGAGCCGGCCGGTGGCTTTTTGAGTATATTATTCGCAGTTTTGGGAAGAGGGGATCAATATGGAGGCGGCTGACATGACTGAGAACGAATCTATAGAAGTTAGCGAAGCACAAATTGCAGTTCATTGGCAGGAGGAGCAGTATTTCCACCCTCCGGCGCGCTTCATCGCTCAAGCCAACATGACGGATCCGACGATTTACGAGCGGTTCAGCCTGGAAAATTTCCCGGAGTGCTTTAAGGAGTACGCTGATTTGCTCTCGTGGTATCAATATTGGCACACGACGCTGGATACGAGCGACGCCCCTTGCTGGAAGTGGTTTGTCGGCGGTAAGTTAAACGCCTCCTATAACTGTGTTGATCGGCACCTGGCGAAATACAAAAACAAAGCGGCGATCATCTATGTGCCAGAACCCGAGGACGAACCACATGTGGCCATAACCTATCAGGAGCTTTACGTTAGGGTGAATGAGCTTGCAGCGCTTCTTCAGGACTTCGCCGGACTCAAAGCTGGTGATCGAGTGACGCTTCATATGCCGATGGTTTTAGAACTGCCGATCACGATGCTCGCTTGTGCTCGCCTGGGCGTCATTCACTCCGAAGTATATGGGGGATTTAGCGGTGGGGCGTGCGGCGAAAGGGTAGCTGACTCCGGAAGCCGCGTCTTGATCACAATTGATGGATACTACCGGTCCGGCAACCTGCTCGACCATAAAGAAAAATCCGACATCGCCATTAAGGTGGCTGAAGAGCACGGTCAAGCGATCGAAAAAGTTCTGGTATGGAGACGACATCCCGGGAAATATGTCTCCAAGAGCCTGATGGTCAAAGGCCGCGATTTCTTTATGGACGAGCTGCTCACGGATTATGCCGGGAGGAGAGTCGATCCGGTCCCTGTACCCGCCGAAGACCCGCTCTTTCTGATGTACACGAGCGGCACGACCGGAAAACCCAAGGGTTGTCAACACAGCACAGGTGGTTATCTGGCATACGTTGCCGGCACATCGAAATATATCCAGGACATCCACCCCGAAGACGTTTACTGGTGTATGGCTGATATTGGGTGGATCACGGGGCACTCCTATATTGTGTATGGTCCCTTGACGCTCGCGGCAACAAGCGTCATGTATGAAGGTGTTCCCACCTGCCCTGATGCAGGGCGTCCCTGGAGAATCGCCGAGCGGCTCAATGTCAATATATTCCACACTGCGCCGACGACGATCCGGATGTTGAGAAAAGCCGGACCCGAAGAGCCCGAAAAGTATAATTACCAGTTCAAGCACATGACTACGGTGGGAGAACCCATAGAGCCCGAGGTTTGGAGATGGTATTACCATGTCGTCGGTAAAGGCAAAGCAGCTATTGTTGACACGTGGTGGCAGACGGAAAATGGGGGATTTCTGTGCAGCACAATGCCCGCAGTTCACCCCATGAAACCCGGAAGTGCAGGACCTGCGGTGCCAGGTATCCATCCGGTGATTTATGACGAGGACGGGAATGAAATTGAAGCGGGGGCCGGTAAAGCAGGAAATATATGTATCCAGAATCCATGGCC
>CAZMZL010000340.1:0-2462 GCA_964570595.1 uncultured Anaerolineaceae bacterium | reverse complement strand
CATGCTGCGTCAGGTTGATGGGGCCCTTTCAGGGGCAGCGGGAAAGAATACGGGTCGCGGCATACCTGAAGACGAACTTGCCATGATCACTGAAGAACTTTATCGGGGCTCCAACGTACACGAGATTGAGGGCAGCGGTTTGGGTTTATCGATCGTGGAACGGATCATCCTGCGGCATGGGGGACGATTGGAACTGAGAAGCCGATCCGGTCAGGGAACAATTGTCTCCGTCCAACTTCCCTATGAACAGACAGAAATTGATTAAATATCGCCGTGAACTGCTTATATTAGGCCTCCCGTTTCTCGTGGGAGCCTATGTCGTTGCTACAGGTCGAGCGAGGGTGACAGTTAGTTCGATCACGGCAACTCCAACCCAAGGTACCCTTGCTGCACAGGTTGAGACAGCAACCTTCACGCCCTCAAGGACGCCGACCCAAACTCAAACCATTACGCCCTCCCCTACATCGACTTTCACTCCACTCCCCAGCGATACGCCGACAATCACACCCACTCCGGCTATTTCTCCAACACCCACGCCCTACCCTCCCATCCCCCATCGAGAGCCAGAAGCTACACCCTTTGGCGGGGGCACGGGGGTCATTTCCTTCGTTTCCGACAGGGAAGGGAATGGTGAGATCTATCGAATGAACGCCGATGGCACCGCGCTCACTCGTTTGACCTTTGGCGAGGCGGACGACAGTCGACCAAGTTGGTCCTATGACGGAGAGTGGATCGCATTCATGTCCTGGCGCGATGGATTCCCCGACATTCACATCATGCGCGAGAACGGTTCCATGCGTCAAAAACTAACGACCGATCCCGGTTATGATGAATTTCCAGTATGGTCTCCTGATGGGGAATGGATCATCTTCGATTCCAACCGCAGTGGTACTTTCCAACTCTACCAAATTCGTGTAGATGGTTCAGATGTGAGGCGGATAACGCGCAATGAGGCGCATGACGCCATCGGCAGTTGGTCTCCCGATGGTTCCAGGATTCTGTTCGAGTCCACTCGAGAGAGCAGTGTATACCAACTATTTCTGATCAACTCTGGAGGGGGCAACCTTCTGCGGCTAACGCATACCACAGCCCGAAATATTCGACCGGCATGGTCCCCAGATGGCAGCCGCATTGTGTTTGTGTCAGAGCGCGATGGGCGTCAGGAAATTTACATCATGAACGCCGATGGCACCGCCCAAAAACGACTCACAGTGAACTTCGGATTGGTGAACTCCCCCAGTTGGTCGCCGGATGGCACTCTGATATTATTCAACTCCGATCGGGTTGGGAATTTCGACATCTATGTGATGCGTGACGATGGGAGCGACGTCCGCCAGATTACGCTCGATCCTGCCGATGACTATAACGGCGTTTGGCAGCCTTGATGTGCTTAGGAAGCACTTCAACCCTAAACGAACAATTACGAACACACAGGATCATGGAATGAAAATATCCTTCAAATCTATCTTCCCAATCATTTTTGTTTTCACCCTCACTGCATGTGGCAGTAATGCAAAGACGTCCCCTACCCTAGCTCCCTCATCCGTCCCTCCAAGCGTCACACCGACACCCTCGAACACCCCAACACCCTCCCCCACACCTACGCCTTCCGCAACGCCTACCCTGACGCCCACATTCACACCAAACCCAACTGAAATCGTAGAATCGTATATGTCCCAGCTCGGCTCATTTCTGGCGACCTCACATGATGTCGATATCATGGGCATGGATATCGAGGCTGGAACACTTCAGATTCAAGTTCGATCTCGTCGACCTGGCGAATCCTTGCTGCGGATCACATCCTGGCAAATCATCCAAGATCTGGCTCAATTGCTTCAACTCCTGGGCCCTAATTCGGACTTACTTGTCGATATTATTGGTACGGAAGAATATTCCGTAGCTCTTCTTGTTCTTTCAGTTGACGAGAGCTTGGGGTATAGGTCTGAAACGAGCAGGGAAACGTTCAACGCGGTCCAGTCGAGATCTGTTTCAAACCAACAATGGGAAATCCTCGCAAATGGACATTTTGAGGAATATTAGGAGGTGGATACTCTAACCCAAATGTACGTAGGGGCACAATGAATTGCGCCCCTACGATCTGAAGAGTTAATCAGTTCCTATTCATGCTCCACCGTGCATCATCATCGCCCGTCTATGGTCCACCATCAGACATCGATTTTGAACAACCCTGATGCCCGCTTTGGCCAATGTCTCGGCGGCAGTGTCATTACGAATTCCAAGTTGAAACCAAACTGCTGCAGGACCCTTCTCAAGAATATCTTGATCATCCGTGATGAGATTATTCTGCCAATCCATTGGAAAAATCCTACTCAAACCTCATCACGCATCAGTGGAAGTGTCGAACAGTGAACCCCTCCGCCTCCTTTATGGAACTCGGCATAGTCGATCAGCACCACCTCGGTGCCGGTCTTCCTCAACCTCTCTGCAGTGCGCTCGGCATG
>CAZMZL010000339.1:0-2462 GCA_964570595.1 uncultured Anaerolineaceae bacterium | reverse complement strand
CTTCGCCGCCCAGCTCTTCATAAAAAGGCTTCTCTCTCATCCCTTCCCTGCCGACGGAGAGACGGGCGACCATCGCAACAAGCGCCCCGGCCATAGCCCCTGCTATTGCCGAAGCTGTTCCCCCACCCGTCGAATCGTCGCCGGAGTCCAGCACCCTCAAGAAAGCGGCTTGATTTTCCTTGACTTCTTTCATCCACAACCCTTTGTTTCCGAGCCAGCACCACTTCTGTGAAATGTTTTGTATGACCTCTGGAATGAATTACGTGTCACGATCTGCACTTACAGGTATTTTTCACCACCCGTCGGTGAAAAGATCATTTCGGGCTCACCCAAACAAATGCGATCAGGGAGAATGCCCAGAAGCCGTGATTCTGCTGGATGTATTCATCGGGGGCAGACCGGTGCCCGGACCGTTCTCGTCGACCCGGTGACAGGCCGCGAAATGATTCGGTCTCAGCTCACGCAAGACCACTCTTTCCTGGTAACAAACATCTGCTGTATATAAACACCGAGTGTTGAAAGGACAGCCCTGCGGAGGATTCGCCGGGCTGGGAATATCCCCCTCCAGGACGATTTGCTCACGAAGTGCATTGGTCACTGGATCAGGGATTGGCACTGCTGAAAGCAGGGCGATGGTGTATGGATGAAGAGGGGTGCTATAGAGATCCTTCTTGGCAGCCATTTCCATGATCTGACCGAGATACATGACCCCTACTCGATCGGAGATATACCTGACGATGCTTAGATCGTGGGCGATGAACAGATATGCCAGCCCGAATTGTGCCTGAAGATCCTTGAGCAAGTTCACGATCTGGGCCTGGATAGAAACATCCAGCGCCGATATGGGTTCGTCGCAGACGAGGAAGGAAGGTTCGCTGGCGAGGGCGCGGGCAATGCCGATACGCTGTCGCTGACCACCGGAAAATTCATGCGGGTAGCGGGTGCGAAACTGCGGGTCAAGACCGACGACCTCCAGCAGGTGACTCACTCGTTTGGATAGCTCCTTGCCGCTCGCCAGGCGATGGACCTCCAGGGGTTCAGCGACGATGGATTCAACCGTCAGACGAGGGTTCAGGGAGGCATATGGATCCTGGAATACCATTTGCATTTGACGCCGATAGGGATGCATCTTCTGCGCGCTGAGAGAGGTGAGGTCTACACCCTGGAAGATGACCTGACCTGCAGTTGTTTTTACCAGCTGCAGAATCCCTCGGCCAGTGGATGTTTTTCCGCAGCCGCTCTCGCCGACCAGGCTAAAAATCTCCCCCTTGCGCACACTGAAGGTGACGCCATCAACGGCTTTGACGACACCCACTTTTCGGCGAAACACTCCCTGGAAGATCGGAAAATGGACTTTCAGATTATTGACATGCAAGATGGTTTCAGGATCCGGACGTTCAGACATTTCGGGGCTCCCCTCGTTCCACGTCCCACCAACATGCTACACGATGGCCTTCGCTGGTCGACACAAGTTTGGGGTTCTCAGACCAGCAGCGATCAAAGACATATTCACAACGAGGGGCAAATGGGCAGCCAACGGGGGCGACCAGCATATCTGGGGGAAATCCCTCAATGTTCCTCAATCGATCGGCGTCCTTATCAATCCTGGGCAGAGATTCGAGCAGGCCGCGCGTATAGGGATGTTTCGGGGCTGCATAGAGCTCTGCCACAGTGGCCTCCTCGACGACAAAGCCCGCATAGAATACGGCGACCCGATCGGCGACCTCCGCGATTACACCGAGATCATGGGTTATCCAGATCACCGACATGTCGTAATCTTGGCGCAACTGCTTGAACACTTTGATAATCTGCGCCTGAATCGTCACATCCAGGGCAGTCGTCGGTTCGTCAGCAATCAGCAACTTCGGCGTGCAGGCGATAGCCATGGCAATCATCACACGCTGGCGCATCCCCCCAGAATATTGGTGGGGATAATCGTTCAACCTGGCCTGAGCGTTCGCGATCCCCACTTGTTCGAGCAAGTCGACGGCATGGTCCTTCGCCTCAGCATGGGTCAGGCCAAGATGCTCTTCAAATGGCTCAGTCATCTGCCGGCCAATTGTGAGCACCGGATTCAGCGATGTCGACGTGTCCTGAAAGACCATCCCGATCTGTCGCCCACGGATCCGGCGCATCTCTTCGGGTTCCAACTGGAAGAGGTCACAGCCAGAAAAAAAAGCTTCTCCAGCCTCAATGTGTCCAGGAGGGCTGGGAATAAGGCGGAGCACGGATTGGACCGTCACGGATTTTCCGCATCCGCTCTCGCCCACAATGCCCAGCGTTTCCCCTTGTTCAAGCTCGATGGAGATACCATTGACCGCATGCACCACGCCGTTGGGGGTGTCAAACCGAGTCACGAGATTATTTACCTTCAGCAGTTTAGGGTTGTCCATTTCGAATAAACCCCATGTCAGATCTCTATTGTTAGAAACAAACGTTCACGATATATTTTCCGACCCGTC
>CAZMZL010000338.1:0-2484 GCA_964570595.1 uncultured Anaerolineaceae bacterium | reverse complement strand
TCCGCCATGACCGGGTTTACTTTACCCGGCATAATACTCGAGCCTGGCTGGACTGCCGGCAAGCGTATTTCGTCCAGTCCTGTAGCTGGCCCGGATGAGAGCAATCTAAGATCGTTAGCGATGCGCGTAAGCGTGAGCGCGAGCGTCCTTATCTCCCCAGAGAAACTCGCCATATCTGCCATCGACTGCATGCTTTCAAATAAATCTTCCGAGCTTTCCACCTGAAATCCCGCAATATCAGAAATCACTGCAATCATTCGCTGATGATATTCGGGATGGGCGTTCAATCCGGTTCCGGTTGCAGTCCCCCCGATCCCCAAACGACGAAGTCGGTCCCCGGAAAATTGCAGCCTCTCCCCGTCCCGCTCGACGCCACGGGCATACGCATGAAATTCCTGACCCAAACGAACAGGGACAGCATCCTGAAGATGTGTTCTGCCTGACTTCACAATTCCGTCGAATTGCTCCCCTTTGCCGCGCAGCGCTCTCACAAGATCATCGATCGTTGTCCGGAGCTCATCCAACCGCCACAGACATCCCAGGCGGATCGCCGTCGGGATCGTATCGTTGGTCGACTGTGACATATTTACATGATCATTTGGGTGAACAAGGTATTGCCCCAGATCGCCTCCGAGGAGCTGAGTCGCCCTGTTTGCGAGCACTTCGTTCATGTTCATATGATGGCTCGTCCCTGCACCGGCCTGGAACGGATCGACCACAAATTGATCCCACCACAACCCCTTCATAACTTCTTCTGCCGCTTCTGAAATCGCCTCCGACCTCTCCTTGTCGAGCAGTGTCAACTCATGATTCACAAGGGCAGCCCCGCGCTTAATGCATGCAAGTGACCAGATAAATGCAGGCCACGGGCGCAGGCCCGAAATAGGGAAATTATCGATCGCACGCTGTGTTTGGGCGCCATAGAGCGCTTGGGCGGGGACACCAATCTCACCGAGGGAATCATGTTCGACGCGCAACTCAGAAGCTTCTTTCATGCTCTTCTCACCTTCCCGCTCGATCTGCTTGCTTACCGGACAGTTTCTATAGATACAAAGAGGGAGCCGATGGGCTCCCTCTCGATACGTAACTCGGTGAGAGGATCAGTCCTCCAGGGCAGAATAGCCTGGACCCCCCTGGAAGTAATCATAATTAGGTTGAATATCCGGCGTGAGGTCGACAACCTCCCCGGCTTCCAGGACGCGCGTATGGCTGAGTGCAACAGCCCCGCCCTGGGCATTCTCACCAGAGTACGCAGTGTCGAATCCTTCGGAACCTGCAGGCATGCTCTGGTATTCCCCACCCTTGGCCGCAAAGTCTGAGGGAACCTCATCCTCAGGAAATATCGCCTCATAAGGGCATTCGGGAACGCAGGCGCCACAGTCGATGCATGTGTCCGGGTCGATGTAGTACCACGGCCACTCCTCGACTGGTTTCCCCGGTACAATGCACTCCACCGGACAAACTTCAACACATCCGGAATCGCGGAGGCAGAGACTGGTGATAATGTAAGTCATATTTGAACCTCCAGTTCAATGATTGGGACAGGATCGTCAGTTTCCTACCTTGTGATCGGTTTTTTTCTTCCTCATTATCGTCTAAAATGAACAATCATTCATCAACACATCTGCGCTTTTCAAATTGGTCCTGCGCGTGCATGATCGTCGATCACCTTGCGTCTGCGATTCGCGCTGCCAAAGCGCCGCTTCCAGGCGAGATTGTAGACCCCGGATAAACGATTTGTCAAGCAGATGTAGTACGGTCCGAGCAGAATAAAGCTCAAACCCCTGCAGTAGAGGAAAAATGCGTCCGATCTCACCCATCCTCGCTCTTATTTTGGGAATTCTTGCGGCTTCTACGTCATCTGTCCTGATTCGATTCGCGCAAGCTGAGGCCCCATCCATCGTCATCGCAGCCTATCGTCTGACGATTGCAACGATGATCCTGATTCCAATCAACCTCCTCCTATCCAAGGATTGCCGACCATATAAAGGAAGGACCATCTATATCGCAAGCTCGCTCGCCGGGGTATTTCTTGCGCTCCACTTTGCGACCTGGATGACTTCCCTTGAATACACGACCATCGCCAGCTCTGTTGCGTTGGTGCAAACAGCCCCATTATTCGTCGTCGTTTTATCCCCGCTGCTCCTGCGCGAATTCCCTGATCGCACGATCATCACCGGGATGGGGATTGCGGTCGTGGGCGGTTTCATCATCGCCATCAGTGACACCTGCATGCCCGCCGAAATTTTTGCTTGTCCCCCACTTGCAGATATTCTCAACGGAAAGTCGTTAAGAGGAGATCTCCTGGCCCTGGCAGGTGGTGCGGCGGGAGCCATCTACTTGATGATTGGCAGACGTGTTCGCGGCAGCACCCCACTCGTCCCCTATATCACCCTCGTTTACGGCACAGCCGCAGTCGTCTTAATCGTGCACACAGACACACAGACACACAGACACACAGACACACAGACACACAGACACACA
>CAZMZL010000337.1:0-2524 GCA_964570595.1 uncultured Anaerolineaceae bacterium | reverse complement strand
GGATACCCGGCACAGCGACAGAGCGTATCCTTGATGGCTTCCCGGATCTCATCTTCGTGTGGGTCTGAATTTTTCTCTACCAGAGATACCGCGGTCATGATCTGACCGGGGATGCAGAAACCACACTGGACCGCGCCCTGTTTAATAAACGCCTCCTGGATTGGATGAAGCGCCCCGTCCTGAGCAAGGCCCTCGATGGTACGAACATCTCGCCCGTTCGCCCGTGCGGCAGGATAGCCGCACGCCAGGATCGGGGCGCCATCGATAAGCACCGTGCAGGATCCGCATTCGGATTCATTGCATCCAATTTTCGTGCCCGTCATTCCAAAGCGAACTCGGAGAAGATCAGCCAGCATCTCCCCTGGCTCGGGTTCTATTTGGACGCTCTTACCATTCAGAACGAATTCCATGTCCCCTCAAATTTATGCACTGCTCAACGACCTCGATTAAGCGTTCAATTCCCGGCAAGGGCGGATGAGAACGCCCCCTCCATACACCTGCGAAGCAATACTTCCAGCAAATGCCGCCGGTACTCCTGCGTCGCTCGATATGGACTTGTTCGCAGAGTCGCCTCTTGAAGGAGCCCATCAACGGCAGCTTCAAACATCGATTCCGTCTTCGTTTTTCCCTTCAAGCGAAGCTCTGTCTCTCGAGCCCGGAGTGGCGTGGGACCGGCTGGCCCAAGGGCGATATGTACATCCCTGATTTCGCCCTGCTCATTGAGGCGCAGCCAGACGGCCATATTTAAGATGGCGATCGCCACGCCCTGGGGTCGCATCACACGAGACGATGAGGAGCCCTCAAGCGCACCTCTTTTTACAAATCTGAAGCAAGTAATCAGTTCTTTCGTCCGGTCAAAGGTGGGAAGACCAGGTCCCGCGAAGAGATCTTCTATCGGAACCCAACGTCGGCCGCCTTGCGTTGCCAGTTGGGCTTCTGTATTGAGGCTCATGAGCGCAATGGTGCCATCTCCTGCCGGCAACGCATGACCAACATTCCCTCCAAGCGTTGCGACGTTTCGAACTTGAGGCCCCCCGATGCGGCGGCAGGCATCCACCAATCCAGAGGCATGATGATTCAGAATGTCACTTTTCGTGATCTTGTGGAGAGATGCGGCAGCGCCGACGTAAATGGTGCCCCCCTTCTCCTCAATCCTTTGCATCTCATCGATATGATTCACATCGATAAGGGCTTCTACAGGAGGATGACGATTTTGCTGAAGATCAAGAAGTAAGTCGGTACCACCAGCGACCACCGCCGTGCGCGCATCGCCGGAATCGAGGAGAGCGACGGCTTCCTCAACTGTTTCCGGTAGTCGATAGTGGTTCCAAAGTTTCATTCTCAAATTCAGCGAGGGCTTGAGGATCGGCTGGCACTTATCGATGACCCTGAATGCTCAACGCCGCTCGCAGGCACGCCCCACGACCGACCTCCGATCCGAGGTGTTTGGATTGTAGCATGCTGGGAGGTCGTCATCAAGAGAAACATTCGTTGTTCGCAGTCGAAGATATCCACACACATCCCAACCCCTCTCTCTCCAACGAGAGGGGCTATACTTCGTCGATTTTAGAACATGTTTGCTTTCGAACGGTGAATGGTATCAACCTTTGATAAGGTCCCTCACCATCCAGCCAATGCCCATGCCGGGCGTACAACAGTATCCCGGATCCTGTTTCATTAAGCGAAGTTGAAGGCCCGTAATCTCCCCCTGGATGATCAATGAGCTGCGAGGATGTCGTTGAAAGGGGATGAAAAAACCTACAGCACCTTGCTGTAGGTTCTTATTCATCTGAGCGAGTTACAATTACTTCTTCAAAAAACTCTGCAGAAGGTTGGCGCCGAGCGTCACCATATCATCGGAGATGTCTCCGTCTCCGTCCATGTCCAAGAGAGAGCTGAGCTCTGGTGCATTGCTCTTTGCGGTCTCCCGGTTTTGCTGCAGCATCGAAGAGACATCGGATGCGTTCATGTTGTTTTTCTGCTTTTGTTGTCCCATGACGCCGAGCACGACCGGCGCCAGCATGCTCATGAGCATCGCCACGTTTTTCGGATCGATGCCCGTCGAGCGACCAATGCTTTTGTTCACGCCCTGCTGCTGATCTCCAAGGACATAGCCCATAATGGAAGAGCCATCCTGTATTACCTCTTGACGGGTGACATTGCCAGAAACGTCTTGCAGGATGCTCCCATCGTGATCGCGGGCAAGGGCGTTCGTGAGCGATTCGGCGCCTTCGTCGGTCGCCGCATTACGGCTGAGCGCGCCGAGGAGAACCGGGAGCGCCAGGCCGATCGCCGCTTGGGTTGACTTATTTTCAACACCAAGCATGCTGCTCATCTGTGCGATGGTGTTGCTGTCCAGTTGTCCAGCAATGCTTTGTAGAAGGGGGTCCATGTTTGAGTATCTCCTTTGTCTATTTATATTATCTCGATCCGTGCGAGATGATGAGGTTTGTGTCTTTATTCTAACCTGATTTCGTAAAAAACAATGTTCGACGTTGCTCCTATTTCTTAGGCGCGCGACATC
>CAZMZL010000336.1:0-2548 GCA_964570595.1 uncultured Anaerolineaceae bacterium | reverse complement strand
GGCATTCGGCACAGGCACACACCCGACAACAAAGCTGTGCCTCCAGGCGATCGAGGCGTACATGCAACCAGGAGATCGGGTGCTTGATGTCGGAACTGGATCAGGCATCCTGAGCATCGCCGCCGTGCGGCTCGGCGCGGCGTTTGTTTGGGGTTTGGATACCGACCCGGATGCGATCCACGTCGCAAGTGAGAATATCATCAGAAACGATGCAGCAGAGCGGGTTCAGCTCCACGTGGGCGACTTGTCGGCCGTGGTCGGCTCAAACAACATCACGCCCGTTGATGTGCTCATCGCGAACATTCTCGCACCTGTCCTGACCGCCCTTCTCGAGGGCGGGATGTCCGATGCCCTGCGACCAGGGGGCACGATGATCCTTTCGGGTATTCTCTTTGATCAGGTCGATCCGTTGCTTGCTCTCGCTGAGCGAGCCCGCCTCGTCCTCGATGAGATATATTATGAGGATGAATGGCGCGCCCTGATCTTCCAAAAAGCCCGCTCTCAGAAAAATGAGAACGGGCTTTGATTTGTGTCCACGTCAAGAAGGGGTGAGAGTCTAGCTCCCAGTTCGTGCAGGTGATTGTTTCCTGTAACGATACGTGATACGACCCCTGGTGAGGTCATATGGGGACACTTCGACCTTCACCCGATCCCCCAACAAGATGCGGATATAATAGCGCCTCATCTTCCCGGAGAGATAAGCAAGGACTTCATGGTCGTTGTCTAATTGAACGCGAAACTGTGTACCTTTGAGGGCTTCGATGACCGTCCCTTCAAGTACGATTTTCTCTTCTTTTTTAGCCATTCCACCCTCCGAGTGAAATCCTTCGACGTACAGGAATTTCACAACGGCAATAACTCACCTGCGTCGCCGTGACGAAGCCTTCCGCTCGCGTCTTTTTAAGCGCCGGATGGCTTTCTTTCGCTGGATTCTGCGCAGCTCGCTCTTTGAGACGAACCATCGCTTTCTTCGAACCGTACTTAAAAGCCCGCTTTTTGCGACCTTCTTTCGAAATCGCCTCAGCAATTGCTCTTGCGATTCATTTGGACGGGCTATAACCGTCGTCAATGTAACTCACCTCCCTGCCATGTGCATATTCATTCGTCCCCTATCCCCCTGGCTCTTCATCGCTCGTGATGAGCTCCAGATCTATTCGTTCTTTTTCCGTGTCGATCGATATCAATCGAATCTTCACGTCGGTCCCTGGGAGAAGATCGTCGGGGCCGTCCATGTTCTTGAGCAGCCCCTCCAGGTTATCCTCAATCTTCACGAACACGCCTGAAGAAGAAAGACACGAAACCACTCCGTCCACAATGTCACCTTCAATGAACCGATCCTGGATGCCGTCCCAGGGGGTCGACTCGAGC
Organism: uncultured Anaerolineaceae bacterium; assembly: GCA_964570595.1. GTDB lineage: Bacteria > Chloroflexota > Anaerolineae > Anaerolineales > E44-bin32 > E44-bin32. Next base: position 1,180 of record CAZMZL010000336.1, on the reverse strand, counting down.
CTCTTCAGGCTCAATCCGATCCTGTTGGCCTCGCGGTCCAGCCTGATCACGAGTGTGTCCACCTCATCGCCAATCTGAACGATCTGGGAAGGGTCTTCCACTCTGGTCCACGACAATTCCGAAATGTGGATCAATCCATCGGCGCCGCCAATATCGACAAAAGCGCCGAATTCTCGCAAACTGGTGACGATGCCCTTGCAGATTTCCCCCACTTCCAGCGTCTCGATGATCTGAGATTTCTTATGCTGACGCCATTGGCGGATCGCTTTCCGTTCAGAAAAAACAAGCCGCCGACGTTGGGGATCGACCTCAATGATCTTGAAGGGCATTTCTCGACCGACGAGCTTCCGGAGATACTCTTGTCGTCCTTCATCGTCCAACCCGCGCGGTATCCCGCTCAGATGCGATGCGGGTACGAAACCCCACAATCTGCCAAATGGAACGAGCAGACCGCCCCGGTTGAAATCCGTCGCTTCGGTGTGGATGATTTCATCTGTCTCCAATAATCGACGGGCTTCGAGCCAATCTCCACTTTCGCGGGCTTGCGATATGGATACCTGAAGATTGCCGTCGTGATCGAGGGGGTCGACGACCATGACGGATATGTCGTCTCCCACCCCAAACCGACCCTCTTGATCAGGTAACTTGTCAAGGTCCGCTTTCAACACAATGCCATCGCGCTTCAAACCCAGATCGATGATCAGACCTGATGGGTCGAGTGCGATGACGGTTCCTTGAAGGAGATCGCCCCTCTCGGGAGCAGCGATCAAGCCTCCTTTGGAAAGGAATTCATCCAGATCGTTATTTTCGCCGGTCATCCCCGACTTCCCCCGGAAATAAAAATCCTGGTCAGCGCATCCACAGGCCGACCAGGTGTATGTCATAATCCGACGACAGCTTGAGTGATCGGATACCGGCTCCGGCTTACTCCTCTACACTAACTCGCGATTGCCAAATTTTAGGCATGCGAACGCAGTCGTCATTATACCGTTCGCAATTTTTCTTGTCAATTTAATGCACATATCCTGGATTCATGTCCAATATTGATTCGGCTTCCCACGCTTGTCGCTTTCCTGGCGGGGGAAAACGTCCGACCACACCACACAGGACGAACTTTACGGTATCTGAACCGTCCCAAGCAATTGTCCCCCTTCATAAAGCTTCGTCAGACTGCCGTCTT
>CAZMZL010000335.1:0-2549 GCA_964570595.1 uncultured Anaerolineaceae bacterium | reverse complement strand
ATCATATTGGGTGTGGCGACCGCAGCATCGAACTCCATCCAACCGCCCTGAATTTTCTTAACGGTCTCATCATCGGCGATAATATCTGCGCCCGCTTTTTCTGCTTCACGAGCCGCATCCCCTTCAGCGAAGACAATTACACGTACATCTTTCCCAAGTCCATTGGGCAGCATCACCGTGTCTCGAACTTGCTGTTCCGCATGCCTGGGATCCACACCCAGGCGCATATGCACCTCGATTGTTCCGTCGAATTTTGTGAACGAAGTTTCTCGCGCCAGTTTGAGAGCCTCCAAGGGCTCGTATTCTTTGTCGCGATCAATTTTTTCTGCTGCCTCACGATATTTCTTTCCATGCTTGGGCATCGTATCTCCTATGTGGTATTCACGGGCCGAGCTCATCGAACCCTCCCACGCTTTCGATTAACCTTCTACCAGAATTCCCATATTGCGCGCCGTACCTTCGATTTGACGCATGGCGCCTTCAATATCGACGGCGTTGAGATCCTTCATCTTTATTTCCGCGATCTCCCGCACCTGATCACTCGTGATCTTGCCAACTTTCTCTCGATTGGGTTCGGCAGATCCTTTTTCGACACCGGCAGCTTTACGCAACAGCACCGCCGCTGGAGGCGTCTTCAGGACAAAGCTGAACGAGCCATCTGTGTAAATACTTATCTCGGCAGGGATAATCTCACCCGTCTTGCTCGAAGTGCGCGCATTGTATTCCTTGCAAAACGCCATCAAGTTTATTCCGTGTGGTGCCAGCGCCGGACCAATCGGTGGCGCCGGATTCGCTTTGCCCGCTTCGATTTGTAATTTTATGACTGTCTTAAGTTTCTTCGCCACGATCATTCTCTCACTTTGCAGTTGTATTTTTCCGTCTCTCCGCCAATCGCTCTATGCTCGGACACGGTCCGGTTATTTCTTCCTTAGTTTTCGAGGGTGTTTATATTGCGCATCTATGCTTTGTCTACTTGCAGGAAATCGAGCTCCACAGGTGTTTCACGACCGAAGAAAGAGACCATCACGCGCACCTTTGCCCGCTCCATATCAATGTCGGATACTGTTCCGATAAAATCGTTGAATGGGCCATCGATGATACGCACCTTTTGCCCTTCCGAATAAGTTACTTTAATTCGCGGCGCATCAGCTTCCATCCGCTTGACAATCTGCGACACTTCTTCGGGCCTCAAAGGAGTTGGATCGTTCCCCATCCCCACAAAGCCCGTCACACCCGGTGTGTTCCGCACGACGTACCATGATTCCTCGTTCATCACCATCTGAACCAGGATATATCCTGGGAAGACCCGCCGTTCAACCGTGCGGCGTTTCCCGTCCTTAACCTCGATTTCCTCCTCGGTAGGCACAACCACATCGAATATTTTATTCTTCATTCCCATTGTTTCGATGCGTTGTTCTAGATTATGCCTGACTTTATTTTCATATCCTGAATAGCAATGGACCACAAACCACTCGCGATCATCATCGGGTACAGGAGGAGCCACAACGACTGGCGCATCAATTTCGACCTCTTCCACATCCGCCTGCTCGGTGCCAATCGTCTCGGTTTCTTCTCCAACAGAATCGGCCTCAAGTTCGTCGGTGCGCTCCTCGTCTTCGGGCTCATCCACCTTGTCGGGATCCTCGATTATCCCGTCGGTTTCGTCCTCGTCTGCGGGTTCTGCATCCGTGGAACTATGCTCCGCTTCCTGCCCATCTTCATCACCGACATCATCTTCCGCCGCAATATCCGCTGAAATCGGGTCGAGTTGATTCGCCTCGACATCCGAATCAATCCCAGGTTGAACATCTTCCTGTGATTCATTCGATGCAGAAACATCTTCCAATTGTTCAGTGGAGGCGACTTCGTCATGCCTCTCTGCGTCAATCTCGGTCATCTTTTTCTCTCAATCTTGCCGTCTAAAACAGATTCAGCAAGAAGCCCATAAAACGTGCGAAGACAAGATCCAGCGTCCCCAGAAAAACACTCATCACACTGACGACAACAAGAACGATCAAGGTGAGCTGTGTCGCTTCTTGTCGAGAAGGCCACGAAACTTTGCGCAGCTCAGCAATCATCTCTCGAAAGTAACGAGTAAACGGGTTTCCCTTCTTTTTCGAAGCGGCTTTTTTCTTTGCCACTCTACTGCTCCTCAGATTAAGTGACGCCATTCATTTCGCCTGGCGTCACATCGCGTTCAGGCAGGCGAGGCAGGAATCGAACCCGCAACCCCCGGTTTTGGAGACCGGTGCTCTGCCAAATTGAGCTACTCGCCTGCGATTCCCCGCTCTTATTTCGTCTCCCGATGCAGGGTATGTGTCCTGCATCGTGCACAATATTTGTTTAATTCGATCCGACCGGGGTCATTCCTCCGGTTCTTTTCCGAAGTGTAATTTCGCTCCTGACATTCAGTACATTCGAGCGTAATCACGGGTCGTACATCCTTTTTTGCCATGCTTTATACCTGCACAGTACATATGCGACTGTGCTTAATCCTTAATCCAAAATCTCGGTGATTCTGCCCGCGCCCACCGTCAGACCGCCTTCGC
>CAZMZL010000334.1:0-2552 GCA_964570595.1 uncultured Anaerolineaceae bacterium | reverse complement strand
CACACCGCTCAGACAACTTCCCAACCTCGTTATTGTCACCGATGTACACGCTGCAACCGATGAAACCACAGGTCAAGCGCTGCCAACCCCAGTCGGAGGTCGGGGCGCCGTCTTCACTGGCGTAGCCAGTCGGACAAGAGGCGCAGTCACACCGCCCCATCTGTTGAGCTTTCAACGAACGCTGGCCAAAGCTTTAACTGAAAAGGGGATTTTGCTCTATGAGGAAGTTGGTTATGTCAGCCGTAGCGATTGCGTCTCGGCTATGATGGTGACGCCCAATGTGCTTCGAGTGGGCTTCGTTGGCGCCTACGCCCACTTCGAACGGACGCCGCGGGCTCATATAGACGATCTTGTTCATCTTGCAAAGAGCATCGCAGCCTGGGTTGTCATGGCTCAAAGCGAAGAGTGGCGAAGTCTCTCTATCGACACAGGAGCTTTAGGAACATGACACCAGATTATGTTTCATTCGGCAATATCTTTATTGACGATATCGTTCTCCCGGACGGCCGTACCTTTATGGCCACACCTGGCGGCGCCGGAACCCATGCCCTGGTGGGTATGCGCGTGTGGGCTGAGTCACTCGGTTTTGTGGCCTTTACCGGGTCCGATTTTCCCGATGACTTTCGTCAAGAGATGGCGCATATGGGCGTTGACTTAGAAGGAGTAAGTATCATCGAGGGCATCCAAACGACGCGTGCGTGGCAGATCTTTGAGCCAGATGGTCACCGTATTGAGGATTTCCGCAGTGAAAAAAGCGATTTCTTTCGCTATGCGCCCGATTTTGAGAATATCCCCATTACCTATTACGGTGCTCGCGGGTTCCATTTGTATTGGGCCAAAGAGATCTCTGAGTTACCGCGCTTCGTGCGCCAACTTTACCAAGTAAACCCCACAGTCACTCTTGTCTGGGAACCAGCTTTCCACCACGGTGATGTTGACGCTAACGAGATGAGAGCTGCGCTGTCACAAGTTGCGCTCTTTTCGCCTGATGAGTTGGCCGTGTATGCCATGACCGGGACAAGCCGTGCAGAAGATGCCATGGCGACACTACTGGACTGGGGCGCAGTCGCCGTTGCCATCCGCATGGGGGCTTCTGGCTCTCTATTAGGATCATCGCAGGGTAAATGGTGGCACATACCACCCGTACCAACTCATGTTGTGGACGTAACGGGCGCTGGAAACGCGTACTGTGGTGGATTTGTCGTCGGTCTGACAGAAGGCGATACGTTGCTGCAAGCGGCGCAGCGCGCTGCGGTAAGCGCCAGCTTTGCCATCGAGCAATTCGGTATTCCCGGCTTTGACACTACCCTTCGAGCCGAAGCTGAAAAACGCCTGCATTGGGCTCGTGAGAACGTAGAACACTTGAATTAGCTGATTTCAACTATGCTGCAGCATTGAGACGATGGGGCAGGTGAACAAGTTCGGATGCGAATTAGTTGCAGCTCTCAGGAATGACCCTCAGTTTCAGTCTCAATGGGGCTGGCGGCGCCTTCTGCAACGACTTCTCAGAAAGCCTCATCAAGGAGTGAATTTATGACCGATAATTTCTTTCAGGGCAAAGTCGCCATCGTCACCGGCGCCGCTAGCGGTATCGGCCTGGCCATCGCCCAGCGGCTGGTCGCCGATGGCGCGGCCGTTGTAATGAACGATATTCAAGCCGAAGCGGGCCAGGCGGCCGCCAAACGCTTAAACGCGATTTTCATTCAAGGGAATCTGGAGCGAAGAGACGATTGCCAGGATTTAATAGCACGGACCCTGGACGAATACAGAACCATTCATATCCTGGTGAACAATGCTGGTTTCCAACATGTTGATCCCATCGACACGTTTCCGGAAGACACCTGGGATCAGATGCTTGCCGTGATGTTGACCGCACCTTTCCTGCTGGTGCGTTACGCTTGGCCCAGCATGAAAGCACAAGGGTGGGGCAGGGTGATCAACATGGGCTCCCGACTGTCTATCCGTGCCGAGTCATATAAGAGCGCATATACAGCAGCCAAACATGGGCTTTTGGGTCTCACCCGAACCATGGCCCTGGAAGGAGGCACTCACGGCATCACCGCCCACGCAATCTGCCCCGCCTATGTGCGTACGCCGCTGATGGAAGACCAAATCGCTGACCACGCCCGTGTTCGGGGCATCTCTCCTGACGAAGTGGTGGAGCAGGTGATGCTAAAACAGTATCCCATCAAGCGGCTTATCGAGCCTGAGGAGATCGCCGCCCTGGTCTCTTTTCTCTGCCGTCCTGAAGCATCCGCCATGAGTGGCTCACCCATCATGATCGATCTGGGGTCGACGATCCCCTGACGGCAAATGACACCGCTCTCGATCTCCGGGTAGCCAGAATGGCTTCGTTATGATTCCGATAAGGTGCAGGGAAGTTTGAATTTAGCGGAGAAGGCATATGTCAATCAAGATTGATCTCAACGATGAACAAAATGTGATGCTGGCTGGTGGACGGGGCATCGCAAAACAAATGGGGATGCGACTTATACTAGACATGGCTGCTGCAGCCGACGCTACTGAACTCATTCCAATAGAAAGCGCACATC
>CAZMZL010000333.1:0-2556 GCA_964570595.1 uncultured Anaerolineaceae bacterium | reverse complement strand
GGTCAGGAAATCGGTCAGGGGACGTTCACGGTTATGGCACAAATCGTGGCCGGTGTGTTAGGGATCCCGCTCGAATGGGTCCGGATCAGCACGCCGCTGGATACAAAATACAGCCCCTACGAGTGGCAGACGGTCGCGAGCCGTCTCACCTGGTCCATGGGCAATGCGGTCATGCGAGCCGCTGGCGACGCGCGCCGGCAGATTCTTGAAACTGCGGCCGAGCATTGGGATGAAGATGCGAGCGATCTCGATATTCGTGACGGCGTCATCATCTCCTACCGTTCAGAAGAAACCATGCCGCTCAAGAACATGGTCGTGTATGGCTTGCCGCTCCCGGATGATCAGGGCTGGCGAGGCGGCCCCATCATCGGTCACGGCCGCTTCATGCCCACCTACGTCACCTCCTTGGATAATGAGACCGGGCAGGGAAAACGAGCCGTCGTGCACTACACGACCGGCTGTCAGGCGGTCGATCTCGAAGTGGATACAAGAACCGGGCAGATCACCATCCTGCGGGTCGCTTCGGCTTTTGATGTGGGCAAGGCGATCAATCCCGATCAGGTGCGCGCCCAGATGGAGGGCGGTGTTGTCCAGGGAGCCAGCTCGGCAATATTTGAACGCCTGATGCTCAAAGATGGCGTGCCGCAAAACCCCAGCTTTACGGATTACCGCATCGCGACATCCGTGGACATCCCCGACGAGATCATCCCCATCATCGTCGAGGTGCCGCAGGACGATGGTCCCTGGGGTGCCAGAGGGATTGGTGAACATCCCATGATTCCCACCGCACCTGCGATCGCGAACGCCCTCACAGACGCCATCGGCGTCCGTATTCTTGAACTGCCACTCTCTGCAGAGAAAGTGTATCTCACGCTGCAAAACGAGAAGGCGGAGTCATAACCAAAGAAATTGCAGCTCTTTCAATTTCAAGGCGAACGCGTGATTGGCTCGGTACCCCCGAGCCAATCCGGGTTCTCCATGTCTTTGAATCAGCCGTGAATCTTATTGCAGACGATGGAGAGATCATCAGCTTCGTCACGCCGGCGATAGGGAATGGTCCCTTCAACGTCGTCCTGCCCGCCGCCTCCTTGAACGCCCACATCACGCCCGACGAGGAATGCAATATGAACCCGGGATACGGATCGATCGGAGGATTAACGGTACGACTCTCTGGTCCAGAAACGCTGATCTGGGAACCACGCTTTCCCTGGTCTTCGCTGGATCCCACCTCCGATGAATTAAGGCTCGCCCTCGCATGGCTGGATGAATTTCTCTCGAAATGGGAACCTTCGATGCACGACCCGGGTTCATTTGGCGATTCGGAATCTTCGCTCAGCCTCGATCTCCAGGATCAACTGGAGGTGGAATCCAAAGTTCTTTTCATGGGCGTTGCCGACCACGATCTGAAGAAGGTCAGGGAAAGCGCCTCTCGTCTTGCCGGACTGGGACAGGGGATCACGCCCGATGGCGACGACCTCATGCTCGGCGCGCTGCTCGCCACGTGGATGACGGAGCCGGGTACATTCTCATCCGAGTTGGGGGAAGCCATTATCGAGGCTGCCGCAGATCGAACCACGCCCATCTCCCTGGCATGGCTTACGGCTGCGGCGCGCGGTGAATGTACGCAGCACTGGCATTCCACCCTCAATGCAATCCGCACGATGTTGAAAGAGGAATTCCTGCAGGGAGCTTTACAAATCTATCGGCAGGGGCATTCCTCAGGATGGAGCGCTCTGCGAGGTTTTCAAGGCGTGCTGGGATGCATCCACCGTCGATTGGACGGGTAGCTCTGGTCGATAGACATTAACGAATGATCTTTCAAACCAATCGTCGCTGGTTTGACCGGTGTAAGCTTCTTCGCTTTGGGAGAAAGAGCTGCAGATCAGTGGACCTGGTGTAGTTGAACGCAATCGGGAGAGGAGTACACAATTCGAGGGGCTTCCCTTTTCATCCTGGGGGAGCACGGGATTCGTGAGGAAATTCTCTTTTATGATCCAAGACCAGCGGTTGCGTAGCTTGAATTCGGTAGGACCATTCGCTGGATGCAGACAACTAACGGGCTTCGCCAGTTAGCTTAACAGAATGACTTCGTCATTTTGTGTGCTGTATGGGGAATGAAAATGTAGCAGTCGGAACCAAAGCTCGAAACCGGGTCTTTAGGGCTTGGGAAAATTGCGGAGCAATTCCGTGCTTACGACGGCTGTAAAGCCCAAAGCCGTTGAGATTTACCAAGATTCTGCATACGACCAGGAATAACCCCTCGACTCAGTGGATTATGTACTGACACGTCCATCCTGAATCAAGAGCCCATTGTCCTTTCGATCCTATCTATACAAGAATTCTAATTCTCACGCTGGCTCATGCCGCGATTTTCCTGGCAGCAGGAAGACCAACGGGATGCCCGCAGCCATGATGACTGCACTGATTAAGATGCCCAGCCCCAGGCCATAGGAATCCCCCACCCGGCCCAGGATGACGATGACGACCGCCCGGATGAAGAAGGCCATCGCCATGAAGATCCCATTCGCAAGCGCCCGGTTCTCGGGGTAACTCTCC
>CAZMZL010000332.1:0-2557 GCA_964570595.1 uncultured Anaerolineaceae bacterium | reverse complement strand
AGGTTCTCAGAATGCCGAAATATAAGATCGCATGGCTGCCCGGCGATGGCATCGGTGTGGAGGTCATGGAGGCTGCCCGTCTTGTGCTGGATGCGCTGCATTTGGATGCAGAATATGTCCCGGCGGATATCGGATGGAAGTTCTGGCGCACAGAAGGTGACCCCCTTCCCGCTCGGACCATCGAGATCCTGGAGGGCTGTACGTGTGGTCTATTCGGCGCCATCACCTCCAAGCCGAAGGATGAGGCCGAGCTTGAACTGACCCCCGAACTTCAGGGGACCGGGCTCTCCTACAGCAGCCCCATCGTTCGCCTGCGGCAGCACTTTGACCTTTACACGAACCTGCGTCCGTGCAAAGCCTTCCCAGGGAACCCGCTCAACTATAAAGATGGCATCGATCTGGTCGTATTTCGGGAGAATACGGAAGGACTTTACAGCGGGGTCGAGTTCTTCCCCCTGCCTGATGAACTTCGACAATGCCTAACCGACCATAATCCCAGGATGGCTCGCTTCGATCACATCAACAGCAGGGATATCGCTGTGAGCTTACGCGTCATTACACAACCCGGTGCAGAGCGAATTGTGCGGCAGGCATTTGAATATGCCCGGCGTTTCGGTTACCCAACCGTGACTCTCGTGGAAAAACCAAATGTGCTCCGAGAGACCAGCGGATTGATGTCACGTGTTGCACGAATGGTTTCCGAGGCGTATCCAGAGATCGAACTCTGGGAGACGAACATCGACGCCCAGATGATGTGGCTCCTAAAAAATCCGACCGACTACGGTGTCATCGTAACCAGCAACATGTTCGGGGACATCGTCTCCGATCTGGCTGCGCAGCTTGTCGGCGGGCTCGGATTTGCGTCCAGCGGCAACATCGGGGACAAAATCGCAGTCTTCGAGCCTACGCATGGTTCGGCGCCCAAGTATGCCGGCCAGAACAAGGTCAATCCCATCGCGATGCTACTGGCGTCGAGGCTCATGCTCGATTGGCTGGACGAGGTCGAACTGGCGCAAACTCTGGAGAAGGCCATCGCACATGTGATTAAAGAAGGAAAGATCCGGACCTATGATATGGGAGGAACACATTCGACGACCGAAATGGCAGAAGAAATCGTTGCACAGCTAGGCAAATAGCTTTTGCCTTTATCGAGACTATCCTCAAAGTGACCCATATGGAGAGTGATCGTATGCCATCGATAAGCCATGAACTCGCCGAGTTTGTCCACCACCTGCGGTACGAGGATCTGCCGCACGAGGTGGTACACGAAGCGAAGCGCTTTTTACTCGACAGTTTCGGATGCGCGTTGGCCGCTATCCATAACGATGACATGCTTGCGATGCACCGCTTCACTGAGAGGCTCGGCGGGACTCAAGAAGCGACCGTTATCGGGAGCGGGTTGCGGACAAACTGCTCAAACGCTGCATTGATGAACGGGCTCCTGATTCGCGCTCTGGATTACAACGACATCTATTGGGAGCAGGATCCTAGCCACCCATCCGACCTGCTGGGGGCTGCGCTTGCATCTGCAGAAGCAAACGGTAAATCTGGTCGAGATCTCCTGCTCGCCACCGTCATCGCCTACGAACTCGAGATGCGCTGGTGTCACGCCGCCGAACCCGGCATTCGTGAAGTCGGATGGCACCATGCCTCCCTCACACAGTTTGTCAGCCCTCTCGTCGCGGGACGTTTGTACGATCTCGATATCGAACAACTTGTCGCCGCCGTGGGGATCAGCGGCAGCAGTCATTTTACGCTCGGCGGCGTGGTTGCAGGACATCTCACAAATATGAAAAACACCGCCGATCCGCTCGCCGCGCAGGCAGGTGTCATCGCGGCCATGATGGCGAGGGAAGGGATTGAAGGTCCCGTCGAGGTGATCGAAGGAAAAGAAGGGCTTACCGAAGTGCTGTCCAATGTGAAATGGAATCTGGATGAAATCACAAAGAATTTAGGGACCGAATACCTGATCACCCGTTGCAGTTACAAAGCTTTCCCCACGGAGGCGTTGACCCATCAGCCGATCAGCGCAGCCCTTCAAGTATGCCGGGAGCAAAACCTGTCGCACAAAGAAGTGGGGAAAATTCTCGTCGAGACCACCACTCGCGGCGCAGACATCCTCTCCGACCCAAGCAAGTACCAACCGGATACGAAAGAGACCGCGGATCACAGCCTGCCCTATGTGATTGCGGTTGCCGTGGTAGATGGGAACGTGCTCCCAGAATCATTTCACGATGAAAAACTGCACGATCCTGCAGTTCGAGAATTACTGCAAAGAATTGAAGTTGTCGCAGACGATGAAATCGATCGATTATTTCCTCGCACCAAGAGGGCGCGTGTCACGATAACCACAAACCAGGGTCAGAGCTTCACAGCGGAGACCGATTTCGCCAAAGGGTCTCCCCAAGATCCAATGACGGATGAAGACGTGATTGCTAAATTCAACGCGAACGTCTCCCGCGCTCTATCAGCACCGAAGTCGGAAACGCTCGTTGACGCAATCTTCAAACTGGACGAATGTGAGGACGTCGGAGCATTGATGCCCGAACTGACATCA
>CAZMZL010000331.1:0-2560 GCA_964570595.1 uncultured Anaerolineaceae bacterium | reverse complement strand
GGTAGGAGAGGTAACTGCCCTCGGCGTAGTCATCGGCATACGGCCCGCGCGGCGTGGTGCTGATCGTCAGCGGCAGCTCCATGATCCGGGGCTTGAAGATGCCCTGCGGGGAGACCAGCGGAACTCGCTCACCCTGAAATTCAAAACCACCCTGCAGCAAGGCTCGCGGGAGGACATCGCCGTGGATCTCAATCTGTTCTTGAAGCCAGTGGAAGGCCGCATTGCGAATTTGAAGGTCCCTATCCATCACTTACACTATGGATCGATGATTATTCATGCAGCTTGATATCCACACTTTGCGCGGATTCATAGAGACGATCGATCAAATCGAGGATCGTCTCCCGTTTGGCCAGGATCTCACGCCACACGACTGGGTCCAAGTAGTCGTTCTCAATCCAGCAGGTCAATTCGGGAACCTCTGCTTGATGAATTCCTGCGTCTGACTTGCGCTGAGTTCTGTGGTGGCTGAGCCTGTGCGAATATAAAACCGTTCAACTCGCCTTTCATTACTAAATTCTTCTGTTTCCAAATCTTTTCCCCGCAATATCGAGTAGACATATTGGAGGCGGGCACGCTTAAATCCTAGACCAACGCCTACACGGAGCATTTGGGCCGGATCAGGGTGAATGTAATAGTTGAAGGGTGATGGTTTATCAAGCGCTGGAGATCTCGCGTCACGACAGAAGTGCTCCAGTTCTGTCCTTCCTTCATCCCAGAAAACAGACATCAAGGTCAGGATAAAGTCCGCCTGTTTCAAGGAGACACCCAAGCTGTTTATCCGTACAAAAACATCGGCGACATCTTCTTCGGTAACGATAGAAGATAATTCCAACGCAGTAAACGGAAAACTCACCAAGTTTTCTAACCTTGAGATCGCTCGTTTAATCTGCTTCTTCTCAACCTCGCTAACATCGTGCGAGCTTTCCAGCTTTTCCAGATATTCTTCCACCACCTCGAAGAGGTCGGTCTCCTTACTCCAAACGCGAGAGATATTAGGTATGTATGCTCTATCCCTATGGATCGCGGCATCAGCCACCTCAAACTTCTCGAGCAAGGGATTAAATGCGATCTGAATTGATTCTTTTTCATAGTTGTCTCTCACGATTTGGACGTTGCGTAAAACCGCAAATAGCGATGTTAGCCGTTGTTGTCCATCCACAATCAGGAGACGTGGAGGTTTCTGTTTTAAATCGGTGCCGATTCCACGAGAATCATCGGCCAATCCGTTTTGCCAGAAGAGCAGATAACCAACAGGATATCCTTTGTACATTGAATCAAATAAATCCCGGACCTTAGCATCTTTCCATATGAATGGCCTTTGAATATCAGGAAGGCCAATTTCACCAAGGTCGATTGATTCGATGAGTGCCGAGAGCGGAAAATTGACTTGTTTAAACACCGTTGAAGGCATATTAATATCTCCCCATTGGTAATCAATCAATTCCTATCTATTTTCAGCTCATGGCTGAATAGGATTCAGGCGACCGCCCACATCCCCGACAACACCTCCGCCTGCTCCAACACGGTCTGGGTCGCCTTTTCCTGCTTGTCCGGCGGGTAACCGTGCTTGCGCAGGATGCGCTTCACGATTACGCGCATCTGGGCGCGCACGTTCTCTCGGATTGTCCAGTCAATCGTCACGTTCTTGCGCACCGCCTCCACCAATTCCTGCGCGATCAACCGCAGCGTTTCATCCCCCAGAATCTTGACGGCGCTATCGTTGGTCTCGAGGGCGTCATAGAAGGCGAGCTCATCCTCGGAGAGGCCCAGCTCCTCTCCCCTCGCTTCGGCCTGGCGCAGCTCTTTCGCCAGGGCGATCAGCTCTTCGATCACCTGGGCGGCCTCGATCGAACGGTTCTGATAGCGCCGGATGGCCTGGTCCAGCATTTCGGCGAAGGACCGCGCCTGTACGACGTTCTTGCGTCGCCGGGATCGGATCTCGCCTGCCAGCAGCTTGCGAAGCAATTCAACCGCCAGGTTTCGCTGCGGCATGCCGCGCACCTCCGCCAGGAATTCGTCCGACAGGATCGAGATATCCGGCTTGTCCAACCCCGCTGCGGCGAAGATATCCACCACATCATCAGAAATGACCGCCCGCGAAACGATTTGCCGCACCGCCCGATCGAGGTCTTCTTCCGTTTTGGCATCGCTCGGCGCCCGCTTGGCGAGGACGGAGCGCACCGCCTGGAAGAATGCGACGTCATCCCGGATGCGGAGCGCCTCGGGATGCGGGACCGAAAGGGCGAAGGCTCTTGAGAGCTCGAGCACGGCCTGCAGGTAGCGCTCCTTTCCGTCCTCCTGCGCCAGAATGTGCTCCTGCGCGGCGGGTAGTAGCGTCAAGCGCTCCTCCGGGGTGCCGGTGATCCAGTGCGAATAATCAAATCCATGGAACATATCGGAGCAGATTTCATATTTCTCCAGCAGGACGGCGATCGCTTCAGCCTGGTCGATGGCGGTCTTTCCGGTGCCCCCGCTCTCTGTGTACGTTTGAAGCGCTTGCTTCAGTTCATGCGCCAGGCCGATGTAATCGACGACCAGCCCCCCGGGCTTATCGCGAAAG
>CAZMZL010000330.1:0-2580 GCA_964570595.1 uncultured Anaerolineaceae bacterium | reverse complement strand
TGGGCGCAGCCGTCTGGTTCAGAAAGCTAATGTCAGCCACGTAGAGAAAAACCAATTCATTGCCTTGTTCCTTTGTCAGAGCGATGACGGCATCTTGAGTGGGGTAGCTGGCCTCGCCGCCACGTGTGGCGCACAACGTCGTGCCCATGTTATTCCTCCTCAATATCGAACCAGCAACCACACTGTTGCCAGCAAAAGGGTGGCTATTGCAACCGGCACACCATCACGCATAAAACGGCCAAAGCTCAGACGGTAACCGGCCGATCCCAGCAGACCAACTGCGACGATGTTGGGTGCGGAGCCCAGGATCGTGGCGTTGCCCCCCAGGTCAGCGCCCAGGATGAGAGCCCAGTACAAAACCAAATTCTCGGCGCCGGGTATCGTAGCAGTCAAATAATCAGCCACAGGTAGCGCTGCAACTGTGAAGGGGATATTAGCCACGATGCCAGAAGCTACACCTGGTATCCAGACCATCAAAACCGTTGCCGTTTTCAGGCTATCCCCTGCGAGGTCACCGATGATTCCGGCTATCCAGGCGATGACCCCGGTTTCCTCGAGTCCGCCTACGATGACAAAGATGCTGATAAAGAATATCAGCGTGGTCCAATCCACCTCGTGCAGCATGCGGTGCATGTCGGGTCGTACCCAGGCGACCAGGACCGCCGCGCCGCTTAGAGCAATGACGCTGGGTGGAATACCACCGAAGAAATCTCCGGTAAAAAACAGGATCATCATCAGCAGTCCCACCAGCCCGGCTTTACGAAGAAGAGGGACGTCGGTAATGAGAGCGTCGGCTTCCAGTCGGGCCATCAACGCCGGCGATAATTGTCCCTTGGCCTCGGCAAGCTCGCGCCGATAGAGAAAGCTAATCATGATCAAGAGGAGGATCATACACATGATGGCGATCGGCGCTACGTTGGCCAGATACTCGAAAAAACTTAACCCAATGTGCGAGCCGACGATCGTGCTGGGAGGGTCGCCGATGATGGTCGCTGCTCCGCCGATGTTGGAGGCCAGCACTTCGGGAATCACAAAGGCAAGGGGATGAATGCCAACGGTCTGAGCGATCTCGATGGACAACGGCACGATGAGCAGGATGGCCGTCACGTCATTGAGAAAGGCCGAAAGCACGCCGGTGAGTATGACCAGGCTCATCAATAGCAGCCAGGCATTGCCCTTCGCCAGACGAAAAGTGCGGAAGGCAACCCAGTTAATGGCTCCAGTCTCGCTGAACATGGCCATAAAGATCATCATGCCCATGATCAGCCAGATGACGTTCCAATCTACAAAGGACATCGACTCTTCAAAGTCGATGATATGCAGGGCAGGGAAGAAGCTTCCGCCGATGTAGTGAACCAGCCAAACGGCCGCTGCACCCAGCAGCGCCGCTGCTGTTTCGTGCATCCAGCGCAAGCTGATTGCGGCAAAGACGAAGATAAAGATGCTGATAGAGATGAAAAAGGAGGGGCCGTATCCCCCCTCAGCGGGCTGGGTTAGCAGCCACCAGATGCCCCCAACGAGACCCAGGATTCCTACGATGGCTAGACTATACAATACGTATCGCTTCACTTATGGCTACCTTTGGGCCAGGATACCGGTTTGTGTCGGCACCATTTTGATCCAACAGGCTGTTCGTCCGGCCTGCCTGGTCCCGCATTACTTTCCGGATCCCTCTTGATAAACAACGGACCACCCATCTTGCTTGCCGACGTCCCCCCTCGACCTAAGTCCAGAGCCGTACCATCCTGTCGACTCCCTCCGGACGCTGGAGAAGCAAGGATATTGTAGCCTTTTTTTGCGACTATTATTTCTGGGTGCGCACCATCAACACCGGCACATTGGCGCCACGCACTACACGATCAGAGACGCTGCCCATCAACCAGCGGCTCAATCCCGATTGCCCGCGTGTGCTCATCACAATCATGTCCACCTGATTGGTTTCCGCATACTGGATAATCTGATAGTGCGGGCGTCCTCCGAGGGTAACCATCTGCACTGTGATGCCATGCTCTTGCACGCCGGCTGCGATGCGATCCAGATACTCGCGGGCAAAAATCGCCGCCTCTTCCGCGGCTCTCTGTAGAGCTGCTTCTGTTGTGGTCACGGTACTTGGTAATGGGATGAGAACCCGTAAGATTACCAACTCTGAGTGAAAGTGCTCTGCCATCGCAATCGCATGCGGCAGTGCCTGTTCTGCCAGAGGTGAACCGTCCAATGGTAACAAAATGCGCTTGTACATAACTCGTACCTCCGTCCTATGGTCGAGCTGGATAACGGCTTTGAGCCCAGCCGTCGCCCAAGACAGCCTTTTGTTGACGTCGTACGACTTCGTCGTACTTGGCGCGATCGAGCGAAGGCACGACAGCCGTCGGAATCAGTTACAGGTTCTGCGTCCCGACTGCGGAACATCTCATTCACGCTCATCAAGATACTAGCCCATTTACACGAAGAATGCACGGATCCGATCAGCCACAGCCTCAATTTTAAGCGCACTGTTCCACGGTTCTCTTCTAAGAAACTAATCCTCATGTCATCGCGAGCGTCTTTTTGCGAAGCGATCTCCCTCTGCGATGCGGGGGA
>CAZMZL010000329.1:928-2581 GCA_964570595.1 uncultured Anaerolineaceae bacterium | reverse complement strand
TACCCACGCAAGAGCATGGTCACGATGGATAAGATCCACTGGGTCCGGATCGACCTGGAGGAAGACAACGTCAGTCATCTCGAGTCGGAGGAGCTCAAGTATCATCGGGCTCTGGCGAGGCAGTAATTATGGAGATTGGACTGATGGTTCTTGGAAGAGCACCTGTCAAGGATGTCTTCTGTGCTGCAAGGATACTGAGTTACTTTTGCGCACATGAAGGGAGCCTGGAAATAAAAAATGTCTCCCTGTATGTATGGGGGAGGCATTTTTTAGGGTGCCTGACGGGATTCGAACCCGCGACATCGCGCTCCACAGGCGCGCGTTCCACCACTGAACTACAGGCACCATGTGAGCGAAGTGGATTTTATCATGAATACGACGCCCCTCGCAAAGTTCTATGCTCGAAGTTTCTGCCGAAGATACGCTGCGAGAGTAGCTCTTGCAATCGTTTCTTGGGTTCCGTCACGGAGATCTTTCACGGTAACCGTGTTATTTTCAATCTCATCGGGACCGATGATCACGGTCACAGGAATATTCTGACGATCGGCGTACTTAAATTGACGCTGAAGTTTAGCCGGTTCCGGGTACCATTCTGTCCGGAACCCTTCACTGCGGAGCTCGGATGCAATCAGCAGTGATTCAGGCATCAGTTCCTCATTAAAAATCGGCACAAAAATGTCTGCTCTATTGGTCTGGAGGGTGGGCAAAAGTCCGTACCCATCGAGCACCAACGCGAAAACCATATCGCCCATCGCAAAGCCGGTTGCGGGGAGGGGCTCGCCGCCTACTAATGAAACCAGATCATCGTAGCGCCCACCACCGAATATGGATCGGAGTTTTCCTGATAAATCGACCGCCTCATAAACCGTGCCTGTATAGTAATCCAGTCCCCGTATCACCTTCGGATCGAATCGTACGAAATCGCTGCCTCCCATCAATTCTATCGCTTTGAAGAACGCGACCAGCGAATCGGACTCCTTCCATGCGTCGTCATTCTGAAGCATGACCAGGATGCCGTCCACTTGGGACGCATCGAGACCGATTTCGTCTGCGTAAGCCTTCCATTTGTCTTCGGACATGCGATCGCGCTTGTCGATCAGACGAAAGGTAAGCGGGAGCAAGTCGTCGCGAATATTTAGTTCGCCCAACTGCCGTTCGACAAGTTGACGATTATTCACAAGGATGCCAACTTGATCAGCGCGGAGACCGACCGAGCGGAAGAAATCAACGGCGATAAGCACAATCTCTGCATCTGCTTCGGGAGAATCCACCCCCAATAAATCGATATTCCACTGAAAGAATTCTCTTGAGCGACCTTTCTGCGTCCGCTCATACCGCCAGAACGGGCCAAAGGACCACCAGCGCAACGGTCGTGTGAGTCCTTTCCCGCGTGAAGCGACCATCCGAGCAAGTGATGGCGTCAATTCCGGTCGCAGCGCGATCATCGCTCCGCTTCGATCCGGGAAGACGTAGGACTGCTCTTTGACAAGCTCCTCACCAGACTTTGCGGCATAGAGATCCAGGCGCTCGAGGAACGGGCCCGGGGACGAAAATGCCTGGCGATTGAAGTAGGGGAACTGAAGGACCAACGGCCCACACTTCGGCCCCATGAGCCGCATGGCCTCCAGGAGCGCATCGCGATCCGCGTCGACC
>CAZMZL010000329.1:0-918 GCA_964570595.1 uncultured Anaerolineaceae bacterium | reverse complement strand
TTTTTCAGAGACCGATCTTATCTTTTCGTATAGCCATACGCGGAAGGCCATATCTTCAGGGTAGAAGTCTCTTGTGCCTCGTACGGGTTGAATGGATGCCATATCAAAATCTCCATGATTAAAGAAAAACGGTATGGGCTCAGCCCACACCGCGCAAGAGGGTGATTCATGGCCCTTATGCGTCGTGGGGCTACATATGGGGACAACCCCAATGTGGATGGAAATGTTCCAGCGCTTTGTGATCGATTACGTCGAACATATTAAATCTTATCATGTAGAAAATTATAGCACAGGCATTCAGGGAAAAGCGATGTTCAGGGTTGGAAAAAGAATCCCTGACTTGATGGGCTCTGAGATTATCTGAATATGATCACCCATAAACACATCGGATTTTAAGAATGGGATCTTCTCGCTTATGTACGTCAACGCGGCGTTTGATCGATCACCGAGTTTTGTTTCAGTCCGGTCTCTTCTCCTGATGTCGAGGGCCTGAGCTGCGCAAATCAATTCAATCGCGATGATGTTCCTTAAGTGATCGAGGATTGACGCAGGTGTCTGGCGGCAGTGGTGGCGTTGGCGTTAAAATCTTCCTGTCCGCCTGCCGTGGGACAAGAATAGATCGTGTCGGGCGATGCAAGATACTGATTTTCGTGGACGATTGGGGCAGCCGTAACCTGGAGCATCATCAGACCAAAGTTCAGCCAAGACAACTCGTGGTTCGAGACGAGCATGGGAGGTAAAACTTCATTCGTGTGGGGGAAACATGGACAAGCGGGGCGAGATTTCCTGATGAGGCTAAAGTGCCCTGGGATGGAACAAGGGGGACCACATCACGGTCAATCATGGTCATAAGCGTGTCGACGATCGGGATGCCCATTCCGGATTGTACACGGCTAAGCGTGTTCGCGCGGATGAGCA
>CAZMZL010000328.1:0-2585 GCA_964570595.1 uncultured Anaerolineaceae bacterium | reverse complement strand
TCAGTCCCTGTTATGATCGGGGGGGTGAGTTCTGCTTAAACTCACCCCCCTTTCCTAAAAAAAATGGCCTCCATCAAAGAGACCATTTAATTCGATATACCAGTTCCTTTGTCAATACAATCCGAAAATCTACTACACCTTCACAGCTCCTTAATCCGGTTTCCTACAAAAATGTCTCTCGCCCGCTTCGCTAGAGCCGGTAGAGTAGGGAGGGAGAAAGTCCCCCTCCCCCTCGTCAAACCGGACGTGCGGATTTCCCGCATCCGGCTTTCCTGAAAACTCTTGCCTTGGGCATGCACAGTTATGAACCAAGTCTCTTCACAAATAGATCAACCCCATCCGCGCAAATTGCGCATAGAAGGTCGTCCCTTTGGCCGGACGCCATGGGCGCTGACTGCGGCGAGAGAGATGACAATAAAGCCGCTGCCGCGCATATGCGTTTATTTCCCGGAAGGCCTTGCGTGGATATCCACGCCCAAAATAGTTAGCCCAGCCACGCAGATGCTCATTGAGTTCTTCGATCAATTGCGGGATTGGTTTAAAGCACATACGTGCACAAGTCAGCTCACGCAGATGCCCGCGCTCTCGGGCCAAAGCCTTTTTCGATGGAAACATGTTCAGATACCGATTCTCACGACCTTTAAGATCGCGGTCGTACCGAAACGTATAACCCAGAAAATCCAGACTTTCCCCTTCTTTTCGCAGATCCAGCACCTGCGTTTTCTCCCGGTTGATCTCCAAGCCCAACCACCCTTCGATCTTCGATTCAGTCCAGCCAGTGATATGGCTATCAATATAACGCGCCAGTATCACAAAGTCGTCGGCGTAGCGCACCAGTTTGGCCTTAGCCCACATGGCCGGGCCATTTGCTCGATGGAACACTTTATCAAACCAATGCAAATACACATTGGCAAGCAGAGGCGAAATAACTCCTCCTTGTGGAGTCCCTTTCTTTCTGCGGGGCGCTGTACCTTCCCCGCCAGTACCGGACTCTCCAACAACCGGCGCCTCCAGCCACATACGGATCAGCTTCAGCACATGTCGGTCAGTGATCCTCATGCGCAGACATGCTCTCAACTTATCATGCGGGATCGAATCAAAATATCCTTTCAGGTCAGCGTCATACACCGCGCAAAAGCCGGATTTGATGTAGCCCCGGATTTCTTCAAGCGCATCATGGGCCGAGCGTCCAGGGCGAAATCCATGAGAGCACTCTTCAAAGTCCTGCTCAAATATCGGCTCCAGTATCAGGAGCGTCGCCGTCTGGACCACTCGGTCCCGCACCGTCGGGATTCCCAGCGGCCTCATCTTTCCATTGGCTTTCGGGATAAACACTCGGCGCACTGGCCGTGGCTTATAGGTCTTTGTACGCAGTTCTTTCTGAATGCTTTCCAGAAAAGCTGCCACTCCGCCCTCTTGGGCCTCAACCATCTTAATCGTCACGCCGTCTATGCCTGCTGCGCCCTTCTTGGCACGCACCAGACTCCATGCTGCCGCCAACACGTCATCTCGGCTTATATGGCCGTACAACGTGTAGAAACGGAACTTCGGTTCCTGCTTGGCCTTTTGGCCCAGTTTCTGTCTCAAGGTAGAGAGGGTCTGTGGCAAACCCCTTTCGGACTTCACCACTTCTTCCGTAGTAGAATATTTCAATCGGTTCGCCTCCTGTCTTACAGAAACATGTCTTCAGTAGGGTCCCTTCGCTCCACGGTGATTAGCCGCTTCTTCGCTACTATGAACCCCTCCGACTCCCATCGCAGCCGCACGGCGGTTATGTTTTCCCGCCACACGTTGGTCAGCAATCCACCACCACGATGGGTCTCCCAGGTTCCTCGACCGATCTTTCCGCGCGCGCTGTCCTCAACCACCCCGGGAGGCCCGATGGCTGCATACACTCGTTTCTTCACCATCGACGGCGGGCTTCACCACTCTCTGGAGGGTTGGCCACTCTCCAATTGCGTAACGAGGCCGAATCAGGTTCACTTGCGTTACGGCTCGCACGTTCGCTCGGCGGGGCTTCGACCCTTTGGATTACTCCGCGGGCCGCCCGCTTCGCTACCTGCTGAACGAGCAATTAACAGGGTAACCTCCTTTCAGGTTACAAGATCAGCCAGGCTTAGCCTAGTGCGCCAAAGTTCACAGAGTTTTAGGTTTTTCCCTGTGCCCTTTGAGTGCTCTGCGAGAGATATTTTATTTTGGTTTTATTGCCTTGTAATAGGCTGTAAACATTCGAAAATTAAGTGTTGAACAGGCTTTATTTATCCCCGCTAAAGACGGGATCTTCGACCGGCATCAAGCATCCAGTAACCAGCATCTCTACGCTATGAGAAATACAAGTAGAGCTCTTACACCATCAACTCGTAGGTGTCCCGACAGTCTCCTAGACTACACCTCACATATCTCTACCAGGACATTCTCCGTAGAGCCGGGTTCAAAAAAGGCCACGCGTCCGTGGGCCCCTTTCATGGGGGATCCTTCCAGTAGTTTCGCACCATTTTCTTCAAAGTCTTTGATGCTTTCTTCCAAATTCTCCACCTCGAAACAGAGGTGATTGAGAGCACCTTTTTGGGAGCGGACCACCTTAT
>CAZMZL010000327.1:0-2623 GCA_964570595.1 uncultured Anaerolineaceae bacterium | reverse complement strand
CCTGGCTGCGCGTTGGCCTTCGGATGGGGTTGATGGATCGTTCACCTCAGTAGAACAGCCCAAGCACGCTCGATTTTTCATCTGTCCATTCAACCGGGAATTTACCGGTTTGTGGTACTCGGGCCTGCTCCCCAATCTCACCCAGAAAGCGACGGTTTGCAGTCTCCAGTAACCAGTTGGCTGCATTGATATCCCAGGGGTCATCGTCATCGTTGACCACCTGGACGAGTTCGCGTCGATTGATGCGTTGGTTGTGGTGTTGAACAACAGGAATCAGATCCAGGTATTCGTTCGATAAATGCACCGCTAGAATTCCATCATCGTTGAGAAGTCGCCAGTAAAGATCCCATGCCTCCGCGGTGATCAGATGCGAGGGAATCGCATCACCGCTAAAAGCATCGATCACCAGGACATCAAATCGCTGCCCCGATGCCAGTTCCTCTTCCAGGCTCAATCGAGCGTCGCCAAGCATCACCCTCACTTCTGCCTTCGAGTCACGGAGATAAGTGAAGTATTCGTTTGCGATTTTCAGCGAATCGGGATTGATTTCATAGAATCGAAAAGAATCGCCCGGGTTGCCATAGGCCGCCAGCGTCCCTGCGCCAAGCCCAATCAAGCCCACTTGTCGATTCGGTTTTTGATGATTCAGCAACGCCTTGCCAACACCACTCTGATGGCTGTAATACGTATTGGGAATTTGACGGTATTCCTCGCGAACCAGTTGGGAACCGTGCTCTATATCCTCACTATAGAGCTTGTGGTGAATCCCTGGAGTATCCGGGTCAACTTCAAACACTTCCAAGAGACCATAGAAGCCACGATGGGCCGCCAACTTCTTCACGTGGTCTTCGTGTTCCTCCGCCTTCAGGAATAGTCCGCCTAGAACGGCCGCAAGAGCGAGTGAAAGCATGCGCAGCGGTTTGACGAATCGAGTGAGCGATGCGATTGCAACCTGGCTGCCCAGCAGCAGACAGAGCACTATCCCAATTTGGTATTCGTAGTAATCACTAAACACTGACGGGGCAATGACATTGACGAAAACCGAACCGACCACGCCGCCCAGTGATAGGAATAGATAAAACTCGGTCAGCCGATCCGAATCAGGTCTCAATCTGACCATTTCACCATGGCAGACCATGCACGTGCTGAACACAACCAACGAGTGTATTGCCATCTCAGCGAAGAATGGCAGATCAGAACTGTAGAGAATCCTCAGTGCAACCAGGGACCCTACAAATAACGGAAAGAAGATTCTCCTTTGATACCATTCTGGCTTATCGAAACAAAGTATGAAGGTTAGTAGGTACACGGCGAGAGGGACGATCCACAAAAGAGGAACCGGTCCAACTTCTCGGGTAAGGACACTAGTGGAAGACACCAAAATAATGGCGCCACACGCAGATAATGCGGTCCAATAAATACGCTCTCGGCTGCTGGCTTGAAATACCTTCGCTGCAGCCTGGTGTTCAGAAAAAGCGAAGTTTTGCTTGAGGATCAAGAGGCAGATTCCCAGGTAGAGTCCCAGGCCAGCGAACCATCCATGGAACTGTTCTGTATTGCCCCAGTTTGGCTCGATCAGAAAAGGGTAAACCAACAGGGCCAGTAATGAACCCAGGTTGGAGAGCGCATACAATCGGTAAGGCTGCCTGCTTTCGAGTCCATACCAGTGCTGAACCAAAGGGCTGGTCCCTGCCAGAAGAACGAAAGGGAACCCGACGGTTGAACCCAATTGAAACATCAGCCGAACGAGAGGAACGTCCAATCCAAGGCTAGGGCGCGGCGCGTTCCAGGAAAACCAGGTCCAGACAAGGCTGATTGCGATAAGACTACAGTGAATCTGGATCTGCCTCTTTGGAGAGCAATAGATTCTCAACAAATGGGCATAACAATATCCCAGCAACAGGCTCGTCTGGAAGAACAACAAGCAGGCCATCCATACCGACGCGGCACCGCCAAATATCGGCAATAGTTGGCGAGCAATCATCGGTTGCACAAAGAACAACAGGAACGCGCCGAGGAAGATCGTCAGAGCGAGGGTAGCTTGTCCAGATTTCTGATTGGGTGCGATTTCGATCACCTGATCCTGAATTGATCGCCCAGTGAGGTAGGTGGCTACTCCAACCAGTCTACACGATGTGCCCCGGGCCCCGTCTCTGGCGCCGGCGGGCGATCACTCAGCGAGCCGTGCGGCCGGAACGTGTTGAGGCGATGACGATGATGTCGGTCGAGAAGATGCATGGCGAGGCCAAAAGCTGGGGGATGGGGATCCTCCCTCGTTCACGTTCCGGGCACGATGTAACGGGTGGTCTTGAACGGCTTGACCTGTTCCGCCACGTTGTCCTTGAGCACATTCCCCGACACGTGCATCAATGTGTCTCCGAAATCGACGTCGATGCCCATACTGGCCAGACACGGGTAGTGGTGGTGCTGCAGGCCCGCTTGCTGTTCAGCGTCATCGACGGACACCCCCACCAGGCGCTCGGCCACGTAACGAGCGCACCCGCACACCGCGTCGCGGGTGACCTCCACCTCGGTGATCGTCCTCGAGTCGGGATCGACGCTGAGTCGAAGGGTTCGCCCCCCCCCGGCAGGCGATGTTCAAGGAGGCGATCACCGGGGATCG
>CAZMZL010000326.1:0-2653 GCA_964570595.1 uncultured Anaerolineaceae bacterium | reverse complement strand
GGATGCACCGGCAACTGCTCGGGCGCTCACCTTCACTTTGAGATGATGAATGACGATTATGGCAAAGTGAACCCCTGGAATTTCTTGCCCTGAACTTGACAGGAAGGCTGTGATTCTTCCCGGCGCGCAAACTGTAACGTACGTGCGTTTTATGGGGAAAAGCCAGAATCCCCCATCGCTTGCCCCGAGGATGAATGACAGCGCGCATGCGGATGGCAACGCTATGAGGAGATATATCTTGGAAGATGCCCCGCAGCTTGCGGGGTCTTTTACTTAAGCGAGCGGATACGAATCCGGTTGGGCTTCGAGAATGAAGCCATCCATCCTCAACGCAAGGAGCTTGTGATATCGGTCAGGTCGTAGGGAGTCTGGTAGGACGAATTGTAGCTTCGATCCTCGAGGAGGCCGTTATTTCCCCCAAAACATGCATCAAACAGAATTCGGAAGTTATTCACCGGAGTGACCGATGGGTAATAAAACTGCTCGGCCTCGCAGCCAGGCAGGAAGAGAGCGTTGAGGTTGGACATTCGCTCTTTTAGATAGGATACCGGTGAGACCTCATCGCCTTCCATAGAGCTTGCGTCTGGACCGTGATCGGACTGCAGGATGATGAGGGGCGGGAGCTCGGAATTTGTGATGACGTTCTCCAACATAGCCAATGTCTTCTGGTTGATAAAAATCAACTGATCACGATATTGTGAAACATAAGCCGATCGATCTCCTTGAAAAACGCCGTCTTTCAAAGTGTAGGCATCGGAATGGGGGATCTCCTCGCCGTTTGGTCCGAAGACGAAGGGGGGATGTGGCGAGACAACGTGCATGAAAATAAACTTTGGATTCTCTGTTTCCGGTAGATTTTCAACGGCGTCATAGGCAAAGAGAATTCTCTCTCGGTGGGCGCGGAATGGAAATTCAAGATCGGGGCGCAGCTCCTCGGGAAGCAAGTAGATCGCGTCCGAGAGCACCAACCCCCCGGTCGTTTGAAGCAGCATGCTTTCGAATATGTTGATGGACCCGAGGGCGCCCATGGAAGTCAAGGCATCAGGATTTAAGGTCAGGTAATAATCAGCATCCGGGATCTCGGTTCGACTGAACCCGGTCCCGAACGCGACGGTTTGATATCCGAGATCTTCGAGATTGGTACGAACCCTGCTGTGTTGTATGGCTTCACCAAGAGGAGCGAGGTCATCGGAGCGTGGATCGAAGGGATCGATAAAAGCATCCACGTAATCGATATTCAAGGTGGAAGAGAGCGACAGGCTGGTCTGTGTGTAGTTGCTGTGGCTATTCCCGGCAACGTAGAAACCCCATCCCTCAAGCGTCTCGATAAAATTGGAATTATCGTAATCGTACACGTCCGCCAGAATATCCTCACGGGCGTAGGCGTCCAGGATGATGAAGTAGATGTCCGGCAGCGCCTCACGGGAGCCTGCCTGGTTTCCGACAGATTGATCGATCGTCGTGAGCGGGACGACCCGCTCAGCTTGTCCCGATCGAAGGGTATATTGGCCAAGACCAAAGATGGGGAATATGAGCACGATGGCGCCGATCAGGTTTAGATAGGTGTTGAGCCTCAGGAGCGGGGCAGACTTCTTCCATATCCATAACAGCCCAAGTCCATAAAGCAGCAGCCAGAGGGCGATAAGAAACCGATGTCTTCCGAGGACGATGGGTCCAACGCTCACATTTTCCAGAAGGTGGTAGACATGCCCGTAGGAGAAGAAGAGTGTGATGGTGAGTGTGGTGGCGTAACCTGCTCTGAGCCAATCCTTGAACAAGAACCTGGAGACGAGAAGCAAGAGGATGGTTCCTGTAAGAGCAATCAGCAACGAACGAAGCGCTTCTGAGGGTGGGAGCTGGTCGACGTTGAAAGCAAGAAGCGAAAGAATTGCGTATGCTGCGAAAAGGAAGGGGTGGAGGATGTAGTGCCTGTCCTGCATCACGACGACAGACTTTGCATGAGATACATCGTCCGATCCGAGTCCTGAACCGAAAGGGCCTCGAGGATTTTAAAGTGCGTTGAGAATGCCGCTTCAAAGCCTTCCTGTGAATAATTCGGGAAAATATCCTCTCGGGATGCGAGCAGCTTGCGCACCTGCGAATCAGACTTGGGAACGAATTCGATAATGAGCCACTCGCAGAGTGTATCGAAGAAGGATGCCAGGCGGGGGAGCGGTACATTGTTTGAAATGGCGAGGTGATGGACGAGCGCAAGCGCCAGGACCAGATCTACGGGTCCACGTTCTTGGAACGACATCCGTTCGCGGTTTCCCCAGCCAAGACTTGCGCTTGGGTTGGTGAGGTCGAGGATGAGGGGGAGCAGGTCCTCTTCTCCCGCTTTCTTGCCATTGAGATAATTTAGCTCCACGGCGGCTGGATCGATATCGAATGAAATTGTTGGAATTTTCTTGTCACTGGAAATCCGGCTGAACAGGCCCGTATTCGCACCGAGATCCCAGACGGAACCAGGTTTGGCAGTATCGAGAAACTGATCGACGAGTGTCTTCTTGTGTTCCAGCGCAGAAGTTGTGTAATTATGTGTCTCTTCGTAATAATCTCCCCATTCGGTGCCATAGGGTTTCCAGTCCAGTTTACGCACGCCGGACTCAAGGTTAGCGATGAGACCTTGGAACGCATTGCGGTTCATTTTGCG
>CAZMZL010000325.1:0-2667 GCA_964570595.1 uncultured Anaerolineaceae bacterium | reverse complement strand
ACAGGACAGGCCCGGGTTTTGACGGCGCCATCTGCATTTGCGAGGGTGCATTTGGATTGCTAGGAAGCAGGGACGATCCCGCCAGGCACGAGATCAGGATCCTTGAAGTCATTCAGAAAGCACTCAAACCAGGCGGGAAACTCATACTCACTTCCCTAAATGGTTTTCGTCCGATCCGGTTGGCGACGCCTCGGGATCTAAAAATAGGCAAATTTAACCCGCTGACGATGGTGGAAAGGGGGCCGATGGAGATCGAGACGCCGGAAGGACCGAAGACGATTATCACAAGAGAAAGATCCTTTATTCCATCCGAGTTGGCGCTCATGCACGAACTCACCGGACTGCACGTAGAGCATATGTATGGTGGGACAGCCGGGGCATGGGGGCGTCGCGACCTTGAATTGGATGAGATGGAGATCATGGTCATCTCCATAAAGATGGATCGTTGACAACTGTACAATCGGATCACACGAGAATCTAAGGTGAGGACGAATCCTTGATTGAAATCGATGGATCTCAGGGTGAAGGGGGTGGGCAGATCCTTCGCACTGCCCTGACGCTCTCGCTCATCACCGGAAAGTCTTTTCGTCTGCGCAGGATCCGCGCAAGAAGGTCCAAACCTGGACTGATGCCTCAACATCTCGCTGCGCTCAAAGCCGCAGCCGAGATATCCCATGCGAAGGTGGAAGATGCCAGGTTGGGTTCGAAACGGATCGTATTCAACCCTGGCACGACGCTCGCTGGTGATTATCACTTTAGGATTGGAACGGCGGGTTCAACATCCTTGCTGTTCCAGTGCATCTATCTGCCGCTCAGTCTCGCAGGTGGCTCTTCTTCGGTTCAAATCGAAGGGGGTACACACGTTTCCTGGAGTCCGAGTTTCGATTACCTCTCATTAAACTGGAATCACCATCTCCAGAAAATGGGTCTGCGCATCCAACTTGATCTACGTTTGGCAGGGTACTACCCCAGGGGTGGGGGGGCACTTCATGCTGAGATATCGCATTCCGAGGTGCTTCGAGGCATGAATCTGATGGAGCGGGGTGAACTGGAGAGGATCCGCTGTCTTTCCCTCACCTCGAACTTACCAGAACACGTGGCGGAGCGGCAGGCGAAACGAGCATCGACACGGCTTTCTGAGTATGCCGGAGCGCTTGAGCAGCGTATCGCTCAAACCCCTTCTCCTGGCATTGGCTCCACGTTGGTGCTTTTGGGGGAGTTCGAACGCACCACCGGGTGCTATTTTGGCCTCGGCGCCAAAGGCAAATCCGCGGAAACGGTCGCCGATGAAGCTGTAGATCAATTTCAAAAGTTCATCCGGCGTGATGGCGCGCTCGACCCGTTTCTTGCCGATCAAATCCTTCTCCCCCTGGTCTTTGCCGAGGGCGAATCAAAATTCAGCACCTCCGAGGTCACACAGCACCTGCTCACAAACGCCGAGGTTATTCATGCCTTCACCCGTGCACAGATAGAAATTTCGGGTGGATTGGGTGAGTGTGGTTCAGTACACATCCACCCCGTGAACCATCGACGAGATCCAAGCGAAATCTCCCCAAAATGAGAGACTCCCTCTGACAATTTATTGGTTGGGGATTAAATCGCCTTCAATAGTACAATTCGGGTTTCCAGGAGGCGCGACCCCTTGACGGAAACAACCCCCACACTCACGCTGCCCGATGAGTCCGACATCACCGCGACAAGGAGTGATTCGGGTGAATTTCAATCCGGCAGAGTTGCCACTATCGCTGCAGGGCATGGTGTGCATGATACCTACACGGCTTTCCTGGCGCCGCTCCTGCCGGTGCTCATTGAGAAATTCTCCCTGACATTGACTCAGGCGGGGGCGCTCTCGCTCTTCATGCAAGCGCCTTCCCTTCTTCAACCCGTCATCGGGCATATGGCAGACAAGTTCACCATGCGCTATTTTGTGATCCTTGCTCCGGCGATCACAGGAAGCATGATGAGTCTTCTTGGCGTCGCGCCAAGCTACCTCGCGCTGGCCTTGTTTCTTCTGATTGCAGGTCTGAGCTCGGCCGGGCTTCATGCCGTCGGACCTGTCATGGCTGGTCGAGTGTCGGGATCCCGCCTTGGAAGGGGCATGGGGTACTGGATGGTCGCGGGCGAGCTTGGAAGGACCATTGGGCCGATCCTTGTCGTCACCGCGATTGGATTTCTTACCCTGGAAGGACTCCCCATACTGATGCTGGGAGGCTGGCTTACCTCGCTGGTCCTCTTCTTTAAATTGCGAGACATCCCTGGCAGGGATCCGAATGCAAAGCTCGGGTTACCTGTCCGTGACGCGCTTCGGGCCATGCGCTCTTTCATGCTCCCGCTTGGGGGGATTCTCTTTACCCGAGCGTTCATGAGCGCATCGATCACGACGTATCTGCCGACCTATCTGAATTCGGAGGGTGTGGATCTCTGGATCGCGGGGGCTGCGCTTTCCATCCTCGAAGCCGCGGGCGTCGTCGGCGTACTTGTCGGGGGTTCGATGAGTGATCGTGTTGGGCGCCGCATTATTCTCCTGATTTCCATGATCGCTACGCCGCTGCTTGCAGTATTGTTTCTACTCGCAAGCGGCCTCCAGCAAATCATGGTGCTCCCTCTGCTTGGATTTTTCGCGTTGTCCACGACACCCGTTCTCATGGCATGGGTGCAGGAGAGTTA
>CAZMZL010000324.1:0-2712 GCA_964570595.1 uncultured Anaerolineaceae bacterium | reverse complement strand
CGTGTTTGCGATCACGGGTCGGAATTGGCTCCAGGGATTAGCGATATCAGCCATCTTCTTAATGGTCGGATTCTTTTTTCCTCACCTATGGCTGTCCGGCCGGATATCTGCTCGACAGAAGGTTGTATTCAGGGCGCTTCCGGATGCACTGGACTTGCTCACGATTTGTGTGGAAGCGGGTTTGGGTTTTGACGCGGCGATGGGTAAGGTGAACGAAAAATGGGACAACGATCTCGCGCTTGAATTCGGACGGGTGCTTCAAGAAATCCGGCTGGGCAAATTACGCCGGGAGGCTCTGCGCGATATGGCCGATCGCCTTGGCGTCCGAGAGCTTACGAGTTTTGTGGCCGCCGTGATCCAATCCGAGCAGCTTGGTGTAAGCATGGCGAAAGTTCTCCGTATCCAATCGGATCAGATGAGAGTGCGACGACGCCAGATGGCGGAAGAAGAAGCGCATAAAGCACCCATCAAGATGATCTTCCCGATCGCCTTGCTCATATTCCCTTCCATCCTGCTGGTTCTACTTGGCCCGGCCGCGCTCTTGTTGGTAACCTCACCATCGATGATGGGTCTGTTCGGCGGGTAGCGCTGCAACGGATCCACACTCAGCCGGGAGGGACCCGGTGATTAAGCGCTCGCCTGATCCCATCTTGCGATGGCCGAAGCGCCTGATCGAGTTGGGTTTCGAGATTATCTTCCCTCTGCGCTGCGGGGGTTGTGGCCAAAGAGGCACCGCCTGGTGTCCTGCTTGCAATCACAAGTTAAAACCAGCTTCTCGAAAAAGATGTTCAAGATGTGGGCTACCGCTCGTAAACGACAACTCTTGTGACGCGTGCGAAACCCTGGAAATTAACCTTGAAGCCCGTGCCTTTGCGTGCTACGCGCCTCCACTCTCTTCGGCCATACTTCACTTAAAATACCGCCCAAACAAGGATTTAGCGGATGTGATGGCTTGCTGGCTGACCGATGTCTATCTTCGTGAATCCTGGGACGCTCATCTGGTGGTTCCGGTGCCATTGAGTGCGAAAAGGTACCGAGAGCGCGGGTATAATCAAGCTGGGCTCATCGCATCCAGCATGGCCGACAAGCTTGGGATCCCGTACTTGCGCGATGGGCTCCTCCGAATCAGAGACACGCCATCACAGGTGGGTCTCAACCCGGCGCAGAGAAAAATGAATATTCGGGATGCAATTCAAGGCAATACGAGCGCTTTCAATGACAAGAGCATCCTTCTTGTGGATGATCTGATCACCACCGGTGCGACCATCATTGCTTGTGCCCGAGCCGTGGAAGAATCAGGTGCAAAGTACATGTACGTCCTTGCAGTTGGTCTTGCAGAAGATCGCGGAAGTAATTCAAGAAAAACAGGAGGGGAGGCCCCATGACCATTCGAGTCGAGATCAATGTTAAAGATATGGAATTGAGCGAAAGATTACGAGATTATACCGTTACGAAAGTTGGCAAGCTTGATCGGTATCTAGATACATTGGAAGAAGCCAAGGTTGATCTCACCAACGCAAAATCAGCTCGCAGTGCTCAAGATCGCCAGGTTGCCCAGGTTACAGTTATTGGGAAGGGCGTCTTGTTGCGAGCTGAAGATCGAACAGAAGATATGTTTGCCTCCGTAGATCTAGTCATCGACAAGCTCCACCGACAGATTGATCGTTACAAAGGCCGACGTTGGAAAGCGCGCGGTGATGGTCGCTCCGCGGCGGAGGTTGCCCCCGATGTCCCGGACATTGGGCTCGACGAAGTTGAACGAGAAATACGAATAGTTAGAAGGAAGCGGCACTTACTCTTGCCGATGGATGAACAAGAGGCCATCGAACAGATGGACCTGCTTGGTCATGAAGATTTCTTCGTCTTCCTAAATGCCAATAACAACGCGGTAAACATTCTCTACCGACGTCGTGATGGCACGTTGGGAATGATCGAGACTGAAGTCGCGTAGTGCGCAGGACGAGCCAAGATTAGCTTCGGCTGCGCATAGACATACTGCACATTCACGATGAGTTTGAAAATAGCGACCCTCATGATGCTGCCACCGGGCGGCCATACACCGGGGACGAAATTCGTCGCTGACGGAAGACGGCAGGCGGCCAAGGATCTCCTGAGCCGATTGCGGGAGGTCGAAGGAGCCGATCCGATTTATGGGGTGTTTGGTGAGCCCGATGACGAGGACATATTCTCGGGCATGGGATTGGAGACCCTTGCATTAGACACGCATCCTTTTCATTTTGGGCGCGCCCTGGTCGAAGTCATCAAAAAACGGAACCTTCCATCGCTCGCCTATTTCGGGGGTGGATCCGCCCCATTAATTTCAGCGGACTTCCTTAACGAAATTTACAGCAGAGCATCGAGTGCGACCAGCCCGTACGCATATGTAAATAATTATCATTCAACGGATTGGATGATCATCAACGACATCAAACCCATCCTGGAATTCAGAGAAAGAATCCCCACAGACAATCCTCTTGGTTGGGTCCTTGGGCATGAAGGGGGGGTCGATGTGGAATCCGCCTCTCCCCAGGCCATGACCAGGCTTGACATCGATACTCCTCTGGACCTTTTAATGATAAAGCGTCACCCAAACCTCGGACCCGCGCTGCGCGCCTATCTGGAGAATGTTCCCGCGGCATCGCTCGCCCGTGTGGAAGCGATGAGAGACATCCTTCGAACGCCTGCATCCAGCGTAGCGCTTATCGGGCGGGT
>CAZMZL010000323.1:0-2716 GCA_964570595.1 uncultured Anaerolineaceae bacterium | reverse complement strand
AGCTTCATCGATGAGCATCATGAAGGGGAGGAAAATGACTTTATATTCGTCCCCATTTCCATGGAGGAGAAGGTCGGGTGTGATGAACTCAACCGGAAAATTGCTTTTCCATAATGACCCGTACAACCCGCTGATGGCATCGTTCAAGAAGTCGATCCCCCCCATGCCATAGACCGCCGTGGCGTTGGCCTGGTCATAGAGCAGCGCAGCCTCGGCTTTCACGGGCATCGCCTCCAGGAACAATTCTTCGTGCTCCAGGATCATTTTATTGATCTGTGCCGCAGCATGGAATCGCTCTGTGGGCTCCCCTTCTAAATCTACCAATGCTCCCCAGTGCAGCGGGAGTGGATCCCATTCCCGGTATCCCTGATACAGCAGCATTTTCGCGCCATGGGCGACGGCTTCGAGATCGTAGCGGCGGATATCCGCGCCCGTCGTATAGTGTGCCGGTCCGAGCACCCAACCGCCGATCGGTCCGCTTTCGATTTCCGGAAGCCAGAGCGGTTTTCCAGCGTGAAGCGCCCAGGACTTCGCATAATCCAGGCGCAGGGAGGCATACCAGGGCTCTTCCTTTTGTCGATCGATCGGATAGAGATCGTAACCGATGGCATCGACGTGTTCGGCATAGAGCCAGGGGTCGATCCCGCGTGAGACCCCCCAATCTTGAATGACGAGGTTCGTCGTCGTCGGGTGATCTTGATCCTTTTCTTTAATGATTGTGTTTTGTCTCGCCACAAGGTTGGAGAAATCTTCATTGATGAACGTGCGCCAATCCAGCCACGCCCCGGGAGAACCCCAGGATTCGGGCCAGGCGCGAGGCGGCCGAACCTGCGCCCAATCGCTGTAGCGGTGCCGGGTGGGTGTGCAAGCCCAGGCCTCACTGAGCGCTTCGAGATCCTGATGATATTTCCTCTTCAGCCATTCGCGGAACAATTCTGCGGTGTGGTCACAATAGCAGTAGTGCACCTGGACGCCCGGTGTGGCCGCCAAATTCGGATGACCAATTTCATTGTGGATCTGCCATCCCAGAAGCGAAGGGTGGTCTTTATATCTCGTAAGAAGTTTACGTAAATAACGCTCCGATTCCTGGATGTACCCCGGGTTGTCGATGCACGCCCACCCCCAAACGGCTCCGGTCGGATAGGGTACGCCCTCCTGGGATATGATCTGGAGGTCCGGGTAAAGATCGAGCAGCCAGATGGGCGGACTGCCGGCCCCCGTCCCGAGGAGAAGAGTCATGCCATGCTTTTTACACAGCTCAAACGTTCTATCGAGCCAGCCGAAATCGAACTCCCCCTTCTTCGGCTCGATCCACTCCCAGCTGGCGATCAACTCCGCCGTGCGGAGCGCGTTCATCCCCATCTCTTCCATCCGCTGAAAATCTTCGATCCATTCTTCCGGCGAATGAAAGGGAGGGTAGTAGCTGGAGCCGAGGTGGAAATGTGATTGCTTCTTCATTCAGGGACTAACCCATTCATCTTTTAAGATCACTCCCCTATACCAGGCGTCATCTCCGGCAATATGACCGATTTGATCGATCGGTCTGCGGTTTTTAACAACGCGATGGCATCGGCTACCTCATGTAGGCCGAATTGATGCGTGACCAACGCTTTCGCATTCACCCGCCCGCTGGCCACAAACTCAAGCGCCTGCGCGGTGTCAATGTGATTGCATGAGTACGTCGTCGTCAGCGTGAGCTCACGGAAGAAGAGATCGTTCGGTCGGATTTCGATGGCCGCATCGGGTTCGGACGGCGAGAAGAGATGCACCGTTGCACCCTTCCCGGCGAGAGAGAGCCCGAACTCGTAGGCCCGTATCCCGTTCGGCGTGACGATGACCGAATCCGCCCGGCGCCCATCATTGATTCGTTGGAGTGCTTCAATGGGATCCTTTTCATCCTTGGATTTGATGACATGGTCCGCACCAAGTTCGAGTGCTTTCTCTAACCGCCACTCGCTGAAGTCGAAAACGACGATCCTGGCGGCGCCCCAGATCCTCGCGAGCTGTGTGAAGCTCAGCCCCATGAAGCCGGCGCCGATGATGGCCACCGTATCGCCCGGCTGGATCCCCGCCAGTTTAATGCCCTTGACCGCACACGCAAGCGGCTCGATGACCGCACCTTCCTCGAAGGAGACATGATCCGGCAGCAGGTGCGTATCATGCTGAACATTTTCAGACGGAACACGGATATATTCGGCAAACGCCTGGGGATAAAGATGCGTCTGCGTGAAGTGCTCACACAGGGTGAAAAAACCGCGGCGGCAATCATGGCACGAACCGCAAGGCACATGGTGATGCACGAAGACACGATCCCCAATTTTAAATTTGTCCACGCCTTCCCCGACCTCTACGACGATACCGGTGGGCTCATGTCCAAGGATGATCGGAGCTTTGTGGATCAGATACCACTCCATCGTATCCCCGCCGCACAACCCGCAAGCCTCAATCTTCACCAAAAGTTCACCCGGACCGATCTCGGGCATCGGGCGTTCTTCGAGCCGAACATCGCTATTGGTGTAATACACCGCTACCTTCTGCGTTTGCTTGCCTTCGTGCGCTTTCAAACGCGGATCGTCCTCGGTGACAATATTCTTATCCACTCCCATGTTCGTTCATCCCTCCGGATTGATGGCCATCTTGATGCTCTCACCCTTAAACATCGATTGTAGGGCTTCCTCTAAACGGGCAAGTGGGACGACGTCGGTGATGAGTGACC
>CAZMZL010000322.1:0-2757 GCA_964570595.1 uncultured Anaerolineaceae bacterium | reverse complement strand
AAAAACCTTAACCTCCGTGGGTGTGGCGCCGAGCGGGAAACCCACCACGGTGCACACTTCAACGCCGCTACCTTTGAGCAAATCCGCACAAAGTTTTACATTGGTCGGGTTGATGCAGACGGAAGCAAACTGATATTTTCTGGCTTCGTAGCATAATTGGGCGATCTGGTCATGAGTCGCTTCCGGTTTCAAGATGGTGTGATCGATCATCGGCGCCATACTCTGGTCCTGCGGGGCGACGCCCAGCGTGCTTGCGATGCGGTCCGCACCGGCGTGAACAACCGGCAGAACTTGTACGACAAAGTTCGCCGATGAGAGCTCCACACTGCCGGCGCCATTTGACGGCTTCCCGCCTTCATCCTGCATGAGGATCAGGACTTGACGTGTGATCTGCTCAATGATCCGTTCGAGTGTTGCTTGATCCATTTCCTTCATTGTTGTCATTCCCACAGCGACCTATTCCTTCGACGGCAACCGAATACTCACTTCGAGTATCGCCGTTCAATATCCATAATTTTATCGACGCGACGTGCATGGCGGCCGCCGCCGAACTCTGTGTCCAGCCATGTCTGGACGATTTGCCGGGTCAAATTTCCCCCCAACATCCCTGCTCCCAGCGTGAGCACATTGGCGTTGTTGTGTTCACGACTGTTGAGGGCGGTAGCCTGGTCGTAGCACATCGCCGCTCGGATTCCGGGCACCTTGTTCGCAGCCATGCAAGAACCAATCCCGGCGCCGTCGATGATGATGCCCCGCCAGGCTCCCCCATTGGCGACGAGCTGAGCGACGGCGAGCGCGTAATCCGGGTAGTCGACCGAATCCGTGCTGTTCGTACCACAGTCCAGGACCTCGTAATTTTGTTCTCGAAGGTAAGCGATAAGTTCAGTTTTCATACTTACGCCGCCGTGATCGGCGCCGATGGCAATCGCATGCTCGTCTGACCCGGTGACGGGGCCGGAAGTTTTAGGTTCAGTCCGGGATATCGGTTGAGATGGCGCGCCCTCGATTATCGTGACACGGCGATCCATGGCCATCTGGCGTGCGAGCGGCGTGACGATCGATCCCGGGGGCACTCGAATCTCCGCACCGTAGGGCAAATCCTTTAAATCGGTTTCATCCACCAGGCGCTCGGTGGTCCTTTGAGGCGGCTGGTAGTGGTGTCCCACCGACTCGATCCGGTCGTGCGTCACCCGGCTCGCCGGTTTTATTGAAAGCGCTTCAGACGTGGACTCGTCGTCCATAAGTAATGTAATGTGATGATCCATGGCCGCCTGACGGGCGAGCGGCGTGATGATGGCGCTGTTCGGGACGCGCAGCTCGCCTCCAAAGGGGAGCTGCTTGACATCCTGTTCGGTGACCAGGGAGGCCGATGAACGCTGCGATTGCGAGTCCGTCGACCTGCCGAGCGTCCGATAAACGACTTTGCGGACGAGGTCACGAATGCGGGCTGGATCCTGCACTAGATTGCTCCCCGTTCGAATCGGTTTAATTTATCCAATGAACACCTCTTCGAGGTTTAAGCCCATGGCATGCTGCAGGCCTTGCTGGCCGGATATGTGTGCGATTTCGACATCGAAGCGTGAGCGATCAGCACGGAACAGGGCGATGAAGTACTCGATCGCAGTCCCGTCCCGGATATAACTCACACTCTCCACCCGGATGAGGGGCGCCCCCATCTCGATCTGAAGCAGGTTCGCTTCATATTCGTTGGCGACGACAGCGTCGATGAGCCTGCGACCGCGCGTAATCTTTAAGTTGAACTGCTCCTCCAGGTAATCGTAGAGGGATGTTTCTTCAAGGTTGGCCTGCAGGAGCTCACGGCAGAGCTCGTATGGCAGAAATGAGGTGACCAGGACGATGGGGTCGTCTTCGACGAAGCGCAGTCGATTAACCTTAATCAGCGGCGTGAGCTCATCGACCTCAAGAAAGGCGGCGACTTTCTGGTTGGCGGGGACGATCGATTGCTCCAGGACTTTGTTGACGGTGACCAGGCCGCGTTCCGCCATGTCCTGTGCGAAACCGGAGAGGGAGTGCACCAGGCTGGAGCTGCTGATTTTCGGTTCGGCGACGTACGTGCCTTTTCCTTTTCTTCGGATGATGATGCCCTCGTAGCTCATCTCCTTCAATGCCTGACGGACGACCGTGCGGCTCACGCCGTATTGGCGGCAGAGCTCGGGCTCGCTGGGCAGTTGATCACCGGATTGCCAGACTCCGGAATCGATCTGGGATCCTAGCGCGCTCTTTAACTGCACATAGTACGGGATGGGTGATTCCCGATCAATCGCGGAATTTGAGAGAATGGGACTGCGGTCTGTGGGCGCCATCAGGCCTCTGCTCGGAGCATAACTTACCATCTTGTCATTAACAATATGTAATCCTGTAATTACAAGTGTGCTCATAATAGAGGCTTTCTGCGACTTTGTCAATAGGCCATGGAGTAATTGTCATTTGAAATTCAAAGGTGAACTGTTTTCATTTGAAAAGCGAACTCTTTTCAGATGAAAGGCGAACACCCATACTGGCTGCCTCAAATTCATCCAGAAGACCGAGGGGAACTATGAAAAAACCAGAAGAACCTGTCCCGGGCCGGTGGTGAGAGACGAGCATCTTGATTCCGGAAACCGGAATCCGTCGGCTAACCGATCGGGATGAGCAAGCTCCTTGATTTCGGGAACATGCCTCCATCGGCAGCAGAGATGGATGCCAGGGGAGGGCTTATGGGAAAAAGCCAGAATATCCTGTAGCTTGCGTGGGGAT
>CAZMZL010000321.1:0-2776 GCA_964570595.1 uncultured Anaerolineaceae bacterium | reverse complement strand
CGATGGTGAAAATCACATTCGCCTGTTCGGCCAGCGGCGCGGCATATTGAAGGTTTTCAATCATGCAGTCCCGCTGCTGCTCCATCGAAAGATCGGGGAGCACGACGCCCGCCGGCAGCATCACTTTCTTCACATCCAGGAAATCCACGATCTCCAGCGCACCATCCAGTTTCGCCTTGAATTCCTCACGCCGAGCCGGATCGACGAGATAGCCTCGATTCGCTTCATCCCAAATTGGGACATCCTGGTTGAAAAGGATGACTTTAAAGCCACGTTCATCCTGAACGGCCTTCAGTGCATCGATGTCGGCATGGCTTGGAAAGCCGAATTCGAGTGCGGTGAAACCCGCCTCGGCGATCAAACGCGCTCGGTCCGAGAAAGGTATTTCTGGTAAAAGCCAACTGATATTGGGCGCGTAAACTGACATTCGCTATCGCCTCAAGCAAACCGGGCTCAAGATTTGCCGTTTCTGCGTGCAGAATAAATTGCAACTGAACTCAACAAAATGAGCCCTTTGATGATCCACTGAAGATAGGGGTTCACTCCCACAAGATTGAAAATATTGTTCAGCACAGAAACGATCAAAACGCCTGCAACCGTGCCGATCACACTGCCCTTCCCGCCTCCAAGTCGAGTGCCACCGATCAGTACAGCGGTAATCGAATCGAGGTCAAAACGCTCGTACTGGAGCCCGCCGACACGAGGATCCCCAGCACCCATGCGACTGGTCAGATACAATCCGGTCACGGCTGCCATCAAGCTGCAGAACATGTATGCGTACGTGATGATTCGTTGCGTCTCGACACCTGAGAGCCTCGCGATGACCTCGCTGCCACCGGTCGCCTTGATGTGTCGCCCCCATATTGTCCTGCGGAGCAGAACCCATGTGATCGCAGCTAAAACAAAGAAAAATATGACCGGGAATGGAATTGGACCTATCATCCCCTCCGCAAAAAACTCCCACCCCGGTGCGATATCACCCCCTGGCTTCTTGGTAAACATCAAGACCAACCCCTGCAAGATTGCACCGAGACCCAGCGTGGCGATGAAGGGGGCAACACGCAACCTCGTAATCACATTGGCATTGATGAATCCGATGATCATACCCAGGAGAAGCAACCCGATGACCATTGCCAGGACCATCCAGGCTGCAGTGTATTGCGCCATGAAGCCGGTTGCGTAAACATCAATCAAGCTGATCGTCGCGCCGACAGATAAATCTATTCCGCCAATCAATATCGCGATCGTTTGACCGATACTTACAATCCCCAACGCGACACTCTGACGAAGCACATTGAAGATATTGGTTGGCATGCGGAATTCGGGAAGGAAGATCGCCGCCCCGAAGACCATGGCAAACAGGATGAGATAGATAACTACAACATCACGCTGCCGATCGAATGATCTGCGCCAGGGATCCACCCTCTTCCCGGCCGTGGTGGGATCATTCGCCATGACTCTCTCCATACGTCGCCAGCATCATGACTTCCTCTTCCGTGGCATTTACTCCCTGGATCTCGCCGACGATCGCACCCCGATGCATGACATAGACACGGTCACTCATCCCCACGATCTCCGGTAACTCGGAAGAAATCATCAACAAACCTTTGCCCTGTTCGGCTAAATCTCTCATCAATTGCCAGATCTCCGCTTTTGCACCGACATCGATGCCGCACGTCGGCTCATCAAAAATAAGGAGGTCCGGGCCACTGATAAGCCACTTGGCTAAAACGACCTTTTGGCGATTTCCCCCACTCAGTGTCTCCACATCAGCCCCCAAACTGGAGGCCCCTAAGCGCACATCAGCCGTAGTCGCGGCAACCACATCCTGCTCTCGACGACGATCGATCACGCCCCATCGTTGCCGCATACTTAAACTCGGCAAGGCCGCGTTTTGTGTGACGGTCTGACCCAGGACGAGGCCTTCGGCATTGCGATCGTCGGTCAGATATCCGATCTTGTGCCGCATAGCTACTCGCGGATTACGAATCGCAACCCGTTCGCCCCTGATGAAGATTACTCCGCTGTCTATCCGCCGCGTGCCGAAGATTACTTGCGCGAGTTCGGTACGACCGGCTCCCACCAAGCCCGATATGCCTACAATCTCTCCGCATCGAACAACGAGTTCATCGACCCGTAACCGGGTTCCAACCTGAAGGCCCTCGATTCGTATAATCTCCTCACCCGTCTTCGTACCGCGCGGTGGAAAAGTCTCCGAAAAAGCCCTGCCGATCATCATGCGAACCAACGAGGGACGGTCGATCTCAGAAACCAGATGCGTGCCGACAACCTGTCCATCTTTAAAAACTGTCACGCGGTCGGCAATCTCAAATATTTCATCAAGCCGGTGTGAGATATAGATCACGGTAACGCCTTGTTTTTTAAGCGCGCGGATGACTTCAAATAGGTAGTCCAGGTCTCGCCCACCCAGAGCGGCGGAGGGCTCATCCATGATGACCACGTGCGCATTGAGCGATAAGGCCTTGGCTATTTCCACCATCTGCTGCTGAGGTATGCTCAGGTGTCCAAGTCGTGTGCGAGGATCGATATCGACTCCCAATCGAAGAAGCACCTCTCGAGCTTTGTCGTCCTGCTCTTTATCGTTAAGCAATCCAAAACGGCGGATCGACTCACGCCCGAGAAAAACGTTCTCCGCGACGCTCATATCTGCAAGCAGGTTGAGTTCCTGATAGATGATGCTGATGCCCAATTCCTGGGCATCGTGGGGATTGTCCATCCGGACAACCTCATCATCGATGAGGATCTCACCCTGATC
>CAZMZL010000320.1:0-2795 GCA_964570595.1 uncultured Anaerolineaceae bacterium | reverse complement strand
TGTTAAGTGGCCTGAACCGGAGACCACACGGTTCCATGTTTTCAAATTCAATAAATATTTGATACCGGAACCTTGATAAGGGCAAAGACTGGCTTCCTGCTTTTCATGGTTTATGATCGCATAGCTCCAGGCTCTGGAGCGCGTCAGTCCTGGTCCTTCTCCAGGCTCCTGACTTGGCGCCCACGCTTCGGATGAGGATTGTTCAGTCCCACGCTTGACACCCACCAGAGGCACTATATACTGTAGCTAACACGTGTCAGCAACCAGAGGAAAGGACAGAGATGTCACAACGCGTGAGATCCTTGGATGTGGCAAGACTGGCAGGGGTTTCCAGAACCACCGTTTCCTTTGTCCTCAACAATGTTTCGGGCATGCGCATCAGTGAAGAGACGCGCCAGCACGTTCTTGAAGCCGCTCGAAAGCTGGATTATCACCCAAACGCCTCCGCACGTCGTCTCGTCACAGGGAAGACAAGCATCCTCGCCTATGTTGAGCGGCAGGCTCCCGAGCACGCCTTCGGAGACGCATTTATGCCTCAGGTGCTGCGCGGTGTCCACACAGCTGCCTCCGCAATCAGCTACGAGGTGATATGCGCTCCCATCCCATTGAATTCGGAAAGCGACCGTTTTTCACGCCTGCTGCGTGGACGCCATGCGGATGGGATCATCCTCTCGGGTCCACGCGTGGACGATGAAGAGCTTCGCCAGTTGATCGAAGCCAACTTTCCTATCGTCCTCCAGGGGCAATGGCCGGAGTCATCCGTCGCCTCCGTCGATGTGGATAACGCAAAAGCCGCTCGGCTGGCGACAGAACACTTAATCATGCTGGGACATCAGCAGATCGGGATGATCGTTCATGCCCCGGAAGCCTTCATCGCAGGGGCTGACCGGCTCCACGGCTATAAAGAAGCTCTCACCGCCCACAACATTCCATTCGATCCCAACCTCGTTGTCTACGCCAACTTTATACCCTCGAGCGGCGAGAGCGCAATGAAGATTCTCTTTTCCCGTCATCCACGACCAACCGCACTTTTTGTGAGCAGTGACACTGTGGCTATTGGCGTCATTCGGTACGCCCACGAGATGGGGATTCGGATCCCGGAGGACCTTGCTGTCGTGGGTTTTGACGATATCCCTATGGCAATTTATGTGGAACCCGCCTTGACCACGATCCACCTCCCAGCCTACGGCCTCGGCTGGGCATCCGTGGACCTGCTCGTTCGCATCATTGACGATGAAGATACGCCTGAAAAAAATATCTTGCTCGACTTCGAACTTGTGATTCGCGGCTCGTGTGGCGCACAGAGTCCACACAGTCATCGGAATCACTCGCCCGCGGCGCCGCATATGAATCAAACAGACGGCGATTGACCTCGTTTATTGTCGATGATTACAAAGGAGGGAGGGAGATGAATCAGAGAGTTTACGACTGTTATCACACAAGAAGCTCAATTTAGGAGGAATTTTAATGAAGAGCAAAGTACTCATACTGCTCACGTTAGTTTTGATGCTCAGCCTGCTTCTAGCAGCATGTGCTCAAAAAACCGAAACGCCCCCTACCGAACCCCCACCAGAACCAACCGAGGCAACAGCAGGAGAGCCCGCGATTGAATGCTATGGCGGGGAGGGCGATGAGGTGTCGTTGCTGGCGGTCTGGTCGGGCGATGAAGAGGCTCGTTTGATCGAAATCTTCCAGCCTTTGATCGACGCCTGCGATATCACCTTCGCTTATGAGGGCACTCGAGACCTATCTGCAGTACTGGCGACTCGCGTGGAGGGCGGCAATCCTCCAGACATCACGATGATGCCGGGTGTGGGCTCGCTCACTCAATACAAGGACAGCCTGATTCCTCTCGATCAAGTCGGCGCGCACCTGGATAACTACGCACCGTCCTGGATCGCACTGGGATCGGTCGATGGCGTTCCCTATGGCGTATTCGTCAAGAGCGACATCAAGAGCACCGTCTGGTACAGCCCGGTGGAGTTTGAAGCCAACGGCTACGAAGTGCCGACCACATGGGAGGAGTTCGTTGCCCTGATCGATCAAATCGAGGCAGACGGCGGGGTCCCGCTTTCGATGGGCATCGAGAGCGGCCCGGCAACGGGCTGGACAGGTACAGACTTTGTGCAGGACATCATGCTCATCACGCAGGGCCTGGATTTCACGAACGGCCTTGTCTTCCACGACACCACCTGGAACGATCCGGGCGTGAAAGCGGTCTGGGAAACATATGGGAACTGGGCCATGGATGACGCGACTGCCTTGGGCGGCGCGAAAGGGACCGTCAGCACAGGGTTCATCGATGCCATCTACGCCGTGTTCTCGGATCCGCCGCAAGCTTTCATGGTGAAACAGAGCGGCTTTTCTGGCGGGGTGATCGGATCACAATACCCCGAACTGGAATATGGCAATGACTATGCCTTCTTCGTGCTTCCGGGCATGGGCGGCGATCCTGCCGCGATGCAGGTGGGCGGCGACGCCATGGCTGTCTTCAGCGATAAGCCTGCTGTAAAAGCAGTCGTGGACTACCTCACGAGCGAATTGGGCGCCAAAGCCTGGGCGGCCTCGGGTTTCGACCTGTCGCCCAACATGAAAGCCACTCGCGATTCATATACCGATCCAATCTCCGCTGATAAAGCGGATGCACTCCTCGCTGCTCCGGCAGTCAGCTTTGACGTCGGCGATCTGCTGCTCGGCGGGTTGAACCTCGACGAGTTCGCGGCGGTCACGGAGTAC
The DNA here is from genome assembly GCA_964570595.1 of uncultured Anaerolineaceae bacterium. GTDB lineage: Bacteria > Chloroflexota > Anaerolineae > Anaerolineales > E44-bin32 > E44-bin32. The sequence goes on along the minus strand of CAZMZL010000320.1, from coordinate 59 downwards.
GTGAACGGTGGTGATCTCGATGCGATTCCGTATGATTACGAAGAAGGTTTTGATTTTGT
>CAZMZL010000319.1:0-2805 GCA_964570595.1 uncultured Anaerolineaceae bacterium | reverse complement strand
GATCTCGCCAGCCGGACACCTGCAGCAGTCGGTCTCCGGGTCATACCTGAAATCCTGTTTGGTGAACAACCCCTTCTTGCGATTGGCAGTATTCGCTTTGGGGGGATTGTGGGCGTAATGCCCTTATGCAGACAGGCTTTGATCTGGGCACCGTCGCAGCAGCCTTTGTCGGCAAGGACCTCAAGCTCGTCCACCCGGACATTCGCCCGGGTTGCCATCCGTTCCAGCTGGCTGCAATCGTTAACCTCATTGGTGACATCGTGATCGATGACCAAGTAATACTTAGCATCTACGCTGACCTAGACATTGAACCCCACCTGGGTTCCACGGTTCTGACCCAGAGACATGGATCGGCTATCGGGATCCATGAAGGAAATCCGGGTTTCGTCTGATGCCTCGAGCAATTGTTAGTTGGGCATAGAAGTGGAGATAAGAGATTTCCTGGGTTGGACGGGATGCTCCTTCGAGGGTGAGAGCATCGACATCCGCGCATGCGAGTTTTTCGGACTGATCCAATCGGCTATGGAAGAGACGATATCCTACTCCCAGGGGATCACGATCGTGGTTTCGAGCGCATTGGAACCCAGAGGCCCCGTGTACTTGCGGAAGCTCACCGTCGCGAGGAAGAATTGCCCGCGGCCGTCGGCCATCTGACAGGCGGATTCAACGTTCGCTCCCTTTCTGACATTCTTACCCACCCATTGTTCAACATAGATGAGTTGATCGTCCGTGCACTCAGCACCGAATAATGAGTTCGTACCCATGCACCTATTGTACGAAATCCATCACGCTCCTAGCCTTACATCAAACTTACGGTTTATCGTCGGTGAATGCAGTCCTAAACCCCTCCATTTTCCCGGGTCGGCGAGGTGGAAAGCTTTATGGTGAGTATCAAAATATCCTGTTGATGAAAATGGATTCACAGTTGATTCTATGCGACAATAGCATTGTAATTTTTACCTTCGTGTGTCGATTTAGTTACGGGTTAAGGCGGTGATCATGCAGCCGTTGGAAGGCATTCGAGTTATAGATCTTTCCCGCGCCATGGCTGGTCCGTACTGTACGATGATGTTGGGCGATCTCGGTGCGGATGTCATTAAAGTAGAACGCCCGGTGACCGGGGACGAAAGCCGCGGTTGGGGGCCCCCGTTTTTCGGAAAACCCTACCTCGATCGACCGGGTGAGTCCGCCTATTTCGCCTGTGCGAACCGGAATAAACGCAGCCTGACTCTCAACCTTAAATCGGACGAGGGGGTTGACATCATTCTCGCGTTGGTAAAAGAGTCCGATATCCTGGTCGAAAATTTCCGCACCGGGGCACTCGACCGCATGGGGCTCGGGTACGCCCATCTCAAGGAACTCAACCCCATGCTCATCTTCTGCTCCATCAGCGGTTACGGACGCACCGGTCCACAGGCGGAACGGGCGGGTTACGACGTCATCATCCAGGCCGAAGGGGGCATGATGGGGATCACCGGTCCTGTCCAGGGTCCCCCTTCACGCGTGGGCGTCCCCATCGTAGATATCACGACCGGGATGTTCGCCTCCAACGCCATCCTGGCCGCGCTGCGCGCCCGCGAACTCACCGGAGAAGGTCAGATGATCGACGTCTCACTCCTCGACACGCAGGTCGCGCTCCTGACGAACGTGGCATCCAATTACCTCATCAGCGGAGACCCTTCACCTCGTATGGGAAACGCACATCCAAACCTCACCCCCTATGAAGCTTTTCAAGCTCGCGATGGCTGGTTCGTTGTGGGCGTCGCCAACGCCGGGCAATGGGTAAAACTCTGCGAAGTCCTTAGCCAGCCAGAACTCAAAGACGACCCTCGCTTCCAAACAAACAATGCCAGGGTAGCGAACCGGGAGGAGCTCATCGCCATCCTCAATCACGTATTCGGTTCGGGGGATGTCTCGACATGGATTACACAACTATCGGAGGCAGGCCTTCCCTGTGGTCCCATCAATACCATCCCGGAGGTCTTCAACCACCCGCAAGCCGAGGAGCGCGGGTTCATCTTGGAAAGTGAACATTCGTCGGGAGAGAGGATAAAACTCAGCGGCTTTCCCTATAAATTCTCAAAAACACCCGCTGAATTGCACCTCCCTCCCCCCACGCTCGGGGAACACACGGAGCAAATTCTCAAAGATATCTTGGGATTCTCAGATGAGAAGATCTCACGACTTCAAGAACAGCAAACGGCATAAGCATGCTGTCTCCAAAAATCGATAAACGGAAGGGAATATGACGACATCCAGAGTTGAAATTCGATCTTCAGCATATTATGACTCCGTCATCCTGATGCAGCTCCAGCGGGCGTTGGCCGCCCTCCCGGATGTCATCGATTCCGGGGTTGTAATGGGCACCGAAGCCAACATAAATTTGCTTGTCCAAAGCGACATGTCCGGCCCCGAGATCGAGGCCGCCGGCCCGGACGACCTCATCATCGTCGTTAAGGCTGAGACCGCTGCCGCAGCCCAGGCTGCGCTCGATCAGGTCGACGATCTTCTCACGCAACGACGAAGTACTACGGAACACGAATACCATCCCAAAAGCCTGGAAACTGCTGCCAAGATGGCCCCCGGGGCACATTGGGTTCTGATCTCTGTGCCCGGCCGCTACGCTGCGGATGTCGCGAGAAAATCCCTCGAACTGGGGAAAAATGTCTTCCTGTACAGCGACAACGTCAGCGTAGAAGATGAGGTCTCATTAAAACAAGCTGCAGCTAACCAGGGTCTCCTGGTGATGGGGCCCGATTGCGGAACCGCCATCGTGAACGGGGTCGGATTGGGGTTCGCGAACCA
>CAZMZL010000318.1:0-2866 GCA_964570595.1 uncultured Anaerolineaceae bacterium | reverse complement strand
TCCGCCTCACCATTCGATAGAGAAAAGCATTTGCCACAATCTCGAACCTCAACATGTCATTATGCTGACGCCATGTTGAACTGAATACGGTTCGAACCGTCTTTCCACCGCTCGAGGGGGCAGTTCCAAAGGCCCCGAAATCATGCTCCCCTTGCATGAGCGCAGCCGCGCTGCTTAATGCCTGGAGGTCAGGCGCGTGAGCCACGCGCCAGGCATAACGTTCCTTCAACGGCTCTCGCGATTTCCCCACGAATACGGCATATGCGTAACAGCGCTTCAGGGCTGAAAATCGAGGATGAAATCTGTCCGACACAGGCACGGCCTCTCTCACAGCAATATCGCTTGGGAGATACGAGTTCAGCGCTGCACAGAGCGTGTCAGGAGAATGGTTCCACTTCAAGCGAAAGGCGACAACCTGACCTCGGGCATGAACGCCGGCATCTGTACGTCCGGCGGCCAGGATCGAGGCTTGATCCCATCCAAGCCGGCTGAGAGCGCCCTCCAGGACGCCCTGTACGGTGCGTACGCTCGCCTTTTGACGCTGGAACCCATGATAATCCGTCCCATCGTAAGCAACAATAGATTTGTAAGCTGCATGAGGCGAACGATCTTTGGCGTTCACCTGTGCTGGTTTCATACCAGCCTATTCTTCAACCAATTCAAGCAGGACCATCTCGGCAGCGTCGCCCTGCCTCGGCCCCAATTTGAGAATCCTCGTATATCCGCCAGGACGATCCATATACCGGGGCGCGATGTCATCGAACAATTTCATCACGGCTTCGGGGTGATTAAGTCGACCCGCAACTGTACGGCGAGCGTGCACTGCTTTCGATCCGCCAGCTTCATTACCTCGCTTCGCCATCGTGATCATCTTTTCAGCGTTACCACGCACCGCAGCAGCCTTGGCTTTGGTGGTTCGTATGCGCTCGTGCAAGAACAGATCTTTGATCAGGTTACGTCTGAGGGCATTCCGATGCCCTTTTGATCGGCTTAAGCGTCGGCCGTAAACTCGATGTCTCATCGTTATCTCACTCCGCCTCGGCTGCCTCTACGCTCTCGTCATCGAGGTAGCCTTTTTCCTTTAATTGATCCTTTAATTCGTCAAGGCTTTTCTCACCAAAGTTTCTGATGGAGAGCATGGCCTCCGGACCCTTCTCGAGCATATCGAGGACTTCACCAACGTTGGTGATCCCCGTCCGCTTCAAGGAATTAAATACCCGTACCGACAGGTCGAGATTTTCTATCGGCGTCTCATAGGTTTCGTTAGCCGTTCGGACTGGTTCTTCTTCTGTCGCAGCCACCATGAGGCTTTCTTCGGTCACTCCGCCGATGTCCCGGATGTGCGCCATAAGTACTTGCGCGCTTCGACTGAGCGCTTCCTCCGGCTTGATCGTCCCGTCCGTCCAGATTTCAATGATCAGACGATCGAAACTTGTATCCTGGCCAACCCGCGCCCGACCAACTTCATAGTTCACCTTACGAACAGGATTGAAGATCGCATCCGTGGGCAGCTCTCCGATGGGAAGCCTGCCACGTTCGTCCGAGGGTGAATAACCGCGACCACGCTCGACGTTCATCTCGATTTCAAGATGCGCTTTATCATCGTCTACGGTGAGCAGATACAGTTCAGGATTGACAACTTCCGCTTCCGCCGGGGCAATGATGTCGGCAGCAGTCACAACACCTTCGCCTTTTACCTCGAGCCGGAGCCGTGCGCTCTCTCCCTCATGCAAGATGAGATGCAGCTTTTTAATGTTTAACATCAATTGCAGAACATCCTCACGTACTCCCGGGATGTCCGTAAATTCATGCGGCACGTCGGTGATACGGATCGATGTCACCGCAACACCCTCGAGGGAGGCGAGAAGAATTCGACGAAGCGAGTTCCCAAGCGTGATGCCATATCCTGCTTCCAGTGGACTGACGATGAATTTGCCGTAATTGAGTGCTACGGCTTCGCGCTCAATCTTCGGCATGACAATATTAGTGGTGACGACCACATTATCCTCCACGATTCAATCCGCGTTTCTGCGAATTCATTCGGTCTACCGAGAGTAATACTCGATAATTAATTGCTCGTTCAGATTTGCATCTACGTCCATGCGTTCAGGCATCTTTACGATTTTCCCAAACAGGATGCTTATATCCCTATCCAACCAATCAGGGATAGTTTTTGATTCGGCAATCTCAGGGAGTTGTTTAAAGAAGGTTCGCTTTCGAGAACCCTCCCGCACTTCGATCTCATCACCCTCTCGTACCAGCATCGATGGAATATCCGTGCGGCGTCCATTGACATTAAAATGACCATGAGTCACGAGCGTACGTGCTTGTGCACGGCTTTCTGCATACCCAAGACGGAAGACGACATTATCCAGCCGCCTCTCCAACAGACGGAGAAGATTCTCTCCCGTCATACCTCTCTCTTGCAGTGCGGTGCGGTAATAGCGTCGGAATTGACGCTCCGTGATTCCATAGACCCGCCGAGTCTTCTGTTTTTCCCTGAGCTGCCTGGAATAATCGGAGACACGTCGCCGTCGGAACTGAGAGTCTTTCCCATGTTCTCCAGGGGGATAACTCCTTCGTTCGAAAGCGCATTTTGGTGTAAAGCAGCGCTGCCCTTTTAAGAAAAGCTTCTCGCCTTCTCGACGGCAGAGCTTGCAAACTGGTCCTCTATACTTTGCCATATTTCTGGTTTTCCTTCCTTACTACACGCGGCGTTTCTTTGGCGGGCGACAGCCGTTGTGGGGTACGGGTGTGACGTCGCTGATCGACCGCACTCGCAGTTCTGATGCGATTAGGGCACGAATGGCTGCTTCACGTCCCGGGCCTGGCCCCTTTACCATGATGTCAACTTCCTGCAAACCAA
>CAZMZL010000317.1:0-2889 GCA_964570595.1 uncultured Anaerolineaceae bacterium | reverse complement strand
GCTGTTCCTAAAGATAATGTAGAACCTGAAGTTAGTTGATCTTGACCAGAACGCTGCTCGAAGTAATCAACCTGCAAACATATTTCTTCACATATCATGGCGTCGTACGCGCCGTCGATGGTATTGATTTCTGTCTCTTCCGGGGTGAAGCCCTCGGTCTTGTTGGCGAAAGCGGTTCAGGGAAAACGGTGACCGGGTTGTCAATTCTTCGGTTAATCCAAGAACCAGGAAAGATCGTCGGGGGCGAGATCATCTTCAAGAGCATCTCACTCCTTGATCTATCTGAGGAAGAAATTCGCAATATCCGTGGCTGCGAGATCAGCATGATATTCCAAAACCCGGGCACTTCGCTTAACCCAGTTCTGAAGATCAGTGATCAGATTGATCGGATTTATCGCCACCATAAAAAATGCTCGGCCAAGGAAGCTGAGGAGCGAAGGCTTGAGATGCTCCATCGTGTCAGTATTGGTGATCCCAAGGCGTTCAGCGACCAATACCCACACCAAATAAGCGGAGGTATGTGCCAACGCGCGATGCTTGTCATGGCGCTGATCTGTAAACCGGAGCTCGTGATCGCTGACGAACCAACGACAGGGCTGGACGTGACCATTCAACGCCAGATAATGGATCTCATGGATGAGATGAGGGAGCAGACTCAGGCTACCCAAATCATTATCACGCATGATCTTGGAGTAGTGGCGGAAACATGTGATCGAGTGGTGGTCATGTATGCCAGTCGAATTATGGAGATAGCAACGACGCAGGAACTGTTTTCAAATCCGGTCCATCCCTACACACGCGGGCTTCTCCGCAGCATCCCTCGGATAGATGTGGACCAAAAGCCGTCTGTGATGCCAGGAAACGTGCCGAGCGCTTTGGAACATATCACGGGTTGCCCGTTCCATCCACGTTGCTCAAAAGCAGAAGAGATTTGCCGAACAGATCGACCGGTGTTGAAATTGATAGACACCGGTCGTCACGCCGCATGTCACTTCGTGGGCGAGGGATGACCATGGAGATGAATTCGCCGTCCGGTCATGGAAACAAGTTCGATATCCAAAAACCTGCCAGGCCGATCACAAACGGTCAAGCTGGAGATCCATGCGTGCTCGAAGTGAAAAATCTATCCAAGCACTTCCTCGTTCATAACCCCCTTCTCGGAGAGAAAATAATGGTTTTCGCCGTGGATGGCGTGGACCTTCATGTAGATCATGGGGAAACATTGGGACTAGTAGGAGAATCCGGGTCGGGGAAAACGACCGTTGGTCGTTGTATTCTGCGTTTGATTGATCCTTCCGAAGGCGAGATTTACCTCCAGGGTGAAGATCTTATTGGTGTGAATGGCCGTCGTTTACGTGAGCTTCGTCGCAACATGCAGATGGTGTTTCAGGATCCCGCGGACTCGCTCAACCCACGCTTCACCTGCAGGAAGACGCTCACCGATGCCTTGCGTCATAGTGGCATTAAGGGACGTGAAGAGCGACAAAAACAAGCTTTGGCACTTCTCCATAAAGTAGGATTGAATCCTTCCGACATGGACAAATTCCCACATCAGTTTAGTGGAGGACAGCAACAGCGTATTTCCATCGCACGCGCCCTCGCATTCGACCCCATTCTATTGGTGCTGGATGAACCAACCGCCTCGTTAGACGTCTCCGTCCAAACCCAGATTACCAATCTTCTTCTTGATCTGCAAGACCGACTTGGTCATAGCTACATTCTCATCTCTCATGATCTCAGCAGCGTGCGACATGTCGCCCAACGCGTAGCCGTGATGTATTTGGGTAAATTAATGGAAGTTGGAGACACGAGATCAATATTCGAGAAACCAGCGCACCCATACACGCAGATCCTCATTCAGTCCATTCCAATCCCAGATCCGAATTTGAGACGGGAACACACAATCTTGGAAGGTGAGATTCCCAGCCCAAGTGCACCACCCCCAGGATGTAGGTTCCATACACGCTGCCCGATCCAGGAGGAGGTTTGTCGACACCTTGAACCCTCACTTGAAATGACAGAGTCCGGGACGCTGGCGGCCTGCCACATGCTTGATAAGTCCATCACGAACGATAGCTGAAAGCTCGGGAAATTATGATTTCAAACTGAAAGGATGGGTGGAGATATGGCTGAAAAAATGAAAGCAATCGTGTGGGACGGGACAACTTATCCGGAAAGTCTGGCTTTTATGGATTTTGATGTACCCAAACCAGATCCAGGTTGGGTGGTCGTCAACACGAAGGCGGCTGGGATTTGCGGCTCGGACCTGCATTATCTACTCGGCTACACAAGACATCTCATCCCCGACAATAATCTCCCGGCAGTCCTGGGGCATGAGAATGCAGGAGTTGTGGTGGAAGTCGGCGAGGGCGTCACGAGTATCAAACCTGGCGATCGGGTCGCAGTTGAACCGCTGCATGGCTGTATCGAATTTGGCGGGACATGTCCCATGTGCAGAATGGGCAAGTATCATCTCTGCCAATCCGGTTTGACTCATGTGGGTATTCCTATCGTCAAAATGCTTCCTGGCGGATACGGTGAATTTTCCGTTGTGCACGAAACACGGCTCTTCCTCATCCCTGACAATGTGACCTTCGAAGAAGCCGCTCTTCTCGACATCCTCGCAGTGGACGTTCATGCAGCCAAGATTGCAAGACCGGGCGTGGGTGACACGGCTGTTGTCCTTGGTTGTGGAATTATCGGATTGGACATGATCCAAATCCTCCGCGCGGAAGGGTTGACCGACATCATCGGGGTTGCCAAGTATGCTTTTCAGGCGCAGCATGCACAACAGTTCGGTGCCAAGGAGACCATCATTCTCAATGATGGCGTCGACCCAGTTGAGGAAGTCATGCGTCTTACTGAAGGTTGGGGAGTGGATCAAGTCTA
>CAZMZL010000316.1:0-2894 GCA_964570595.1 uncultured Anaerolineaceae bacterium | reverse complement strand
GGACTCGTTGCTGGTTGCCTACTCGATAATTCCGCCACCAAAAGGAGACGGTCACTTGTCATTCATCTTGACCAACCGATGATTCGAGATGGCGATCCGATGGGTGTAGCGGGCCAAGTAATCGAGGACCTTTTGTGGGCCTCCAAATGGAGGCTTACAATAAACCACCCATTCATTTTTCCGACACTTTTTCAAGAACCGATCGAAAGAGTGTCCGGCGACACTCAGAAGTGCCGGCTGACGACAAATAAAAGTTCCTGATTGAATCGTTCGATAACCTATTCATAAATCCTATCAAATCAGGGGGTTGCGAATGGTTGGGGACGAGCAGGTCAGGAGGCTACGGAAGCATATGAAAAAAGACGGTGTTTTGTGGAAAGCGGCGAGCAAGGGCGAGATGTGTGAGAAGACGGCTCGGAAGTACATGCGGACCGGAAAGTTGCCCAGCCAGATGAAGAAACCTCACACCTGGCGCAACCGCGAGGACCCTTTCGCGGAGGTCTGGGAAGAGGTTCTGACAATGCTCGAAGAGAGCGAGGCAAAGTTTGAGGCGAAAACGCTGTTCGAGTATCTCCAGCGAAAATATCCGGGGCGGTTCCAGGAGGGTCAGTTGCGAACCCTTCAGCGTCGGATCAAGGTTTGGCGGGCTTTGGAGGGTCCCGGAAAAGAGGTTTATTTCGACCAGGTGCACCATCCGGGCGAGTTGGCGCAATCCGATTTTACTCGGATGGGCCGTTTGGGGATCACGATCGCGGGTCGGGCGTTCGATCACATGATCTTCCATTTTGTGTTGACCTACTCGAACTGGGAGACCGGGACGGTCTGCTATAGCGAGAGTTATGAAAGTCTCGGTCAGGGTTTGCAAAATGCGCTGTGGGATTTGGGCGGGGTACCGAAAGCGCACCAGACCGATCAACTTACGGCCGCGATTCACCAACTCCGGAAGGACGAAGGGGCGGGCAAAGAAGAGTTCACCAAACGCTATCGAGACCTGCTCGCCCATTACGATGTGGAGCCGCGAAAGATTCAAGTGAGACGGCCGAATGAAAACGGGGACATTGAGCAGAGTCACCATCGTTTCAAGAAGGGAGTCGAGCAGGCGTTGTTGCTTCGAGGGAGCCGCGACTTCAAAGACATCAACGAGTACCAAACCTTCTTGAAGGATCTTTTCAAGCGCCGCAACGAGAACCGTCGAGATCGATTCGAGGAGGAGCGGCAAGTCTTGCGATGCCTTCCTTCGCGCCGAATCGATGACGCGATCAAGAAAGATAAAACGGTTTCTCGCGGGAGCACGATCCGAGTTCAAGACAACACCTACTCGGTCCACAGCCGCCTGATCGGGGAAAAAGTGGAAGCCCGGATCAAGATGGAGGAGATCGAGGTGTGGTATGCGCAACGATGCGTGGAGCGACTTCCCCGGCTTCGAGGAAAGGGTAAGCATCGCATCGATTACCGCCACATCATCGACACTTTGGTCCGTAAACCCGGGGCTTTCGCGAATTACACCTACCGGTCCGATCTGTTCCCGAGCACGCGATTTAGGGTCGCCTACGACGCTCTCAAGGACCGCATCCCAAGTCGAGCGGACAGCGAGTATCTAAGAATCTTGGAGAAGGCGGCCCGGCATAGCGAAAGCGAAGTGGATGAGGCGCTACGCCTCTTGATCGAGAAGGAAGAAACGATTTCTTTCGAGGCGGTGGAAAGGGTGGTCGCCTCGGGTGAACAGGGATCGCCGGTGACCGATGTGGAAATCGATCCGGTTGAACTGGAAGAGTACGACGATCTCTTTTCGCCGTATATCGACGATCGCGATGAAGCGTTCGAGGAGGTGTTGTTATGAATACCTCCGCCACATTGGATCGAAGGCTGAAAGAACTGAGACTGCCCGCCTTTCGGGAGTGTTATGAAGAGGAAGCCGAAAGGGCGGTACGGGAATCGCTCTGTTATAAACAATACCTGTTGGAATTGTCGGAGAGGGAGTGCGAAGACCGACGAAACCGGCGTATCGAGAGGGACTTGAGAGCCTCCCGATTGCCGTCGCAAAAGAACCTGGAGGCTTTCGATTTAAAACGTCTGCCGACCAAGATTATCCATCAGGTAAAAACGCTCCTTGAAGGGTCGTTCGTGGAGAGACGGGAAAACATCCTGGCGTTCGGAAAACCGGGGAGCGGGAAAACGCACCTGCTTTGCGCCATCGGACAGGAACTGATTCACAAAGGGTATCGAGTCTACTTTGCCCCCACCAGTCTTCTCGTCCAAGACCTGCTTGCCGCCAAACGCGATCTGAAACTTGCGAGGGCGATTAAACGGCTCTCGAAATTCGACGCCCTCATCCTCGACGACCTGGGGTATGTGCAGCAATCGAGAGAGGAGATGGAGGTCTTGTTCACTCTCCTGGCGGAGCGTTACGAGCGCGGCAGCGTGATGCTGACGAGCAACCTGCCCTTCTCGAAATGGGAGCGGATTTTCAAGGACCCGATGACGACGGCGGCGGCGATCGACCGTTTGGTTCACCACAGCGTCATTCTGGAACTGAATCTCCCCAGTTATCGGATGAAAGCGGCCCAAGGAAGAAAAGGAAAAGCGAAAAACGCCCTGAAGGCATGAGCCGGAAAAGGCGACTCGCTCAGTGTGTCACTCCAGTCGGCCTACGGCCTCCTTCCGTGACACACTGAGCGGGCAAAAAAAACGGAACTTTTGTTTGTCGTTGACGGGAAGGAATGCTTGACGCCGGACACACTTGACGCCATTTTCGGAAAAGGACCGCGCCCGGTTCGCCGCCGTGCCGAATTGAGATTAACCGTCGATGAAGACGGTAAGCCCATACTCGAAGCAATTGGCGGCGAGGCGATTGTGTTATCACCGGACGGTTCTATCGATACAACGGCTCTGGT
>CAZMZL010000315.1:0-2908 GCA_964570595.1 uncultured Anaerolineaceae bacterium | reverse complement strand
GATCAATCGGAACAACAGGCCATCGAGGATCAAACAGAAATTCTTTCCCAGCGGGCACTTCTGGGCGAGGTCACGGCCATCTTCGCTCATGAGGTGCGCAACCCCATCAATAATATCTCAACGGGTGTGCAGTTGGTCGCATCGAGGTTGGGGAAAGAACATTCACAATACATTGCATTGGAACGGGTTCAGCAGGAGTGCATCCGGCTCGATCAACTCATGAGCGACGTCCTTTTCTTTGCCCGTCCTCTCGAACTCAAGATGCAATCCATCGATCTGGCAGAACTCGTAGAACGGATTCTCGCCCGCTGGTCTCCCCGTCTGGCGCAATCGAAGGTCAGGTGCCATACCAATTTCAACGCTGAAGTACCTCCAACATCAGCCGATCCCCGGACGCTCGAACGCGTGGTCGTCAATTTGATCAGCAATGCCGTGGAGGCTATGGTTGAAGGCGGGACGCTCTCATTTACGGTGACCTGTGTAGACAAGCCATCCCGGGACGTCGTCGAATTGAAAGTCGCTGATACGGGCCCTGGAATTCCACCTGATAAAATTGAGCGCATCTTTGATCCATTCTTTACTACGAAAAAAGATGGGACCGGTTTGGGGTTAGCCATCAGCCGCCGAATCCTGAGTGCCCACAAGGGAAATATCCAGGTAGAGAGCTTTCCCGACGCCGGAACAGTATTCACGATTCAACTTCCGGTTGCGGACGCATAGGAGCAATCCATGACTGCGACAATCTTGATTGTTGATGATGAAGCCACAGCCAGGAATTTTGTGAGCGAAGCTCTTGCAGATGCAGGTTACGATGCCATCGAAGCCGGCAACCTCAAGGAAGCGAACAAAGCCATCGACACTGGGGCTGCCGATATCATCCTCCTGGATGTGATGCTGCCGGACGGATCGGGCCTCTCCCTTCTCGATCGTCTCGCCATGGAAAACCCGCGACCACCCGTGATCCTCATCACTGCATTTGGCGAAGTGGAGACGGCCGTGGAAGCCATGAAGAAGGGTGCCCAGGACTTTCTTCAAAAACCACTCGATTTGGAAAGGCTGCTTCAGGCCATCGACCGCTCCTTCGAAATCGTATCACTCCGCAGGGAGTTGGACCTCCTGCGGCGATCATCCACCCAGGATACGGAGATGATCATCGGCGAAACCCCCGCCATGCAGCAGATGATGCGTGAAGCAGAACGCGCCGCTGCCGCCTCGGTCTCCGTTCTGATCACAGGTGAAACAGGGACAGGCAAAGAAGTCCTTGCCCGAACGATCCATACGGCGGGACTGCGAGCCGACAAACCCTTCATCCCCATCAATTGCGCCGCCCTCCCGGATACGATGATCGAATCGGAGTTGTTCGGCTATGAGGCTGGGGCATTCACAGGCGCGCAGAAGAGAAAACCTGGATTGATCGAAATCGCGGACGGCGGCATTTTGTTTCTTGATGAGATTTCATCGACAAAACCCGAGATGCAAGCCAAGCTTCTGCGAGTTCTTGACGAACATAAATTCCGCCGCGTTGGAGGCGTAAAGGAAATCACCGTCGATGTGCAAATCCTTGCAGCATCCAACCGCAACCTGGCTTCCTTGATTGAAGAAGGCACATTCAGGGAAGACCTCTTCTATCGTTTAAAGGTCGTCGATCTGCACATCATCCCCTTGCGAGACCGCATTGCAGACCTCCCCGCACTCGTGGGCACTTTCATACGGCAGATAAATCTTCGAACCGGCGGCATCGTCGAAGGGATCACTCCTCGCGCCATTGATGCGTTGAAGAAGCACACCTGGCCGGGCAACATTCGAGAATTGCGTCATCTCATCGAGCGCGCACTGCTCTTCTGCGACGAGGATCAAATCGACCTCGCCCACCTGCCCCCCGACATCCAGGAATTAGCAAAGAAGAAAAAGAAGAAATAGCTGGCACACTCCTTGCAACATACGCCTTCAGAAGCTTATCTCTGGAGGCAAAAATGATTCCTCTCACATTTAGCGACATCCAAATCATCATCGCAGCAGCAATATTTTTATTGGGCTTCATGTGCGTCGTCTTTGGCGCCATCGTGCTCATCACCCGCGGGTACTCGCGAGAAGTACGAACGCTTGCCGCCCATACTGCCCGACTGGGACAGAAAGGGATGGCTCAAGAGGTCACCGGGTTGGTCACAAGCGCATCTGAACTGGTGGCGTCCTTGAACCAACTGGTCAAAACTGCCAATGGCGTGGGTGTCTTCCTCATCCTCCTGGGTATGGCCATGATGGGCTCTGGCTATTGGATCATCCTGCAAATCGAATGGACCATCTAAATACATAGGATTCTCAGCATGCTCACTGACGCGCAACTCATCACAATAATCCGCAATTGGGTCGCCGACGATGAACGATCCGCGCTTGCCCTTCAACGGATTATCCGTATTCCTGAAGCCTGGCATGTACTCCATGATCCATCGCTGTTGACTTTGATCGAAAACGCGCTGAAGGAAGGCGGGGAACTGTCTCCCGGCTTGATCTTAGCGTACACGATGGAGGTTGAGGAGGGCAGGATCCGGCCTTCGGATCACCTTTCCGATGATCTGGAACAGCGTTTGGAGAAACTGGTCGAGCACCCCGCCGCTGAAAAACGCTCCATGGTTGATACCTCGCTGCTTGCGGTCGCCATCCTTCGAATGGCGGAATCGGACGAAGGTCAGGCAAGGTTAATCGCCACCCTGAGCGACGATCCATATTCATGGTCGTCCCCATTGGCGCTGGTTTGGGCCGATATCGCTGATGCTCCAACGCTCCTGAACAGCTTGCTCAGCGGAGCCGAGACCGGATCGCTGATTTACCTCACTCGCACGCTGCTCGCGAACACATCTGTCGATGAAGCGGCATCCATGCTTGTCGAGATGGAAGAAGTTGAACTCAC
>CAZMZL010000314.1:0-2910 GCA_964570595.1 uncultured Anaerolineaceae bacterium | reverse complement strand
ATTGACCCCAGCGGTAATTTTCGCGGCGAGCTGCCCGCCGGAATATATGTTATCGATATCAATCGGACCGGGATTGATTCGGCTTCCCATTTGCCAACGGAAATCGAGATAAGTGCGGGAAGGAAGACCGTGGTTGACATCGACATCGACACCGGGATCCGATAGAGATGAAACGTATGCCCCACCGTTCGCACGGGCGGACCGATTTCTCCCGGTATACGGCGCGAATTGCTAGCGGGTTTGTACGATGGGGTGGGGTGAAAAGGAAGCGCAGGCAGTTTGAAGTCGTTAAACGGCTCACTTTCATTATGAGGGTTTTCGCCAATGACAAAAAAGCCTTTTTATGAAAACCGTCGAGAAATCCGCATGAGCACCCGCGTTAAGGGTATCCTCTTTTTCCTGCTTATCACATTTGGGATGGCATGGCTTCTCTGGGAGGCAGCCATTCGCTTGGTGCTGCGACCCCTCGACCCGCTGTTCCAAATCGCGATGATGCCGGGGGCATTTTCACCGGCGATTGCCGCTTTCATTGTGCGCAAGTGGATCACGCGAGAGGGCTTTGAAGATGCGGGATTGCGGCTCAGGCCAATCAAATGGCGATATTATTTATTTGCCTGGCTGCTCCCCATACCTGTGATTGCGGTGATGATCGGATTGGCAATCCTGCTTGGAATAAGCGAGCCCGATTTCTCCCTCATGCGCTTCGCGTCCTGGCTGATACCTGATGTAGAAATTCCTTCCCCGCCTTCCTACATCTGGATGGTGATCCCTGTTCAGCTCATGATGAGCGCGATTCTTAGCACGCCGATTCTATGGGGCGAGGAGTTCGGTTGGCGTGGATATCTCCAGATCAGGATATTTAAGAAGCGACCTTTGGGCGCAGCTGTTGCCACAGGGGTGATATGGGGAATTTGGCATTTTCCAAATCAATCTCAGGGGGTATAACTTTCCTGACCATCCCATCATTGGCGCGTTCCTGTTTCTTGTTGGGACGATCTTTCTGTCGATTATCTTTGGGTGGCTGCGCGAGCGCACAGGAAGCATTTGGGCGCCAAGCCTGGCCCACGCTGCCACGAATACGATTGGCGGTTCGCTCACTCTTTTATTATTCATGGGTGGACCGAATTGGATCTTTGTAAGCTATCTGGGTGTTCTCGGATTGATTCCGCTGGGCGCGTTCTGCGCTTGGCTGGTCTTCACAGACCGGTTAAAACCTTTGGGTGAAGCGCGCGGGAACGATCTTTCTCGTGCGCAGGCTGAATGACCGTTTGCTGAACCAGATCGCACCCTCCGGGCATGCGGTGCGAGCGGGGTGGCGCGAATTGACGGCAGAATCGCATCATGGGGCGAGAACGCAGCAGCTGCTCTTCCCCGGTCGTGAATGATGAAACCCGTAGTGCGATGAACTTATAACCGTTATGAAGCATATTGAGGTACGTAGAAACAGGAAGGGCAGGAATGACAAAACTACGTGTTCATGACATCGACCTGTATTACGAGATTATCGGGCAGGGGGATCCTCTCCTTTTTATCCATGGTTTGGGGTCCAGTGCGCGCGATTGGGAATACCAGATCGAATACTTTGCCAGGCGCTACCAGACCGTCGTTTTCGACGTTCGAGGCCATGGGAAATCGGATAAGCCCCCAGGCCCTTACAGCATCCCTCTCTTTGCCGAAGATACGGCTGGGCTGATCAAGGCGTTGGACATTGCTCCGGTGCACGTGGTTGGGATCTCGATGGGGGGCATGATCGCGCTCCAATTGGCGATTGACGAGCCAGCGTTGGTCCGGAGCCTGGTGGTTGTCAACAGCGGCTCCGAGATGATCGCGCGCACGATGAAGGAGAGGTTGACCGTACTCCAGCGCTTTCTCATCGTTCGCTTGTTAGGGATGCGGAAGATGGGAGAGGTTCTTGGCGGGCGGCTTTTTCCGGAACCGGAGCAGGCGGAAATACGACGCATCTTTGCAGAACGATGGGCAGAGAATGATCCGCGAGCCTATCGAGAAACGATGAAGGCCATCATCGGCTGGAGTGTGACCGATCTGCTTTACCGGATCGTGTGCCCCACGCTGGTCATTGCAGCCGAATACGATTACGCGCCCGTGGAAGATAAGGAATCTCTGGTCCGCCGGATCAACCGGGCAGAATTGGTCGTGATCAAGAACAGTCGTCACGGGACGCCGGTCGACCAGCCGGAAGAGTTCAATGAGGTATTGAGTTCATTTCTTGCCCAGCAGGAGTGAGGTTGCCCCGGGCGACGGTTGGGCGAAGATAAAATTCAAAGATCGAGGGGACACTCCACCTCTTGAAGAGGGGGTGCCGACGGACTCCCGGATATGTTGTGAGAGAGATACGACGGGTTCGGCGCACGGTGGGCGGGCTTGAATCCGTCCGGCGGAATTTCAACGCACTAAATGGAGGGGCGGAATGGAACGCAAACCTATCATCGCCGGGGTGCTCTCCCTGTTCGTTCCAGGATTGGGACAAATCTATGCGGGAAAGAGCAATCGTGGGGCAGCGATTCTTGTTGGCGCGATTGTTGTTGGCAATCTCAATCTCATTTTCTTGCCCATATTTGTTGCCGCGCATCCCGATCCGGGTATCGTTTGGGCATACTGGATCCCAAGGGTAGGTCACGATGTGATGTCGCTCTGGAGCATTGTCTTCTGGATCTGGGCTGTGGTGGATGCATACCAGCAAGTACCCGAATATCTCGTCGATCAACATTGTGCTGCTTCTGGCAGGAAAACGTGGTCGTTTTGACCGGGCTGTCTCCCCGGCTCGTCGGTCGCCCGTTTTCTCGGTCGGATGCTGTCAAGACGGCATTCAGCAACGGACCGGAAGATCAACCATCTGGCTAACGCCTTCCTCAGAATAACTTCCATGATGATTGGGCCGATTGTTTCATC
>CAZMZL010000313.1:0-2944 GCA_964570595.1 uncultured Anaerolineaceae bacterium | reverse complement strand
TAGCAGGGTGAGCAGCGTATCTCTCTCCGTGGGGGTCAGCCCGTGCAGCAATTGTTCAAATCTATGCAGGTGAAAAGTGTGCGCTTGCTGGTGGATTTCCTCGCCTTTTTGCGTCAGGAAAAGTTGCACCGCGCGGCCATCCTCGGGATCGGGTTCACGAGCGATCAAACCTTTTTTCTCTAACTGGCTTACGCTGATGCTCACCGTCGGTGTAGCGAGATTCAGCCCCTCCGCGGTCTCCTGAATGCCACGACCTTTATTTACGGCAGCGTACTCGAGCAGCGCCAGGTGCGAAGGGGATAACCCGGCGCCATCCGGTGAAGAAGCACGAGAGCCAAGTCGTCGTAATCGGGTGGCGAGACCCAAGAATCTTATCGCCGCTTTTTCAAGGTCGTTTTCCATAGGTCCTCTTCTAATGTCCATCGTCATCACCGCTCTGCACGGCTTTGTTCAGGATGATCAAAAACTCGTCCAGGGGTACCCGGTGGATGCGTGCGGCGGTCTGAACCGTAAGCGCCCCAGATATGAAGGCCCGGAGCGAATAACGCCCGACCCGCTTCACGCCGAAGACCTCCATGACGTCAGCAATGTCACCGTACTCCTTCAGGATATCGGATACACGCGTGTCCTTGGTGATTTCCATACAGCACTCCTGTTGATTGCAAAAATTGTATAAACTCGGTTTTGCCCGATCCATTCATAGGGAAAAGCGACGACCATCCCATCAGGCGGCGGAACCTTCGCCCTCGATCCATCGGATGAGAATGTTTTCGCCCCAGGGCAAAACAAGGCTGACCATGAATAAGAGGGCGATGATCGGGGCGAGAAAGTACATTGAAAACTTATCGGCCTTCATGGATGTCAGCATGCCCAGCGGCATGCCTGCGACGAGGGTCAGCAGAGCGGCGCCCAAACCCAGCCTAATGGTCCACTCTTTACGGGTCAACAAGGCCACGACGAAGATCCCCCATGCAATCGCTGCAATCCAGTTGAGACGCTGACCAACGACAAAGAGGGTACCGCCGCCAGATACCATTTGATCGGTGGCGGCGACGCCATTCATGAAAGCCATCACGTAAGCCATGCCGGCTACCGTGCCGATGGCGACGATTTTCAAATCGACCTTAACCACGTACATCGTCAGGACAAAGAAGGCAGCGATGTTGGGGATGAAGACCAAGGCGTAGATCGGGGATATGCCCCGGCTCATGGCCGGAATTAACATGAAGAAGCTAAGCAAGCTGAGCACATTTGCGAGGATTGCTGCGGACCAGGCCCATTTTTCTCTCTTCATGAATCCATAAGCCGCCACCCCCCAGATCACCCCGCCGATGATGGTGATGTCGTTGACGACCGGCATGACGTATTTGGAAATACTTATACCGGCTTCGAGGCTCTCACCAGCCGCCCGGCCCTCCGCCATTTCGGAAGCCATAATCGGATCATAGATCTGCAAAAAGGCGGCAAATACCACAACGATGCCAAGAAATGCACAGACAAGGGCGATGGCGCCTCCGACTTTTTCCCGGTTATTCACGAATATCAACCTTTCTCCATTTTCACGGTCATTCATCGTCGATCGCGGTCTCAAGATTTATATTAGTTAGTTTATAAAACTAACTATAATGCCGTTGCCAGATATTGTCAACGGTAAAGATGCAACGAGATCAATGGATATCGGTCAACGTGGAGATATCTGAGGGCCGGTCTTTATAACTCACCGGGAAACAGCAAACTTCTCGCCGTCTCTCTCAAGCGATCAATGGGTTCCAGCTCCCCCTCTTCCTTGAAGGCATACCAGTGATTCAATCCGTTGCATGGACTTCCATCCATGATGCTCCTGCCGATCTGATGGATTGAGCCCTCGGCGCCCTCATAGATCAACGTCCCATCGGATTTAATGACCGCCTGTTTTGTATCGTCCTTCATGAAATACAGCTCCTGCCCTGGATGCAGCAGTCCGAGTCGAGCAGCCGGGCAGAGGGAACGCGCGGCGCCCGCCGACGTCGATCGCCGACATCGAATACCGCTTGATCCAGATCTTCTTGTCGAACACGGCTTCCGCTTTCTGGGTGGAATACGCTTTCTGTCCTTCGACCTTAATTCGCTCCGCGTCGGTACAAAGCGGCTACCGCCAGTCGCTCCTCATCTGCTTGTCATCATTGAACGACTTCATCACATGGTGGTGGAACGTGTACTTTGCATCCTTAGACTGCGCCGCCCAGATGAGGGTTTCATGCGCATTCGTGAGCCGTACCCCGCGGAAATTGGGCATCGGGTTGGTCTTGATCCACAACACGTCATTCAACTCCAGAACTGGAGGCCCTGAATGATGGTTCCAGGTCGATCAATATTGTGGTACGTTCCGATCACCCATAGCGTACCCGTATCCTTGAGCACGCGACGGCAGGCCGCGAGCCAGGCGCGGCTGAAAGCATCGTACGCTTCGAAGCTCTCAAATTTATCCCGAACATCCTCAACACCATCGACCCTGGTCATATTCGGACGCCACAATTCACCGGAGAGCTGAAGGCTGTAGGGCGGATCTGCAAAAACCAAATCCACGGTTTTTTCAGGAAAGCTCTCAAGCAACTCGAGGCAATCTCCATGCAGGACTTCCCTTACAGGAAGATTCTTATCGACATCTACTGCTACTTAATCCACCTCTTCACTGCCGTCAAGGGGCTGCCATCCGATCTCTTTCGCCGAAATCATTCTCGTTATGTAATCCTCGCTTTTCGGGTCAAGCAGACGCTTCTCATATACGTTTTGGCCCTCAGATCGCAGCAGTCTACTCCGCTTTCCTCGACCACCGCAATCGTAAATCCAATCGCTCAGCGGGTCATCTTGACTTTACTATATGAACAAGGTATCCTTCGACCGCAGTATGCGGGTGTAGTTCAGTGGTAGAACGTCTGCTTGCCAAGCAGAAGGTCGTGGGTTC
>CAZMZL010000312.1:0-2982 GCA_964570595.1 uncultured Anaerolineaceae bacterium | reverse complement strand
TATGGCTCAACTCACGGGCGTTATGCATCGGTGAGCCATCATCCAGGATGAAATCATCAAAGTACGAGATATCTGCGGAACCGAGCAGGTAGTCGATGTCTACTGCCGACCAACGCAGACGATCCTCGAGCGAGAAACCGTAGCGGTCTTGTGGAAATCCGGGAAGTCGATACTCCACCCCGATCCACCACCGCGCGGTTGCGATGAGGACAACTACGCTCGTGAGGAGCAGTACGAGGGGTAGACCAAAGTGTATGAGCACACTCGAGACGGCTACCGCGGGATCACGTCTATTTTCGTCCATCGGGCTAACGTAATATCTCCAAATTACTTCCCAGGATAAAATCGATGACCATGGCGTTCGTGATTCTCTCTATCGGCGCCTTATCATCCGTAAATATGATACCCGTTTTTGGCGTCGGTTGAAGGTTTTCCATAACACGCATGAGGACTTCGACGAGGCGCGGCGATGATTTGGAGAGCTCAAGTTGGGCCGCATGGAGAAAGATATTCTTCGGAGAGGTCGGCTGCACCGTACCGTAAATGATGGTATTGAAGGTGTTAGGTACGTCCACGACATGTACGCTTGAGAATACGCTTCCGATTGTGCTCGCCATTGCATCAATCAATCGTCGGTCATTCGGAGTGCGTCCTACGTTGATCACCACCACGCCCGTCGGCGACAAGTGCGCTTTGACTTCCTGGAAAAACTCTTGAGTCGTCAGATGCCACGGAATATAGGGCAAGCGGTATGCGTCGATTCCGATGACATCGTACACCTGGTCCGATTGACCCAATCCCCACCTGCCATCGGCGACAATTACATTCAAGTTTGATTCGTTCATCTCGAACCACTCACGACCGACTTTAACGATCTTCGGATCGATCTCCCACCCATCGATCGGGATGGGCCCGAAGGTCTCCGTATACTGCTTGGAGATTGTGCCGGCAGCGAGACCGACCAGTCCAACACGGTCAAGACGAATCCCATCCTCAGTCGGCGGATTGAAGAATGGTGCCGCGAGAAACAAATCCCAGGTCCCATTGGTCAAGTCGAGTCCGGGTGCATAAACTGAATGGACCCCCTGCCCTTCGTTCAAGAGAAGCTGCCGCACACCATCCCGTTCAACCACCTGGATGTAGTTATAGCCTGATTCGGTCTCATACACCTGCCCCTCGATCGATTTCATCGACCCGGAGAGGAGGAGCGTCGACAGGATGACGATGAGTATCGGCATCCAGAGATGATAGATCGCAAGACGTCGATCAGAACGCCACAATCCGATCAACGCCACGATGAGAAGGATGAGACTATAAAGGATGAAAGTTCGTGCGGTTCCGATGATGGGTATGAGAACAAGAACAGGCAGGAAAGTGCCCAGGATCGAGCCGAATGTGGATACCGCATAAACCCAACCCGACGTTCGCCCGGCATGCTCGGTATCCTGGAGGGAGAGACGGATGGCATACGGGGAAGTAAATCCAAGTATCGTCACGGGGATGCTGAACAGGATGAGGACAACGAGGAATGTCCCGATCATGACCGCAGCGTCGAGCAGCTCCACCGCGCTGGCGGCAGCGAGCAGCACCGGGCGAGAAACAATGGGGATAATCCCGGCGAGAAAAGCGCCCCAGGCCATCAATCGATAGAACACAGCTTCGAAGGGCCATCGGTCTGCGATACGACCGCCGATGTAATATCCCAGCGTCAGATAGACGAGGATAAGACCGATGATATTTGCCCAGACGATATTACTGGTTCCAAACACGTTCCCGAGAAGCCTGGAAGCCGTGATCTCCATCGCCAGGGTCGTCATCCCGCTGGTAAAAACAGCGAGGGTCAAGTATTTCCGATTCATAAAAATATCCACCGGGGGGCAATCTTCATGCGGCGACTCGGATCTTGCCGCGCGCACGAGATGTCCCCAGACTCACATCCAGCGGTTCGCCATTCCTCATCATCCGTACCGGAATGCCGCCCCGTTCCGCTGCACCAGCGATAGCATGCGTCCCGGGCGCTCCCCCAAAGCTCTCCAAATCTAGCTGGACCAGCACAGGTTGACAGCCTGTATACGAGAGTCGCCGCACGGCACCCAACATCTTCGTATCCAGTGAGGGTGTAATTACGATGACCGTGGACCCTCTCGGAATTTGAGGACCCTCGACCTTCAACACCTCTTCAATCGTCAGTTCACCGGTCGACTCGAAAACTGCAAGTGATTCCATAAGCCGGTAGCGCTGCGATTCACCTGTCTCGGGCTGCATGACGAGGCGCGAATTGCCGTAGGCGATCAGCCCCACGGCTCGATCGAGCTGCAGGAAGTGAAGAGCGAGGGAGGCTGCGGCGGAGATGGAATACTCCTCCGTGGATGGAGGCAATTTAAACTGAAACCCATCCAGAAATCCATCACCCTCGCGTTCGGGTTCGTCAGAGAGCGTCCTCTGGACATCACGGGCAGCATCGAGGACGATCCAGATCTCGGCTAATGGGTCTAACTCAAATTCCTTTACGATGAGCCGCCGCCGCCTGGCAGTGGAGGGCCAATGGATGCGGCTGAGGCTGTCACCGGGCACATACTCGCGCACGCTGGATGCGTTGGGTGTAATTTGATGGGTTCTCCGGCGTAATGATTCACCGCCGGGGAGGCGACCACTCGGGAGTGGAAATTCGGGGATCTGAACGGTCATGGGGAGGACAACCAGATTCTGATCGCTGGAGATACTCATCTCTTGTGGAAATATTCCAAATGGATCCGCACTTCTAATGGTCAGTGGACCCAAACGGTATTGACCCCTGCGAGTGCACAACGTTCGCGCAAGCCATGTTCGGATCTGACCGGATCCAATCCCCACCGTAACATTCACGGCTCGATGCGCAGCTTCCTCCTCTCGAAATATCATGTTCATCCGAGACGTGACACCCGCGATCTTAAACCCTGGGAGTTCCGAAGAATCACTGGCCTCAATCCATAGCTTCGGAAT
>CAZMZL010000311.1:0-2985 GCA_964570595.1 uncultured Anaerolineaceae bacterium | reverse complement strand
CGAAATCCCTCCTCCAGCGACGCTCCTACCGCCTCGATCACCGCAAGGATGCCGCACAGATTCAGATGTCGGGTTGCAAACGTTCCATCGAATTTTATTCCCAACTCCTGTGCGATACGCTTGAAGAGCAGGTCCAGATTGAGGAATTGTTCCCCACCATATGTATGATAGGCCTCCCATGCGCCTGGCGCTCCAAAGCCAAATGTCGGAACGGTAAAATTCCCCGGATACGCCTGGCTGGCCGGTTTTGTGATTGACCTCGGTGTTACATACTCGCTCGGTACCCAGCCATAATAGGTCCGACCCATCCATTCAAAGGACACATAGTAATACACACGCTCATGTCCAAGCCCATCTGTGCCAACCCGAAATTCTCCATGCCAGACGACCTGCGAACCAAAGGGGATGCCGTTGAAGCGTTGGGAAACAGCATCAGCGCTCTCGGTTGGCAGCGTTCGCAATCGGACTCCATCGCGATCGGTTACATAAAGCGACACGGGATAATCTCCCGCTGTATATCCCTCCGTCCAATAGCCCGGTTTCGTGCCTGTCAGGTCCATGACGAAATCGGCCTCCCCCATTCCAAGTGCCTGGGCGGCGGCATTCAAGAGAGCAACCGATGGTTCCGCCTCAATAAACCACGGTGGTTTTAGCAGGCTTTCGAAGGCTTGAATTTCTGATCCGGTCAGATTCCGCGATGTATTGAACCACGGAGGCATCTCCCCGCTCTTCAGCCAATCCGGTTCACAAGCTAGCCTGAGGACCTCCTCCTTCCAGATCTCCCAATCTTTCAGAAACTGCTCCCGGTCCTCCGGTGTAAGCTCCCCACCTCGATAGAATACGGGTGGGCTCATCGTGATGAGCTCAAGCTCGCGTGACAGCTTCGTGTAACCTGATCTAAGTTTTCGGAGGATCTCATCCCGATCCTCCTGGGAGAGCAATCGCCACCACACATAGCCGGGATAACTCTCCTGAACTTCAATCGGATTCGGTTGTTCATTCGTTGATTTCGAACCATCGTCTTGAGGGATGTAGATCAGATAGCGCCCGCTCACCCACCCTCTCACCGTCCCCTTGTGCGCATCCTCGTACGTGATCTCATACCACGTCGCCCCATCCGCAGCCTTCGTCCGGCCGCTCCAGATCACCTGATCGTTCGCCGCAGCATAGGCCAGAACCGCACTCGCCATCCCGGCTTCCGCTCGTATCTTCAGGGCCTCGACTTTCGAACCATCCACGTTCATCGCATGATCGTACTGCCCCCTCGCCATCTGTTTCAGAACCGAGATCTCCTCCGTCGGATCCATCACGATCGCCGGACCGGATCCGCCTTTATGCTCCGGCTTCATTTTCTTCGCATCTTCTCCGGACTCATTCTCTTTTCCAATCGAGGGATCTTCCACGAGCTTCCACTCAGCCGGCACGAGCACGCTCTCCGTCACCGTCTTCGTGACCGCCACTTTCTTCGTCCCCTCCAGCACCCATCGCCAGTCGTACACCGGTTGCTCGCGTCGTACCAGCCGGAAGCCGTCCGGCACTCTTTTCGTCACCCATTTAGACGCCCACTCCCTCTGAACCACGCTGTAGCCCACCCTGCGCCTGCCATACACCGGTTTCCGCTTGGTGACATAGCGGTAGCCCGCAAATCGCCTGCGCCCGCGCACATAGCGGTATCTCTTCTTCCTCACTCGATACCTTTTGTAATAGCGCACGTATCGTTCGCTCCTGTACTTCGTCACCCGCTTCATTCTCCAGCGGCCCTCATCCACCGTGACCGTCTTATAGCGCCGCTCCCGCTCATACCATACGTCCGTCCCGACCCGAACCTTCCTGTATACCTCGTTCGGAACGTCCTCGTACTCCGTCACCTGCCGTGTCACATTCTCATAATGCGCCGATGTGACCTGCACCCAGGCCTTCCCCCCAGGCGCCGGGTACGGCGGGCTGCTCCCATTCACGCCGCCCGTCCTCACCAGCGCACCCCCGATACCCTTCCGCCTTGTACCCAGATTCGTGAATGTCTCTAATACGCCGGGCGTCAGAATGGTCAGGCCCATCAGCGCAGCGATGGCCGCCATCAGCGGCGTCGCCCCCAATCCGGCCTCGCCCTCAGCATCAGAACGCACAAACACCCCGCTGCGCCCCTGGAGTTCCCAGGCTGCCTCGAAGTCACGGACCTTCCGCACAATCCGGCCCGCAGCCGGGTCGTTGTAGACCACCCATTCCCCGTCGACGGAGAAACCGGTGATGGTGACGAAATGTCCCGGCCCCCCGGAACTGCTCTCCCCCAACGTCACCACCACCGGATTCCCGGCCGAGACCGCCCCCCTCAGGTCCTCGACGCTCCAGTTGTAAAACGGCTCGCTGCCTTCGTAGCCGAACGCACGCGCCGCATATGTCAGTTCTTCCACCCCCGTGCCAAATTCGTACATCAACCCTCGCGACTCAAGAAAATCAAGCAGCGCCCGTGAGGTCGGCGCCAACCCACCACCGGACGCATCCCCGAGCCCCGCCATCGCCATCCCCAGCGCATGGACGCCGCAGGATACTTCCCCCTCCTCCTGCGCTCTTATGGGTACATCCAGGAGAGCCAGCAATCCCAGCGGAGCTCCCCCGTCGTCCTTCCCAGAATCGTATCGCGTGGATATAGAACCGGCCGCCTGAAGGGGCATCTCCACCTGCAAGGCCGTCAGCGTCGTCGCACCTTCAGGTTCATACCCATCAAGCGACCCGCTCACTCCACTGGAACCGACCTCCTGTGAGATCGGCGGTGTGAGCGGGCATTCGGAATCCCCCTCCCCGCACTCTGAATACGCCGGCGAAGTTAAAAAGACGAGCGCGGTGACCAGCACCGCGCCCGTGCACACTCGCATCTTCCAAACCCTTGCCCCCTGCATGTCCCCTCCCTCCATACGGTAGTACCATAGGGCTATGCACTACTGTAGCATGTTTGGACCACGCGAGTCAATAAATGATTCATTCTGC
>CAZMZL010000310.1:0-2993 GCA_964570595.1 uncultured Anaerolineaceae bacterium | reverse complement strand
AGCTTCAATCAGACGAGTCGAGGTAGACCTCGATCCGATTGAGCGCAGAGGCATTGACCGGCAGGGCGACTCACCAAATTCAGGGTGGTCCCTCTGGCATTTCGGAAGACCTATATCGCCAAATTCGAGTCGATTTTGGCGTGAGAACCAGTGCTCCCATCGTTGAAGGCGTCGCCATCGCACTCGACTTGGATCAGCAGCCACTGCTGATCCTCGGTGTTGACTCCTTGGCTGAGACGCCATTCCGAAATTACTTACAAGAGCTTCCCTACCGACTTCCCGGTTTTGAGCGTTTTTATACCGATCCATTTGCAGTCATCATCAGTGAGGACTTTGCCGATCGCTACGCGCTCAAATTGGGGGACGGTATTCGCCTTCAGATCAACGACCGTATGGAGACTGTATCGGTATTGGCCATGCTCATCCCCAGCGATGGTGATGTCAGCGCCGCGCTCGACAATCTGATTCTGATGGATCTTGCTTCCGCACAAGAATTGACTGGTTCACTGGGCCGATTGAGCCGCATCGATTTGGTTTTATCCCCCGAGGATGCCTTGCGTCTCAGCGGCCTTCTCCCTACAGGTGTCAGGCTCCAGCCTGCCAGTGAGCAGACCTCAACCATGGCGCAGTTGACATCAGCTTTTGAATTGAACCTCACAGCGCTGAGCTTACTTGCGCTGGTGGTGGGCATGTTCCTGATTTACAACACCATGATCTTTTCCGTGGTCCAGAGGAGAAGGACTCTTGGTACCCTGCGCGCGCTGGGGGTAACAGATCTGCAAGTATTTGGCTTGATCACTTTCGAGGCTCTCATCATCGGAGGCATAGGTTCGGTTTTTGGTCTGCTCTTGGGCTACGCCCTCGGCCACGGAGCCGTGCGACTTGTCTCACAGACGATAAACGATCTCTACTTCGTCGTACGTGTGCAGGAGGTCGTTTTCACCTCCTCGATGTTGGTAAAGGGTTTTTTGATCGGGATCGGAGCTTCAGTCCTGGCTGCCGCCATTCCCGCCTTTGAAGCCGCGCGCGTTCCCCCAGTGACTGTGTTGCGCCGGAGTAAGCTCGAAGAGGGATTCCGGGAGTTGATCCCACAACTGCGCAATGCCGGGATCATGCTCATTGTCCTCAGCCTCCTGATCTTACAGCTCTTCCCCAACTTATTGCCGGCGAGTTTCGGAGCCCTATTCCTCATAATCCTGGGAATTACCCTTATGGTTCCCTGGGGAGTGCTGCTCTTGATGGGGTTTTTGGCCAAACCGCTCAAAGCGATCATGGGCTTGTATGGGAGGTTCGCTGCACGCAGGGTGGTTGCTGCCCTGAGCCGGACGAGTGTTGCCATTGCCGCCCTCATGATCTCACTCTCAGTGACCATCGGCGTCAGTATTATGATCTCCAGCTTTCGATCGACAATCGAGAATTGGCTCGAGGTCACACTCCGGGCGGATCTTTACATCTCTGCGCCAGCTCCCGGCGGAACCCGGCCTAATGCATCACTATCACCTGACCTTGCAAAAACGCTCGCTCCCATTGAAGGAGTGGAGACCGTTGAGACCTTTCACGCCGTGTTGGTCGACAGTCCACTGGGGGAGGTACAGCTTTCCGTTGCCGACTCGAAGCGAGAGCGTGATCGAGCGGTGTATCGCTTTGCGGGAGGCTCACCCAGCCAGGTCTGGGCCCGGGTGCTAGAGGGCGCCGTGATCGTGAGCGAACCTTTCGCTTTCCGCTATGACATCCCCAAAAATGGCGGGGAGGTTACGCTCTTCACCGACCGGGGTGAGCACACTTTCCCAGTCGTGGGGGTTTACTATGATTACTCCTCCGATCGCGGCGTCATACTCATGAGCGACAACACCTATCGGGAATTCTGGGAGGACCGTGCCATCTCCTCGCTGGCACTTTACCTGGATGAGAATATAGAGCTTGAGTTGGTGGCTGGACGGGTTAGGAGTGCGCTTGCGAGCACCGGCTTGCTCGTGCAGGAAAATAGAACGATTCGAGATCAGGCTCTGGAAATATTCGACCGGACCTTCGCCATAACCTCAGCCCTGCGCATTCTGACCGTCATCATTGCCTTTGTCGGAATTCTTGAGTTTCCTCCTCGCTCTTCTGCTCGAGAGAAACCGTGAGAGCGCCACCATGCAGGCACTGGGCATGACGCCGGGCGACATGGTTTGGACGACAATGCTAGAGAGTGGTCTCATAGGGTCAGCCGCAGGCGCCCTCTCCTGGCCAACAGGCGTATTGATGGCCCTGATCCTGATCTATGTGATAAACCTCCGATCCTTCGGTTGGACGATCCAGATGCAAATCGAACCGGGGATTTTTATTCAGGCTTTTATAATCGGAGTCATTGCAGCCCTTCTGGCAGCGGTCTATCCGGTCTCCAAATTGCTTCGCACGCCGTTAGCTGAATCACTGCGAGGTGAATAGGATGACAAACTGATGAGACGCTATCTCCCCCTGCTCTTGATTCTCATCGCAGTCGTGGCCCTTTGGGGATGGATTGGGAGAGCTGCAGACGCACAAGAGAGCATCCCTCCTTCAATCCGGATCGACGCGGCGGCTGTCTTGAGCGACTTTGCCCGGGCGACGACCTCCCGCGACTTTACATTCCCACAGGATCATGGACCTCACTTCGAGTACCAGACAGAGTGGTGGTATTTCACCGGAAACCTCGAGGATGAGGATGGGAGACATTTTGGCTACCAGTTGACCTTCTTCCGCAGAGGTCTCAGTCCGGAGGCAGGCGCGCGGGACTCAACCTTCGCTACGAATCAAATCTACTTCGCCCATCTGGCGCTCACCTACGTGGATGGCAACACGCACCAGGAGACGGAGCGCTTCAGCCGTGGAGCTGCCGATCTGGCTGGAGCCAGCGGCGAGCCCTTTCAGGTCTGGCTTGAGGATTGGCGCTTGGAAGCATTGAACGAGGAGGGTAGATTGAAGCCGAGTTCGATTCAACCGTTGTTGATGGTGATGGTGCGGTACTAGGT
>CAZMZL010000309.1:0-3009 GCA_964570595.1 uncultured Anaerolineaceae bacterium | reverse complement strand
TTCGCTGGTCGGGGATTCGCGTTTCGCCACCCGCCGACCAGCCCGACCGGGTGTTTTACAACCAGGTAAAAAGGGATTTCGGAATCCACGATATGATCGTAATGGGCATCACGGATGAGCAGGGGATTTTCAGGCCGGGGACTTTAGCCAAAATCCAGCGTATCACTGACAAGATCGTGGAGATTGAGTGCGTCATTGTTGAGGACGTGATGCGTGTTTCCACCACGGATAACGTGACAGCCGAAGGCGGGATGTTGACCATTGATCGCATCATGGATGAACCGCCCCAATTGGATGAAGAGGTGGCGGCACTGCGGCAGGCGATCTACGACAACCCGATGTTCGTTGAGCAGCTTGTGTCCACGGATGGTAACGGCATCGCTATTTACGTGCCCATCGAGAAAAAAGACGAGAGCCGCCGCATTTCCAGGGAGATGGAAGCGATTGTCCAGAAGGAACTCTCGGACGGACAGAAGTACTATCTAGCAGGTCTGCCCGTGGCTGAAGATACCTTCGGGGTTGAGATGTTTATACAAATGGGCATCCTGGCGCCACTGGCGATGATGGTGATCTTTGTCATAATGTGGCTGATTTTCCGCAAGCTCACTCTGGTTATTTCGCCTATGATTATTGCGATGTTTAGTGTGATATGGGGTATGGGGCTTCTGATCGGATTGGGCTACACCGTCCACATTATGAGTTCCATGATCCCAATTTTCCTCATGCCGATTGCCGTGCTGGATTCGGTGCATATCCTGAGTGAATTTCACGACCGGTATCCAGCGCTACGGAATAAAAGGCAGGCATTGCGCGCCGTGGCAGACGAGTTGTTCACGCCGATGCTGTACACGTCGTTGACCACCGCCGTTGGCTTTGGCTCGCTGATGCTGGCGGACATCCCCCCGGTGCGGGTGTTCGGAGCGTTCGTGGCGTTTGGCGTGTTGGTCGCATGGCTGCTGACGGTGACGTTCGTGCCTGCCTGCACCATGCTCATCAAAGAGGAAAAACTGGAGCGGTTCGGCAAGCGCGAGGAACGCGATTCCATCTTCGCGAAGTTCCTCCCGCCGCTGGGGCGCTTTGCTTACTATCGTAACAAAATGGTCATTTTCGCCAGTCTGCTGATCCTTGCCGTTGGCATCTGGGGAGTGACGCGCATCGTCGTCAACGACAACCCGGTCAAGTGGTTCAAGCCGAATCACCCCCTGCGCGTCGCCGACCGGGAGATGAACAAGATCATCGGCGGCACCTATATGGCGTACCTGGTGGTTGAAGGAACGGAGGCTGACGACATCAAACGTCCCGAAGTCATGGCGTACATCGAGAAACTGCAAAATCACCTGAAATCGCAAGAGGTGATTGGAAAAACTTCGTCCGTAGCGGACATTGTAAAACGGATCAATTATGTCTTGCACGATGAGAATCAGGCGGATCACATTGTCCCAACCGCTCAAGATGAAATTGGGCAATATCTGTTCCTGTTCCAGATGTCTGGCGACCCGAACGATCTGGATAACTTCGTGGACAACGACTATCGTAACGCGAATATCTGGGTGCAATTCCGACGCGGTGAAAACAAGGATATGGAGGATGTCATGGCGTCAGTGGATGCGTTCATAAAGGATAATTCCCCGCCGACAGGTATACAATTCCGCTGGTCGGGCTTAACTCACATCAACAAGGTGTGGCAGGATCTGATGGTGGTGGGGATGCTCAAAGCGGTGCTGGGCGGATTTTTGGCGGTGTTCGTGTTGATGGTGATTCTCTTCCGCTCACCCCTTCTGGCGTTTATCTCCATGATGCCATTGACTTTTGCTATCACCCTGACTTATGGCATCATGGGCTTTGTGGGCAAGAGCTACGACATGCCCGTTGCCGTCATTTCGTCGCTGGCATTGGGGCTGTCCATTGACTACGCGATCCACTTCTGTCAACGCTTCAGGGGCAAGTGCGCCCAATTGAATGATCTGGAGAAAGCTAATGCCGCCGTCTTCGGCGAACCTGCAAGAGCTATCGCTCGCAACGCGGTGGTGATAATTTTTGGATTCCTGCCGCTGGTGTTCGCAACACTGACGCCTTACGTGACGGTTGGGATATTCTTCGCCGCGCTCATGGGATTTAGCGGCCTGACGACACTAATTTTGCTGCCTGCGCTCATGCGCACCTTTGGCGGCTGGATTTTCCGCAAACAGATAGCGGGTGTTTCGGCTGTCGTTGGTCTGCTGCTGGTGGGATTGTTCATCGCCTCTAACGCCTTTGCTCAGACGCCGCAGACGGCGGATGAGATCATGGCGAAATCTCACGAAGCATTCTTCTATGCGGGGGACGACATGAAGGCGAAAGTCCACATGCGGCTCATCACCAAGGGTGGAAAGGAGCGCATCAGGGATCTGACCATGCTCCGTAAGAACCGGGGAGAAAGCGGTGAACAGCGATATTTCATGCACTTCAGCAAACCCAACGACGTGCGGAATATGGCGTTCATGGTATGGAAATATCCAGCCAGGGACGATGACCGCTGGCTGTATATCCCCGCCATCAAGATGGTGCGTCGCATCGCTGCGAAGGATGAGCGGTCGAGTTTCGTAGGCTCTGATTTTACATACGAGGATGTCTCAGGACGGGAACCCACGTCAGATATTCACTCGCTTGTCCGCGAGGAATCGTTGAATGGACGTGATTGCTATGTTATCAAGAGCCTGCCCAAAGATGAGAAGAGCGCCAGCTATGGCGAAAAGCTCTCCTGGATTGACAAAGCAAACTTCCTGCCATTGAAGGAGGAGTATCGGGACAAACGTGGCCAGTTATCTCGAACGTTCTCCGCCCATGAGATCAAGGAGATCGATAGTATTCCAAGCATCGTAAAGCGCAGTATGTTTAACCACCGGAATGAACACCGAACAGAAGCGAGCTTCAGTGACATCGCTTACAATCTGGGCCTGCCGGATGATCTGTTTACAGAGCGTTCCCTGCGAAATCCACCTGCTCGGTGGCTTCAATAGGCGTATGATG
>CAZMZL010000308.1:0-3026 GCA_964570595.1 uncultured Anaerolineaceae bacterium | reverse complement strand
CCCCGTAAATCGCTTTCCCTCCTGCAGTCACTTCTTCTTCGTATCAAAAAAAGGATGATGCTCGTGGTGATCCACACACGGTCCTGTTTCGCATCACGCACCGGATTCTTCAGGATAGGAAATCCTGTCGCATCCCCATCGCATCATCCGTGATCTTGATGGATGCTTTGCCGTCCTTCACCGCACCGGACAGCGCACGGATCGCATCGATGTTCTCGGGAACCACGATGGCTTCGTTATACACCTGATATGTGTAATAGGCCTCGTTTCCGTTCACCGTGAGCACATCTTCCCACAAGGCGACCTCCCACATGTCGCCCCGGGGTCGGCCCAGATCTTTCATCAGCTCGATCGTGCTGTTGAGCGCCACGACGCCATCCGCCATGCGGATAAAGGCGATGCGAGGCGCGGCCCGGAAGACATCCAGAACTTCTTCGCGGCTGGATTCCCGGGTGAGCTCCACTATCCAGTAGTGGTTATGAGTCTGCGTATGAGCCGCTTTGGCAGCGATGGTGATCACGTCCAGATCCGGCGCAACGGTCTGGGCATCCGGTCCTTGATGGCTGGGGATATGGGGTTCAGGCACAATGGTGTTCATGATGCCGCTGTGATCCGATTCCCATGGGTCGGTAGCTCTCCGCACCAGCACACCGCGCGCCTTCTTCAATAAACCTGATTCGTCCAGGGCCACCAGGGTGCGCACGGTGCTTGTCGTGTTGCAGGAGACCACGCGGGTGGCATCCCGACCGAGCGTGCTCTCGTAGTTCACCTGGGCGACAAAGGAATGGCCTGTAAGGCTGTGTTTTTCACCGCCCTGGTAGACAACCTTAATCCCGAGCGCCTGATAGTGCTCAAAATTCCTGGCGCCGATGCCCTTTGGCGTGCAGTCGACCACGACATCAGACTGGGCCAATAAATCGTCCAGTGTCCCTAATACCGGAATGCCGGCGGCCTTCATGGCGTCCACTTTATCCGGCAAAGACGCATACATCGGGATCCCCAGGACGACGCCGGCCTTCACCCGGTAGTCGCTGACCACATCGCCAACGCCGATGAGCTCCATGTCGGGTTGCAGACGGACCGCGTCAGCCACTCGCTTCCCGATTACGCCGTATCCATTGACGGCAACTCGAATGATGTTATTCGTCATCGTTTGTCTCCTGTACTCATATCAAGAATTACTGCAATCATCCCGTTTTGAATTTTCTGGACAATATCAGTTGGCCAACATACCCACCAGTTCCAGAAGAAGCTGGGACATTCATTCCTTACTCGCCGCCACATCGATTAACAGGACCCCGTCGATCCCGATCCTTCCCCCGTGGAATATTGAACAGGACGGAGTGTGATTTGTGTATAAATTGCGTGCGGGGAGTTCTGGCTTCGATCGGGGCAGTTCGCTTTGATGGCTGAAGCATTGCTCCCTGCAGGAATGTGTTCACACAGGAGACGGTCGAACAAAGAAGATCGTCTCCTGTGATTTCAATATTTACTCGGACAGGGAGCGAATATAGGTCACCAACTGCCAGATTTGATCCTCAGAATAGGACGCTCTCCAGGGAGGCATGGACGAATTAAACGGTTCCATGGCTCCCCCCTCTGATATACGCCAATATAAATACGCATCTGAAAGACCCGCGATCATGTCTGCGTCAGCAAGCGTGGAAGGTTTCGGGTCGAGCGCAGCTGCTGCGCCTCCGTCGCCCAGACCGGTAGGGCCATGGCATGCGGCGCACGTTATTGCATACAATGCCTTACCGGCTGCCGATGCTTCAATATCGCCGTCAAGTGGATTAACAAAATCCTCAAATTCGGCCGGGACCTCTACGTGCCCGTGATCATCGTCGGAAGTTTCGCCCTCATCGTGTTCCTCCTCTGCGACCTGGTCAGATGAAGTGGATTCAGACGGCTCCGATGTCGATCCGCTGCAAGCTGCCAGCACGATCACGCCGATCAGCAGGATCGCAAGAAAAACCACAATGTTTATTCGCTTATCTTTCATGTCTTTCCTCCATATACCCATTCGTGTTTCGAGCCCATCGCTGCAATTGAGTCCTCTTCGTAATTTCGGAAGTGGTCGTTGATCTCCCAAATCAGAGTAATAGCAGGATCAACTCGTGTTCGAGAATATGTTCACCGCAATAAAATTCTACCATGCGCGCCTCATGACGAAGGTGAAGATGCGCCAAACGGCGCGTTTCATCGCAAATGAACATTGTGGGGATGGGCTGAAAAGAAGAGGGCGTGGATTGCATCTGCCGTTCTGGTCGAATTCAACGATGAGAACCCGATTTCGATCACTAATCCAAGGTCTTAAGAAATTCAATCAGATCACGAATATCCTCATCGCTCATCTCCCACCGGGGCATGTCTTTCGAAAGCGATCCGCCGCCTGGCTCAATACCTTCCGTCAAAGCCAGTTTAAATGCGGCTTCGTCATAGGCACCCTCGCCTTGCTCGTCACCCTCGTGTCCTCCATGTTCGCCGCTGGCGAGCGTCTCCCAGCGGATATCGGGCGCGTCCATCCTCTGCATACGCATAAAGTGAGTGCCTCCCCGTCCCTCGGTCCCGTGACACGAAGCGCACGCGAGCTGCTGCCCCATCATCATGCCGCCGAATGTGGTTCCTCCGCGATAACGAATGCGATCGCCGTTGGAGTTGGTCCCTGTGTAATAGATGCGCGCTCCGTTGTCGGAAGAAGAGAAACCCGCATTCTGGGAGAGGACGGAAGGGAATATCCAAGCGCAGGCTGTGATCGCGATCGCTGCGAAGGCGATGGGGAAAAGCGCTCGATGTGGTTTTTTCTTCACGGTGCACCAGGGATCACATTCGCGGTAAATTCGAACGTGACCTCAGGCTTTTGCGGATCGTTGGATGCGATGAAAACCTGCCGCGTGACGGGACCGTTGGCGTCGGGGCCGTGGGCGCCGGAGTCGTATTGGATCACGAGCACGCCCTCCTCCATTGGACCGAGTTTGGTTGGCTCGACACTGGCGGATGTACATCCGCAAGAAGTGCTCACGTTC
>CAZMZL010000307.1:0-3038 GCA_964570595.1 uncultured Anaerolineaceae bacterium | reverse complement strand
TTATGCCATCATTCAAGGCGCCGCCGAGGATGATGTGACTCGAGATGAACTTCTGCAGGGTATGGATAGAGAAATCCAAGGGATGCAAGTATTGCTGGAAGATCTCACGCTAATCAGGGGTCGAATGGATAAGCCCATCGAGTTGGAGAGAAAGCCAGTGGAGATCTCAGAGTTTCTTGTCTCAATATCGCTCCCCTGGCGATCGGCCGCACGGGAAAAAAAGATTGCCTGGAAAGCAAATATTCCCGGGGATCTGCCTACAATTTCCCTCGATCCGCATCGCATGTCACAAGCACTCGGAAACTTGCTTAGCAACGCCATAAAATACACGCCACCGAAGGGAGAAATCACCCTCTCGGCTGGAACGAATGCTCGTTTCATCTGGGTCAGCGTTAAGGACACGGGTGTAGGAATATCCACTGAAGAGCAGGAGAAAGTCTTTGAACCGTTCTATCGCAGCACAAGGAAAAGACGATTCCCACAGGGGCTTGGTCTTGGTTTGACAATCGCAAGGGAGTTGATTGAAGCACATGGCGGGGAATTGAAAATTGCATCAGTCCAGGGTGAAGGAACTGAATTCACGATTACGATTCCAGTCTCTGAAATCCAAACACCATCAAGCTAGGATCTCCCATGCGATTCCAACGCCTTCCATCGCGATCCACGCGCACAACGGTGCCGTCCCGTTGTCCAAGGAAGGAACCCGACAGGGTTCTCATTCACCCCTCAGTTCCCATCCCGAAATATGGCTATACGAACGTCGTATCTTGTAAGGTCGCTGTAAGGTCGTGGATCTCAACAGGAATGATACGATAGAAACGCAAAGCGCCCCACATGGCGGTACCGGAGAGAACAGTATACGAGAAGATTTCGGGTGTCTAGTGTCAGAGCTCTGCGTGAGTTTCCTGCCTGCACTCTCATAATGAAACTTTATCTCCTGGTACTTGAAGTGGTCCAGCACTTTGCGCTCCTCCTCCCCAGAGCCCCCTCCGATCATTGGGGGCTCTGTTGGCAAATACAGAAACCTTTGACTATAATCTGCGCCAGCCAACCCTACGGCTGGCCGGGTTGACGTGACCCTGGAGGCAACATGGGAGAGGGCTCACTTACTGTCCTCTACGTTGAAGACAACGTCGACAACCGGATTCTCGTCAAGCGCGTCCTGCAAGCAGAGGGTTTTTCATTCCTGGGGGCAGGTGACGCAATGGAAGGGATGCGGCTTGCGCACGACCACCGCCCCGACGTCATCCTTGTAGACATTAACATGCCTGAGATTGATGGGCTGACCATGACATCGCAATTAAAAACTGATCCGGCATTTTCCGCGACGCCCGTGATCGCCATCACTGCCAACGTGATGAGGGGAGATCGGGAACGAACCATATCCGCGGGTTGTGACGGCTATATACAGAAACCCATCGATGTCGATCAACTCCCCAACCAGATTGTACGAATCTTGCATCCGTAATCTGCAAACAATCGGCTGGCGAAAAGGGAGAATCGCTTGTCAGATCAAACGCAAGAAATAAACGTCTTGATTGTCGAAGATACGGTCTCAAACTTTGTGCTTATGGCACGCATGCTCGAATATGTGGGCATGAATTGCGAATGGAAAACGTCTGGGTACGAAGTGGTCGAGTATGCCGACACTCTCCCGAGGCTCGACCTCATCCTCATGGATATTCGACTCCCATACGAAGATGGCTACCAGGCGTTGAGAAAGATTCGGGCTTCTAGTTCCCTTAAGGACATCCCCGTGGTCGCCGTCACCGCATATGCAAGCGAGGAACAGATGGAAAAATCCCGCACCGCTGGATTTGACGGCTTTATTGGCAAGCCACTTGACCCCGATCGTTTTCCAGATCAGATCAAGCAGACGCTGACCGGTGGTCAAGTCTGGGAGGTGAAATAACCATGCTTGATCGAATCACAAGACCACAAACCTCAGAGCCTCAATTTCGGGGACGGCTGGGGCGAAGAATGGCCATCGTCTTCCTCCCACTCATCTTGATACCTCTGCTCATCCTGGGGATCGGTGCTTACCTTCGCTCTCGATCCTTGCTCGAAGCGCAGGCCTCCAGCCAGATGAGTTCGGCAGCACAAGCCCAGGTTGCGGTTATCGATGAATGGGCAAGTAACCGTGAACAAAGATTGCAGCTAGGAAGCCAGCGATCTGCGCTGCGCCAGGCGGCGAGCATCCTTGCCCGCTCCTCGCCCGGATCATCGGCTTCCAGGCAGGCGTCGGTAACAGCGGTGACCGAATTAGAAGAACTAAAGACCCGTCAGGGCGAATTACTTTATTCTGACATGGTTCTCATTCGCCTTTCAGACGGAGAGGTGCTCGCATCCACCAACCCTGATTGGACCGGTGAAATTTCAAAATCGGTGGCTGACGGGTCCGTATCCTTTTCAGACTTAGAGACGAATCCGGTCTATGATGAGAGATTGTTCTCCCCGGATGACCTCGCCTTCCTCACCAGCATCCCACTTCAACCGACGGATGGCGAAGACCCAGAGGTCATGCTCATGGGCGTAAATATTGGTCCGAGATTGGGCGCTCTGATGACGGAGATGCAGGTATTCTGGGAGCAACGAGGCGTCTATCGTGTCGAGCGTGGTCGCACATTCGTGCTTCTGGCGCCCGATGTTCTGGTTGAGCTCCTGCGATACAGCACCTCCCCCGAGACAATCGACGGCCAGGACCATCCCATTTTTAGCAGCGCTCAACTGGAGGCCTCGGGAGTAGAGGAATATCCGGGGCCTCAGGGCGATATGGTCCTGGCAGCATATGAGTGGATTCCTGAGTGGGATATCGGGATCGTCGCCGAACTTCCCCAGGAGGATATCTTCGCCGAGATCAACGAGCTCACGCCCTTCATCGTCATCTTGATCGTCGGGGCGACGATCATGACCATCGTTTCGGTCATCTTCATCGGCAATCGAATGCTGCGACCGCTTGGAACGCTCACCAAATTTTCCGAACAACTGGCACGGGGAGAATGGGATTCGAGAGTCCCCGAAGACCGAGACGACGAAAT
>CAZMZL010000306.1:0-3083 GCA_964570595.1 uncultured Anaerolineaceae bacterium | reverse complement strand
GGGGGCGGAAGAGGGTCGCAAATTGGCCTATGATGCCTACCATAAAGCTGTCCTTAACGCTTGCGCACCAGGCTGGGAGGAGATGAAGGATTCAAGCCCGGATGCGAAGGCCTATGCGGAATGGCTTGTGACGGATCTGCCCCAGGCCTATGAACTCGAGATCGTTGAAATGACACCGGAGAGTTGCCGGCTTAAACTCACATGCTGCCCGTGGGCGACGCTCTTTCGCGAGCAGGGCTGGGCGGATACAGGTTTGTTGTTCTGCGAAGTCGACGATGACATGATCAAGGATTTCAATGAGATCACCGAAGCGAATCTGGTTTTCGAACGCAGCCGGACCCTGATGGAAGGGGACGACCACTGCAATCATCACATCTATGTCGGGAAAGAGTAGCTATGACAGCGAATCGTTGTATTGCTCAATCCATCTGCATGGGGAAGGGTGATCATGTAATGATGTCGTGAGATTAGATGACCAAAGATATTTTATAACCAAGTTATAAAGGAGAGAATAATGGCACTCGGCAAAGCACAGGGTGTAACACCCCTGGAAGCAGAAACGGCAGTCAACAAGTTCTGGGTGAACAATTACGGCACACTCGTTGAAGCGATCAAAGAACGACTGGGGGCGGAAGAGGGTCGAAAGTTGGCCTATGATGCCTACCACAAGGCTGTATTTAACGCGTGTGCCCCAAGCTGGGAGGAGATGAAGGGTAAGAACCCTGATGCACAAGCCTATGCGGAGTGGTTAATCACCGACCTGCCACAGGGATACGAAATGGAAGTCGTTGAAATGACTCCTGATGACGTTCATTTAAAATTCACTGAATGTCCCTGGTCGACGCTCTTCCGTGAGAAAGGCTGGGCGGATACCGGTTTGTTGTTCTGCGAAGTCGACTATGACATGATCAAGGATTTCAACGAAATCACCGGGGCCAACATTGGTTTTGAGCGCACTGAGGAGCTCATGCAGGGTTGCGACCAGTGTAACCATCACCTCTTTGTCAAGAAGTAAATCCGAAGAAGGGATATATTTTGATGGCGACGATCAGCTGGCAAAAATCTTCAAATAATCCGCTCTCATCTCTCGGGGCAGAACCAGGAACATGGCGTGAAGACGCCAGTATGACCGTGGACGTGTTGCCGAGAGAAGATCATTACCAGATCTTCTATGTAGGCAAGCAGGACGGTCAAGACAGCATCGGCATCGCTACGCTGTCCAAGAAAGATTTTGACGGCACCGGATGGACCGATTACGCCCAGAATCCAGTACTCTCGCCGGGAGAGCCTGGGAGCTATGACGGCACGCATCTTGTAGATCCTGCCTGCGTGGAGCTGGATGGCAGCGTTTATCTTTATTACAGTGCCCTGGGCGACGGGCCTGATTCGATTGGATTAGCAACCTCGGAAGATGGTCGCCATTTCAAGAAGGAGGGTCCTGTTCTGGTGGGCAGGGCTCCCGAGGTCGTGTTAGCCGGTGACACGATCTACATGCTCTACTCACTCGACCATCCCGACGGTGGCTACGCATTTCACCTCGCTACTTCCAAAGATGGGAAGAAGTTCCAGGAAGAAGGGCTCGTTTTTGCACCGGGTGGGGAGGGCTGGGATGGTTTCTCGGTTGTAACCCCGCGAGTTTTCCGGGAGGGCGACACCTTCATCATGGCTTATGCCGGCGACGATGAGGATAAAGACTATCCCAAGAACTTTGGATTGGCCTTTTCTCAGGATATGAGGAACTGGATCCGTTATCCGCATAATCCGGTCATGTCCGCTGGACCGCCAGGAACATGGGAATGGCGGGCCATTTGGTTTCCCGAAATCTTGAAAGTCGGGGACCTGTATTACATGTGGTACGAAGGGTATAACGAGAAAACGTCTCAGGTTGGCCTGGCTGTGAGCGAATCACCAATCGTTGAGATTGCCAGGTCGGTGTTGGGGGAAAGTTAGAACTCGATCGCTTGTTCCGGATCACGGAAAATCAATCCCGTGTTGTACTTGAACAGTACAACACGGGATTGTTCTCATGATAAGCAGACGCATGTGATGGTCGTCGAATGTGTTCAGGAGGCTCCAAATTCGAGCCCGGCTTTATACAGGGCGACGATATTCTCGGGAGGCACCTCCTGGGAAATATTGTGGATGGGGGCAAATATAAATCCACCGTCGCTTTTCAGTACCGATACATTTTCTCGAACCAGGCGTCGAACTTCGGCGGGGGACTGGAAACTGAGAACCGCATTCTCGATCACACCACCGAAGAAACCAAGATCATCGCCATAATCACGCTTTAAGCGAGCTAATTCCAT
The DNA here is from genome assembly GCA_964570595.1 of uncultured Anaerolineaceae bacterium. Classification (GTDB taxonomy): domain Bacteria; phylum Chloroflexota; class Anaerolineae; order Anaerolineales; family E44-bin32; genus E44-bin32. The sequence continues at coordinate 774 of CAZMZL010000306.1, read as the reverse complement.
GTCCTTCGCAGTATATTGCACGGGATTTAATCCCTCGACCCCAATATCGAGAAGATCTGGAATGAGAGGATAGATCGAGCCATCCGAGTGAATATACACTTTCGCGTCGGTCAGCGTATGGATATGCGCGATGAGGCTTGCATGGAGTGGCTTGAAGATATCACGATAGATCTTCGGAGAAAATAGCAGTCCGTTTTGAGCCCCTAAATCATCACTGATGCCGACGACTTGTACATGTGAGGCAGTCTCCGCAAGGAGCAGATCGTAGAAGGGTATCAGGTACTTCTCGAGGACATCTTCGGCGATCCTTCTGGCCAGCCCTGGATTAAGTACGAGCATCATCAGGTATTCAGATACACCGACCAGGCTCGAGCTGATCTCATAAAGCCCCCAGGGACCGTCGATCCCAAGACCATATCCCTGGTCAGACCATCTTCGTGCCTTCTCACCAAGGTGAGCAAATCGATCGATGGATAGCTCTGGAAACTGGAATGCTCCCCATTTTTCTTCGTCAACATCCACGAAAGGGACAGCCACCAGATTGTAAAATCCGCCCCCGGCCGCAAAATGTCTCCCGAATGTGTCCCGGTAGCTTGTTTTATCCGAATTCCATGTCACCGACGATTCCAATGGAAGCAGCCAGAGCATATCGATCTCAAAGAAGTCGATCAGGCGCGCGTCGGGCTCTACAATTTGTAAAATGTTGTCGGTGATGGTCGCTGACTTTTGAGGTGAAAGCTCGAGGAACTGGAGAAGGTTCTCCTGAGCCCGGGT
>CAZMZL010000305.1:0-3110 GCA_964570595.1 uncultured Anaerolineaceae bacterium | reverse complement strand
TATTGATCTCAACCCCCAGTCTTTTCCCATGACCTTCGTGAATGAGGGACATTGGCAGGCCACCCTCCTGCCTCCTGTCGGGTCCTTGCTCCGCTATCGGTATGTGCTGAGAGCACCCGACGAGCTCATCGAGGGTAATATCGCTGGATCACCTACACGATACAGAGTCGCCCACTTCTCTGGATTTACCGATATCTACGACATCGTCCCGGTATGGTCCAACCAGGAGTATCCAGGTACCTCCGGTAGAATATTAGGTCAACTAACAGAAACGGATTCAGGTGCGCCCCTCGGGGAGATCGTCGTACATGTCGGCGGGGTGATCACTTTCACCGATTCGGATGGCCAATTTAGAATTGACCAATTACCTCCAGGTTTACAGACATTAACCGCATTCAGCCCTGACGGATCGGTAGGCATTGTTTCCCAGGAAGTACAGATCGCCCCCGCCCAAACCACACCCGTGAACATGGCCCTGCCCGAGGCTCTCCCGGTGACGGTGACATTTGAGGTCACCGTCCCTGCGGACACGATACCTGGCACCCCCCTCCGTCTTGCAGGAAATATCGCGCAACTTGGAAATCGATTTGTCGAGCTGAAGGGCAACCTCGATCTATCGGTCGAGCATATGCCCGAACTCATCATGGTCGACCCACTTCACTACATCGCAGTTCTGAAACTCTATGCAGGGACCGACTTACGATATAAATACACACAGGGGGATGGGTTATGGAATGCCGAGCGCGACGAGAATGGCTTCTTCCAGATAAGGCAGATGATCGTGCCCGACGAAGACATTACGATACGCGACACCATTGCGAGTTGGCATGTCGGTGATCGAGGCAGCCTGGCATTTCAAGTCAAAGCACCGGATCATACGCCCTCTCAAGACGAGGTCACGCTCCAGATCAACCCCTCCACGTGGTATGAACCCATCCCGATGTGGAAGATAGGCACAAATGAATGGTTCTACATCATCAACAGTCCGCTTGATTTCTCCGGGGAGGTGGAGTATCGCTATTGCCGAAACGGACAATGTGGAAGTGCGGATGATATTGAAACTTTCGGACCGAGTGCCCCCGGCCGCCCTCTGACGATTTCCAAAGATCAAGGTGGCGTCGTTGATGAAGTCGATGATTGGCAATGGTATGGAGCGGAAGCTCCCTCCACCACCATTATCTCCGACACGATTATCGCAAGACCCGGTTTCGAAGCCGGCATAGAGCTATCTCCCCGCTTCCATCCATCGATGAACAGCACGATCCCCAGGGCGCTGGAAGATATTGACCATATCGGGGCAAATTCAGTCACGTTCTCTCCAGCCTGGGTGCTCGAGGGGCAAAACCCGATTCCTGTCATCTCCTTCGATCCTTCGGTTTCGCCGTTCGAAGTGGAATTGGGATCATGGATCGACGCTGCTCAACAGAACAAGTCCATGATTGCAATCCGCCCGAGCCTGCTCTCATCTTCCGGCAATCTCGCGGATTGGTGGGCTGGCGCAGGGCGAGACCGCACCTGGTGGACCGTCTGGTTTGATGAGTACAAGTCCTTTGTCCTCAGCTATGCAGACTTTGCGTCGAGGGTCGATGCAGACAAACTCATCATCGGCGGCGCGGAGGTTTCCCCTTCCTTCCCATCCGGAAAACTCGTAGATGGCGCCCCTTCCGGAGTGCCAAACTCGAGCGAAGAACGCTGGAAAGACCTCATCGATGAGATCAGGGACCGCTACTCGGGTCAAATAGCCCTGGAGCTGGATCCTGCAATGGAAGAACCCCCTCCGTTCATCGATATGGTGGATGAAGTGATTTTGTATTGGTATGAACCGCTCAGTGATGATCCCGAGGCTTCGGTCGCCGAGCTGCAGACCGCAGCCAACACAAGATTAGATGAAGTGCTTCTTCAGGCTTATCTCGATGACCTGCCCATCACCTTAAGCATGGATTACGCCTCCGTGCAGGGCACCGCCAACGCCTGCCCTCCTGCTCCTGATGGTAGCTGTCGTCCAACAGCAGATTTCGAAGCAGGTGCGGTGGTCGATCCCGACCTAAAGGTCGACCTTTCAGGGCAGGCGAGGTTGATCAACGCACTCTTACTGGCATCCTTTCCAAGGGAACAGATCACGGGTTTTTCTGTCAGGGGTTACTATTTCCCGGCTGCTTTACGGGACAAATCCTCCTCAATCCACAGCAAACCTGCCCAGGATGTGCTCTGGTATTGGTATCCGAGGATGGTCGCGGATATACCTGATCAAAGCCCATGAATTATTTTTCAGTGGGCACGCTTGAGTTTTCCGGGAGGTATGTATCTGGGGAGAACGGATTGCGGAGCTTGAGATGGTCTCGCAAAAGACATTCGTTGAGATTGATTGGACCATGATGATGCCACCCCAAACGCTTTTCCAGAGACCCCATATGCGGCGACGCGGCAGACAGTTTCATCGAGGCATCATGCGAGGAAATTATGGACTTTAACCTGACGGATGAACAACGGATGTGGCGGGCTGCGGTGCGCGATTTCTGCGAGCGAGAGATAAAGCCAGCCGCCGCTGAAATGGATGAGAAGGCCTCGATCAACAAGGATGCCATCGAGAAGATGGCCCCCCTCGGCTTGCTGAGTTTGAACATTCCGGAGGAATATGGCGGCGCCGGCGTCGATGCCATCAGCGCTGCAATTTCGATCGAGCAGCTTGGGTGGGCCGATGGCGGGACTGCGCTCTCTATCTCGGCTCACAACGGGCTTGGATGCGCCCCGATCGCGCAGTTTGGCGACGACGATCAAATGAGACGCTGGCTCCCGGATCTCGCCCAGGGCAAGGGAGGATTAGGGTCCCTTGCCCTTACAGAACCAAATGCTGGCTCCGATCTTGTCGGCGGCATCGCAACCAGCGCAGAACTCGATGGGAATCAATGGGTGATCAACGGCAGCAAAGCCTGGATCACGAACGCAAGCGTCGCCTCCCTGATTATCACGCTATGTCGGACCGACCCCTCGGGCGGTTCAAAGTCGCTGAGCCTCATCGTTGTGCCCAGCGATACTCCCGGGTTGCATGTCCATCCCCCCGAGAAGCAGACGGGTGTACGGTCGTCGCCCACCCAGCCGCTCACCGTTGA
>CAZMZL010000304.1:0-3113 GCA_964570595.1 uncultured Anaerolineaceae bacterium | reverse complement strand
ATGACCTGGATGCCCTTATCCCTGAACAACTGAATGTATTCAGGATCTGTACCCTTATCCGTCACGATCACATGCAGGTCCTCGACCGGCGCCATGAACGCCGTCGATACCGACCCGAACTTCGTATGGTCCGCCACCAGAATCACCTTCTGACTGATCTTGATGATGGCCCGATCGGTCAAGGTCTCCTCCATGTAATCGTTCGTGATCCCATGTTCATGGCTGACCGCCCTCGCCCCCAGGATGACCTTATCCGCACGTACCTCCCCCAGCGCCTTCTCCGTGATGTGCCCGATGAAGGACAGTTCCGAACTCCTCAGCATGCCCCCCAATACGATCAGGTTGATCCCCGGACACCCGATCAGCAAATTGATGATCGGAAGTGAATTGGTCAGCACGGTCAGTTCCTGGCAGTTGTGAACATAGCGGGCCGCAGCCAGTACCGTCGTCCCGCTCCCCAGAAAGACCGTATCTCCCGGCTCGATCAACTCTGCCGCCGCCCGACCGATCTTTTCCTTCTCCCCTGCCAGTTCATTTTCCCGCTGCAGAATCGGCAGTTCCGGCGGAGATTGCTCGGTCTTGATCGCCCCTCCCCGCACTCGCTGTATCTTCCCCTCTTTGGCTAGCGTTTCAAGATCGCGCCTCGCCGTGGCTTCGCTGATGGAAAATGCCTCGCAGAGCGCCGTGACGCTCACTCGCTTGTCCTGCTCAATCAGGTCGTGGATGGCCCTTTGACGCTCGATGCTCGAGATCTCTAACTCTAAACTCAATCTTCCTCCAACAATCACGACTTATGTTAATCCTGTATGTATCCTATCATATCGCTCATGTGTGCGCAAGCAAATGTGATTATTTGGTGTTATAATTTGTCGAGTTTGTCGTCCCGGGCATCATTTTATGTGTATCGCGCGCTGACATGACGCCGCGACCATCGATCGGGTGAATAAACTTCGAAATTTTCAACGACAGGATCCTCGATGCGCATTTCTTCATATCTCAAGCGAATCATTGAGATGAAATCTGAAAGCCAGCCTCCCGGGATATTTAGCGTCTGCTCTGCAAGCCCCTATGTGCTGTCGGCTGCTCTGATGCTGGCCAAAAAACACGACTTTCCATTACTGATCGAATCGACCTGCAACCAGGTCAATCAATATGGCGGCTATATGGGGCTCACGCCAGAACAATTTGTCGCTTCTGTCCATAAGCATGCTGTCCAACACGGTCTCACCCCAGGCTCAATTTTCCTGGGCGGGGATCATCTGGGCCCCTCTGTCTGGAAGAATGAAACCGCAGAGTCGGCCATGACGAAATCGGCGGAATTGGTTCGCCAATACATCCGAGCGGGCTACAAGAAAATCCACCTGGATGCGAGCATGCTCTGCATGGATGACGCGATCCCGCTGACCGACGAGACGATCGCCCACCGCGAAGCACAGTTGTGTGAGGTTGCCGTGAACGAGATGGGAGCATTGGGCGGGGACATATCCGAATTGGTCTTTGTGGTTGGAACCGAGGTCCCTTCCCCTGGCGGAGCTTCCCGGGACAGGGAGGCCGTCGAGGTCTCTTCAGCATTTGAAACCGAGACAAGCATCGCCCATACACGGGATGCTTTTTTCAAACGCAATCTACACGAAGCCTGGGGGCAAGTTGCGGCCTTTGTGGTTCAACCCGGCGTCGAATTCAGTGACTCGGTGGTCCATCGATATGATCGAGATCATGCCCGGGAGCTATCCAATCTTATCGCCGGCATGGACGATCTCGTCTTCGAAGCACATTCAACCGATTACCAGGCGGGATCCGCATTAAGAGAACTGGTGGAGGACCATTTCGCCATCCTTAAGGTCGGACCGGCGTTGACCTTCGCGATGAGAGAGGCCCTGTTCGCCCTTGAAGAAATCGAAAAAGAATTGCTGTCTCAGGCTGACGGACCCTTATCCGATCTGAAAGTGGTATTCGATCAGGTGATGATCTCAAACCCTCAGCATTGGAAATGCTACTACTCATCGGACTCGCAAGTCAGCGCGTACCAGCGCAAATACAGTTATCTGGATCGTTGTCGCTACTACTGGGCGTATCCGGAACTGGAGGGTGCGACGCAATTATTGGTCAGAAACCTATCGAACCTGGAGATCCCCACCGCCCTGATCAGCCAATATTTGCCAGACCAGTTGAAGAAGGTCGTGGAAGGTCAGGTCCGGGGCAACTCGATGGAACTCATTCTCGGGAAGATCACGGATGTCCTAGAGGGTTATCTGGATGCATGTAATTATCCACATACGTAGGACACGCTTGTGTGGTTGGCTCAGCGACGAAAGCGCAATGTGCAAGACATAAAACCATCGTAGATTTTCACTCTGGAAGAATCAGAAGAGGAACACATGTCCATGAGTCTCGGGAAACGTCGCGGTTTGGCCCAATGCTCTACTCGTGAAGGTGCTTTTGCCATCCTCGCTCTCGATCATCGCAACAACCTTCGCCGAGCACTCGACCCTGCTCACCCCGAGAAAGTCGCCATCGATGAAATGGTCACCTTCAAACAGGAGGTTCTGCGAGCGGTCCTTCCGCACGCAAGCGGCGTGCTCCTCGATCCTGAGATTGGTGCAGCTCAGGCAATTGCCGGGGACGCAATCCCCGGGAATGTAGGCTTAATTATTGCCCTTGAAGCGACTGGATACACGGGTGACAGATCCAATCGTCTCAGTCAAATATTGCCGGATTGGAGTGTCGGCAAAATCCGACGCGTGGGAGCGAGTGCCGTCAAGCTCCTGGTTTACTACCATCCCGACGCAGCCGAAGCACCCCGGCAGGAAGACCTGGTACGCGCAGTTGGTGATCGATGCCGTGAATTCGATATCGCCTTTTTCCTGGAACCTCTGTCGTTCTCGCTGGATCCAACCCGGAAACTGACCTCTAGCGAAAAGCAAAGGGTGGTGCTTGAGACCGCCCGCAGGCTCACGCCTCTCGGTGTGGATGTGCTCAAGGCACTGAACCAATTGCGCCGAGTGGATTTGCGGTATACGCGAGCGTCCCGCGCCGGTGTGGAAGAGCTACAAGCCGCCGTGCCGAAGTGCCAGGTGACGTTCGTGAAATGTAACCGTTAAGCTGGGGGGCGA
>CAZMZL010000303.1:0-3162 GCA_964570595.1 uncultured Anaerolineaceae bacterium | reverse complement strand
AAATGCTCCCGCGCAGCCTGGCCAGATCCCGGATAAGACCGGTGCGGATCGCTGGGTACTTGCTCGGTTAAACCAGCTCGTGCGGGATGTCAACCGGTTGTTTGATCACCATCAGTACGGTGAGGCCGGTCGCCAGGTCTACGAATTCTTCTGGAGTGAATTTGCAGATTGGTATCTGGAGGTTGCCAAACTCCAGATGAATGCTGATACGGATCGCGCCTGGCTCACATTGTGGATTGCTGTGGAGGTGTACGATACCGTCTTGCGTATGCTTCATCCCTTTATCCCATTTGTAACTGAAGAATTATGGGGATACCTGCGACGAGCCTCTCTGGGTCAGGATGACGGATACAACCCATCCGGTGGATGGGAAGAAGCTCTCATCGTCGCCCGGTGGCCGGAAGGATGTGATGTAGAAGACCGGGAGAAGGTAGCGATTTTGGACTTCAGGGTCGTCCAGGAAGTCGTGACGAAGATACGGAACCTACGTCTGGAAAAGAACGTGCCTGTGCGTAAAAGGATATCTGCCACCATTGAGGCGGGGGAATACCATGCACGGCTTATGGAGTCCCGCGCTGCCATAGCCTCCCTGGCTGGTCTTGATGAAGAAAGTTTACTCATCGAGCAGTCGGTCGGGGCTGTTCCCGACAACAGCGTCTCGCTGGTCGTTGGATCGATCAAGATTTATCTCCCGATGGAGGGGATGCTCGATACGGCTTCAGAACGCGAGCGACTCACGCGTCAGCTGGAAGAACGCCTTGCTCAGATTGACCGGTTGGAACGGCTGCTGGAAAGTGAGTTCTCAAAGCGCGCGCCGGAAGATGTTGTTACTGCGGAGCGCGACAAACTTGAAAACCTGAAAGAAAGTGCCTCTAAAATTGAAGAACAGCTTGCAAGCCTTCCCGGTTGAGGTGGAGGAGCTTGAGGTACGGCTGGAGGGATCCTATTCACAAGAATGGATATCGAGAGGCGCTACCCATCCGCTCAATATTGCCGGGGTTGATCTTCATCCTCTCTGATGGACGGTCTCGCCTTGACAGGCTCTGGCTCAGGCGGATCAATGATCGCGACAGGCTTCTTGGTCATCATTCCATGGGGAACGCTCTTGATGACCAAACGCTCCCCCGGGCTCTATGGTTATGTCCGAGAACGGGCGGTCGCTCGCTATGGATGGGGCATGGTTGCCGGTGGTATGTGGCGAGGCTTGAGCATGGGTTTCAACTATTTGATGCTTCGTTCGACAGTCTCGCTGGGACCTTCATGGACATCCGTGATAGGTTCCATGATCCTGGTCCCCTTCGTTAGAAGAGACCTTTTACCGGGGCTCCCCCGGGCGTTCACTTGTTCGGAGGCTGGGACGATGGCCAGGGATCTTGATGCAAGCGGGTCTCTTCGCCCTCTATCCGGTTCATTGGAATCAAGGTTGGCTGGCGATCATAAGCATATTGGGATTCGGGATTCTTTCCGGCTGGCTGGTTGAACGAACCGGGTCCGTATGGATTGGGTGGGGCGCTCATGGTTTCGCCAACATGCTTCCCAGCCTGCTGGTCAAGCTTGTGTAGTGCGGGGAGAACCTCCTTTGAACGGTTTGACGGATTAATATTCCTATTAACCGACGATGGTTTCGTTATGATATACTCTCGCGCCGAGAGGGAGAATGAGACGGAGCGGCCCGGATATTCTGCGATGGATTTCGATTGCGTTGCTGCTTGCAGCCGTAGCCCTGTTCTTTATTGAACTTGTCGCTTACAGCCGCCAAAGATCGCGTCTGCCTCATCAATTGACGATCGCCGGCGTTTCGGTTGGAGGTTTGTCCCAATCAGAAGCCCTCGATCGTTTGCTCACCACCTACAGTACCCCGATTGAACTGCACTATGATGATCAAATTATGATTTTAAATCCGGCTAATGTTGGATTCCAACTGGACACGGATGTCATGCTTGCTGCGGCTGAGCATGAGCGAACCGGGGATGATTTCTGGACAGGTTTCTGGGATTTCCTCTGGAACCGACCCGGCGAGGCAAGCAGTGTTCCCGTTCGAGCTGAATATTCGGACTCGCAGCTTGAAAGTTACCTGCAGGATATCGGTAACCGATATGACGAGCCACCCATTCCATCGGAACCTGTGCCGGGGAGTCCGACGTTTTCCGCCGGCGTACCTGGGCGCGTGCTTGATATCGCTCGAGCGAAAGAACTTATTGGGGTGGTCATGCGCTCATCTACGAACCGGAGGGTCAATCTTCCTGTCGTCTCGGATGTAGCCCCAAAGCCCACGCTGGAGACTCTCGAAATACTGCTGAAACAGAACGTCCAGGTGGCAAAATTCAATGGCCTTGTCGTGATCTACCTCACAGATTTACGCAGCGGTGAGAATATTCACTTCGCAACGCTGGACGGGGAAGAAATACCTACGAACCCGGATATTGCCTTCTCGGCGGCATCCATCAATAAGATCCCCATCATGACGGCTTATTATCGATTTGAAGATGAACCGTTGAGCGCGGAGAAATCCCGCTGGCTCGAGGAGATGATCACCGAATCCGGCAACGATCCTTCTGACTGGCTGATGAAGGACATGGATGTGAACACGGGCCCTCTCATTGTGACGGAGACGATCCAGGAGCTTGGACTGGAGAACACGTTTACTGCTGGATATTACTATCTCAATGCCCCGCTGCTTAGAACCTACTCGACCGAGGCAAATCAACGAACCGACATCAATACGAGACCTGACCGTTATACCCAGACGACGGCATCGGATATGGGGATGCTTCTGGAAGATATCTACGCCTGTGCAGAAGGTGGTGGAGCATTGTTGGCTCTCTATCCTGGGGAAATCTATCCGGAAGAATGTCAGAGAATGCAGGACCTGCTCTCTGAAAACATCCTTGGAACCTTGATCAAAGGCGGTGTTCCTGACGGAACGCGTGTCGCGCACAAGCATGGATGGCGTTCCTCCCCCCTCGACATGATCGGAGATGCCGGCATCGTGTTTACCCCGGGTGGGGATTATGTGATGTCCATCTTCCTCTGGGACGATGAAGAAATGGTTTGGGAGCCGACATCAAAGTTGGTGGCAAACTTGTCCAGGGCTGCCTATAACTATTTCAATCCCCCCCTTCAATAGTGTTCTCCACGATTCGGCCGTCTATCTTCTCGGAC
>CAZMZL010000302.1:0-3168 GCA_964570595.1 uncultured Anaerolineaceae bacterium | reverse complement strand
CGTCCTCCGCCAGCTTGGTCCTTCCCGCACGGGTCCACACCCGCGAGGCTGCCTTCGAGAAATGGTTCGTCGGATCAACGTCCGCGAAGGGCTTTCAGCTCCTGGCTATCGCACATGCCGGGCGTTCACAGACAGTTGGTTTACGCACATAAAACACGCCACAGGCTTGAGGAAACAGAACATTTGTGCTATTGTTGCGGCTATGGATCCATTGCATAAATTGGCGCTCTCGGCCGATGCATCCTGTTTTGAATCCGATGGACCCGTCGGGGCATCATCACGCGGGCGATATGGCGATACGCCTGCGCAAATGCGCCGGAAGTACGGAAGCAGCTCCTCCAACATGAAAGTGAAATTCGATGGGAACGAGATCCCCGTCCATTTTGCCGCAGCCCCTGGAGGACGTCGAGTCCCTCTATTAAAAGCGATGCTGACAACAGCTTGCGAGCGAAACTGCTTCTACTGCCCCTTTCGTGCAGGGCGTAATTTTCAAAGGATGTCCTTTCGAGTCGATGAATTGGCCCGAACGTTCCACGCTGCAAATAGGAAAGGCCTCGTCGAGGGACTCTTTCTCTCCACCGGGATATTCGCCGGCGGAGCCAAAACTCAGGACAGGTTGATCGACACAGCTGAAATCCTGCGTCAAAAACTACACTATCTGGGCTACCTGCATTTAAAAATCATGCCGGGAGCCGAGTATGATCAGGTCTACCGCGCCATGCAGCTTGCAGACCGGGTCTCTACAAACCTTGAAGCCCCCAACCCTTCGAGGCTGACCGAGCTGGCGCCCCAGAAGGAATTCGACCGGGAACTCCTGCAGCCGTTGAAGTGGATCGAGACGATCCGCAGGACAGAACCTCCTCATCTCGGATGGCGAGGGCGCTGGCCCTCCAGCACAACGCAGTTCGTGGTTGGCGCAGCAGGTGAGACGGACCTCGAATTACTCGTCACCGTCGCGGCGCTGAATCGAGACGTGGGACTTAGAAGAGCCTACTTCGAGGCGTTTAACCCGGTACCAGGAACCCCCTTCGAAAACCATCCCCAGGAGGATCGGACGCGCCAGCACCGTTTGTATCAGGCCTCCTTCCTGTTGCGGGATTACGGATATGAACTCGAGGAACTCCCGTTCAACGAATCTGGGGATCTGCCCATCCACAAGGATCCCAAGTCCATCCTTGCCGATCATCTCTATGTCGAATCTCCCGTGGAGGTGAACAGCGCCGGGCGGGAGGTCCTTCTTCGGATCCCGGGGCTCGGACCCCGATCCGTCTCGGCAGTGCTGCATGCAAGGCGGACGATGAACCTATCCGATATGGGTCAGCTTCGACGATTGGGTGTCCGGGCTGAACGTGCCGCACCGTATATCACCCTGAGCGGTCGACGACCCGCTCGTCAGTTGAAGATGTTCTAGGGAATCCCCCGTTGTGGTCAGCCCCAACGGGTCCTCAGGGTCGAATGGAAATAAGCAGGATACGCTGATGGTTCCCTGTTTGTATTCATCCAAAGCCTTCGACATGCCTCAGGCTAGGCGTTCATGCCTTCTCGTCTTCCGCTAAGGTACCAGGAACCAGGCGGATCCAGAACGAGCCATATTCATTTTCACAGTAGCTGTAGGAGAACCAATATAAAAAAGATCACCCGTGATTCTGCCATGGGCGATCTTTCAACTCGCAGGGATTACGCAAATTACTCTGCAGCGACCGCGTGAGGATCCCCGCGTCTGGCGATATATTCTTCGACGAGCAGGAGTTGGTCCCCGGAACGATCGATGACGCTCACAAGCTCGCTCATGGTGGATACTTCCTCCAACTGTTCACTCACGAACCAGTGCAGGAATTGCTGAGCGATGAAATCCTGCTCCTCGACCGCAAGCGCCATGATGTCGTTAATTTGATTCGTGACTTCCAGCTCCCAATCCAACGCCATCTTCACAGCCTCTTTCGCAGAAGGGATCTTACCCGGGGTCGCCGGGATGGCCGGGATTTCGATTTCACCGCCTGCATCGAGTACATAATGCACGAATTTCAACGCGTGCATCCGTTCTTCATCGGATTGACGGAAGAAGAATGCAGCCAACTCAGGAAGATTTTCGCGATCGAAGTAAGCCGCAATTCTCAGGTATTGGTTGGACGCCCCTAGCTCACTGCCGATCTGGGCGTTCATTTTCTTTGCCACATCATCGCTTATTAGCATTTCAATTTCTCCATTCTTTTACTCTAACGGCCTCTGCTGACATTAATACCATCTATTTAATTCGATGCAGATTATTGGGACAGGTGACAATTTGGTCGGCGCATCAATCGCCCACACCAAGATAGCTCAACGCATACAGCGCATCGAGGTAGTTCGGGTTGACGCCCAATGCTGAACGAAAATCCTCGATGGCGCCATCGACATCTCCCAACCGATAGCGCGCCCAGCCACGCCAGAGCATCGATTCTTCCGCCTTCGAAGTCCTGTTGAGGGTAGCGTCCGCCAATTCGATCACATCCTCCTCGCGACCCTGATTGAAATAAGCGATATATGGGCCAAACTGGTAGCGCGTAAACCTCCAGGGCAGGCCGATTTCAAGAGCATGATCAAAGGCATTTGCAGCCTGGCGATATCGCTCAAAATAGAGCAGGTTCGAGCCGAGGTTGAACCACGCGAAAGGATCGGTTGAATCTGTTTCGATCTCGGTTCGAGCGACTTCAAGGGCATCTTCCCGGTTCTTGTCCGGGTCGAGATCATCCCCGAGGATTCCCTCTAGATCAGGAGGACGATCGACCGGGTAAAAGTACAGATAAGCGCGATTAAACGCCCGCCAACCATCATCGAGCGTACCATACGGCACTTCTTGGTCGGGGCCCTTGAAAGAATCTTGAGCGACAAACAATTTCTCCCCATCATCATATCCCGTGAGAAGCAGGTAATGACCGGCCCAACCCGCATCCGGGCCATCGCTTTCAATGATGTACCCTTTTTCGACAATGACCGGATAACCCGCAGCAATGAAGCTTTTCAGGATGTCGATCGTGCCGTTTACCCGGTAGTCCGCGGTCAACCATCCGGCTCGATTGTTCACGAAGTACACGAGTTCATCGATATTGACGTTTCGATCCCCTCGATCAGGTTTTACTAAATCCGAGATCGAGTACTGGTCCCCATCCCATCCATAACCCTTGCGAC
>CAZMZL010000301.1:0-3169 GCA_964570595.1 uncultured Anaerolineaceae bacterium | reverse complement strand
GCCTCACACTGGCGCAGAAAGCCATCAACGGACTGCGGGAATGGATTGGAAAGCGCCTTCTGCATGAAGAGTTCCACTGCCTCTGTCTGCTCGTAGAATCGATGAGTAAAGATCCATAAGCTAAGCATCTGATAGAACCCCTCCCGCGTACACCGGCGTCGGACGGCTTGTCAGGATGTAAAAAGCCGGCGGGCAAAAGAATCTGCCTGTGGAGTCGTGCAGACGAGCGTAAGACTCCGGACCCGTTTGGGGTAATTGATTGCGTACTCCTGGAGAATCATCCTGCCCATTGATACGCCAAGCAGGTGCGCTGGCTCCATGGCGAGTTGTTCCAGCAGCGCCGCGGTATCGTCTGCAAACTGCCGGATGGTATAAGAGTAGATCGAACTCTCATCTGTCTGGCCCGCGTCCCGATTATCAAACGTGAGACAGCGATACCCCGCTGCTGCAAAGGCAGGCACCTGGGTCTCCGTCCATCCCAAATGATCGCCACCAGCCCGGAAACCAGGACTAGTGGATCCCCCTCCCCTGCGAATTCGTAGTACATGTTCAAACCATGCACATTTATCTTAGGCATGAAAAATTCCTTACCTCCCTCGTTTTCTTTGTCATTCAAGTTTCAAGATTTATCCCACTTTTCCCGCTTGCCCTGTTAAACCGTGTCAATTTCTTCTGTTTATCTGAGGTGTACAACAAAACGAGAAGTTTATCCCGCCTGCCCCGTAGGTAGTTTAATATCGTACTGGGGTGAAATTGCTCCGCAGGAGTACCCGAAGGGATTCAACTGGGGCGTATTTCACAGGGACCCCCCTCGTTGTCCTTGTCATTCAAGATTCAAGGCCTGCTTCTGTTGTCTTCACCCCAATCGGTTATCAATCAATATTCCAATGGATGTTCCCAAGTGCCCTGTATAGAGAGAGAGCGCAACGTGTTTATTCCTTTCCATGGCTGCCGGTCCCCTGTCTCTGTTATGTATGGGTACATCTGGCCCCCAAGCCAGATAGCGTCATCTGTTCGGATATCTGATCATGAGGGATCAAGAGATAGGTCCAGGGCTTGCCGCCATAAGTTTTCGAGTGAACCGATGCATGTTCACACCAGACGGCGGCCGCATCCGCCTTTGACTGGACAATGTCATCTGAAATTTCGGAGGCACGCTTGGGTTCGCAGAGGAATTTCCCGGTTGTGGTCTCGACGACAAAATCCGGTTCATACGATTCATCGAGGCTGTAGTGAATCTGAAAATCACCTTTGGCAGGCTTGAACCACTTGAGCACATCCTCTTCGTTCTCGAGGATCACAGCAAAGCGCCGCTCAGGATCGGAGTCAAACTTCTGTACTGAATACAAGCATTTCTGAAATCCGCCGAAAAGCATGTTTGTGATTCGATTCTTCTCGCCTTCCGGAATCGGCGTTCTGAAGTCACGAACCGCTTGATCCGCGCCGGCCGTGTAGTTGTTTGGGCGTAAAGTCCGAAATCCCTTGGTAACATGCGCCTCATAAGACACAGCCGTCTCCATGAAATGGTCCTGCATTTGGGAGTGGATCAGGTTCACAAGAGATTGCTGGTGATATTGTAGCACATTCACCACGTCATCTTCTTCGCTCAGGTAGGAGCGCAGGTGCGCGACGACCTGACCAGCCAGCTTGTAGAGCAATGCCGCGTGATCGTCATAACTGATATCATTGAAATCGATTAACCCGCGCACCAGGTAATCTTCCGGCCGTTTCTCCTCGACCACGCCTGACCCGTCGCGCAGCTTGTAACGCTGCATATCATGTAGGTGCTGTATGAGAATGTCCTGTGCCACTGGTTGGAGGTTGATGTTCCTGGTGTCCAAATCGAATTCCTGGTATCCAGCGACCACCTCGCCTTTCGGCACGACCACGATTTTGGGAATATCTATGGACATCTCCTGATATAACGCCGTGGTTTCCGCCACGACCTTTGCGACGTTCTCTTTTCCGAGAGAATCAAAAAGTTTACCTTGTTTCGGGCGCACTATATCCACAACCTTTTTAACGATCTCATCCTGAAAATCCTTGCGCTGAAGTTGGTCGCTTCCGCGCAGGCGTTCATACTGACGGATGACCTCGAATGTTGCCTTCGCCACTTCTTGCTCTTCCGGTTTCTCGAAGAGGCTGCGGGTCTCCGGGGCCTTCGAATTATCTCTATCCTTTGACGTGGATGACGAGATGATCCTCTCAAACTCGGATTCGACGATCACCGCTTTCTTCCCCGCCTCGGGGATATCCTTTCCAATGACCACGCCGGTGCGGATGATCGAGTTTGGGTCATTGGCGTGGTCGATGATCTCCTGAAACCTATCATGCGATACGATGGTCAAGCGATCCACGGTCGGGACTCCCACCCGTTTGCCATATGGCAGGCGTAGCCCTCGGCCTATGGACTGCTCCACCAGGGTTCGGGAGTTTGCTGCCCGCAGGGGAACGATGGTATAGAGATTCGTAACGTCCCATCCCTCTTTAAGCATATTGACGTGGATGACGACTTCGACTGGATTGTCCGGGTTTTCAACGTTTAGCAACTGCTCGACGACTTCGTCTTTCTCTTCTCCGCGCACGTTTGAGTGGACGGTGATCACCTTGCTCTTGTATCGTCCCTCGAAGAACGAATTGTCCTCCATAATTTGCTGCAGTGCGTTGGCATGCGTCGTGTCCTGGGCGACGACCAGCATGAATGGCTTGACTATCGGCTGACCGTTGTTCCGGGCATACACTTCCAGCTCGACCTTGGTGTTTTCATGAATCCGAACGCCGTCTTCGAGTTTGACCTTCTCCAGGCCCTCGACTGAATAGTTCGCCGCGTCAAAGTTCTCCCGCGTTGCCACCGCCGGTTCTTTCACGAAGCCGTCGGTCATCGCACTGCTCAAAGGATAACTGTAAATCACATTCTTGAAAGGTGCGGCGCGCTGGCCTCGTTCCACCTGGGGCGTGGCGGTCAACTCCAGCCCGAGGATGGGCTTTAACTCGTTGATCGCCCGCACACCGGCGCTGGCCCGGTAGCGATGTGATTCGTCCATCAGCATGACCAGGTCGTCCAGCCCGGCCAGGTAGTCGAAATAGCTCTGCCCGATATACTCGCTCAAGCGCTTGATTCGCGGGCTCTTGCCGCCGCGCACCTCGCTGTTGATCTTCGAGATGTTGA
>CAZMZL010000300.1:0-3178 GCA_964570595.1 uncultured Anaerolineaceae bacterium | reverse complement strand
GGATGGATTCGTGTTCCCGGAAACCTGGAGCTTGCTCCTCTCCATACTGATTTTCACCAGCGCAGTTGCCTTCGGCTAGCGCATCGTCGGATCAACGTCCGCAGAGGACTTTCACCTCCAAGCTATCGCCCATGCCGAGCGTACACAAAAAGGGACCAACCACAGACGGTTGATCCCTTTTTACAGTCCTTAAGACCTGCGACTACGGCTTTGTGGAAATCTCTCCCGCGATGATCTTTGCGGCGAGATCGGTGAGTTCAGCCTGCAGTTCGGCCGAAACCTTCGACTCTAATTTATGGTACGGAGCAAGCCCCACACCATCATTTTCCAGGGTGCCGAAAGCTAAACCACCCTCGAAAGTACCATCGATCACGGACTGAATAACGTTGAACGTGACCTTGTCCATGTTCTTCAAGATCGAGGTGAGCGTGATGTCTGCGTAATCTTCATTCACGACTGCCCAGTCATTGTCGACGCCGATGATGTAAACTCCACCGCGCTCCTGCGCTGCGGCGGCGGTTCCAAGACCAACCGGGCCAGCGACGGGCATGATGATGTCTGCGCCCTCGTCCATGAGCGATTCGCCCATGGCGCGGCCGTCGTCCGTGCTCTCGAAGTTTCCGGTGAAGAGACCCGTGGCGGAGGCAGGATCCCATCCGAGAACCTCAACGTCCGTCCCGTTCACCTCGTTGTAGTAGGCTGCGCCGAGGACATACCCATCCATGAAGTCGGTCACTGGCGGGATCTGGATGCCCCCGAAGGTGCCCAGCTTGCCCGTCTCAGTCACCCCGGCTCCCAAGTAGCCAGCCAGGAACCCGGCTTCATTGACCGCGAACACCTGCCCAACTACATTCGGCTTGGTGGGATCATAGGCAAAGTCGACAATGGAGAATTTCTGCTCCGGGTTCGCATCCGCAGCGGCACCGGTAGCATCCCCGAGCAAAAAGCCGACGGTCACGATCAGATCACAGTCTTCTTCAATCCAAGCATTGATGTTCTTCTCGTAGTCAGTCTGCTGCTGTGACTCGAGGAATGCGCCATCGACACCTAATTCATCCATGGCATCCTGGATGCCTTTCCAGGCCGTGGCATTGAAGGAGCGGTCGTCGATTCCACCGACGTCGGTGACCTGGCAGATCTTATAGGCCGCCTCGGCCGCCGGCTCTTCTGCTGGCGCACCACAAGCTGCGAGCACAAAAGCAGCTACGAGCAACAGCGAAAACAAAGCCAACATCTTCTTCTGCATTTCTTCTTCCTCCTTAAGGAATTGGGTCAAACAAAGATACGGTTTTTCTCTTCCTCAAACCACCCCTTTCTCTCATTCGAAAGGGTCTCGGATGATAACTTAGAAGCGCAAATCGCCTGTTATCATATCACCGTAGAGCTTCCAACGCAATAAAAGTGAAGATCGGCGCACTCTTAAGCAACAAAACTCTGCCTGCTCTCTCCCTAGGTACCCTCGTCAGGAACATCCAGGGAACCATAATCCAGAACCTCCCGAGGTTGTGAACCACGTTGAGCTGGCCCGATGATGCCTTTTTCTTCCAGTTGATCCACCAACCGAGCCGAACGTGTGTAGCCTATGCGAAGCCGACGCTGGAGAAGTGAGATGGAGGCTCGCCGCATCTCACGCACGATGCGCACGGCATCATCGAAGAGTGGATCGAGCCCCGAATCCCCTTCCGCTCCTTCATCCCAGAGCGGCGCTTGCGTAAGCGGCGCGCCGGGCGGGATCCCCTCCGAAGGTTCAACACCCGTCGGCTGCGTCGCTTCCCCGCCCAGGTCGGCAAATTTCCAATAACGTATGAGTCTCGCCAACTCGGTTTCTGAAACAAATGCACCCTGCATGCGGATGGGAGCAGCTGCATCCGGCGCCTGGAAGAGCATATCGCCCCTGCCCAAAAGTCGTTCGGCGCCCGGTTGGTCGAGGATGACGCGGCTGTCAACCGAAGAAGCCACCGCAAATGCTATCCTCGAAGGGAAGTTTGCTTTGATCAAACCCGTCACTACGTCAACGGATGGACGCTGCGTGGCTATTACAAGATGAATCCCGGTGGCGCGGGCCAGTTGTGCAAGACGCGTGATGGCACGCTCGGTCTCGTCAGGGGCAAGCATCATCAAGTCCGCTAACTCATCGATAACGACGACGATGTAGTGCATCGTCCGCCCCTCGATGTGCTCCATGCGCCGGTTGAAATCGGCGATATTGCGGACGCCTTCTTTCGAAAACAGATGATATCTTCGATCCATCTCCCGCGAAATCCATTGCAGGGCTGGGACGACACGATCGAGATCGACCACCACCGGGGAGAGCAGGTGAGGGATGCCGTTGTAGTAGGTCAGCTCTACCCGTTTCGGATCCACCATCACAAAACGCAAATCTTGCGGTGTATTCTGCAGGAGCAGGCACGAGATAATGGCATTGACGCATACCGATTTCCCTGATCCGGTCGTACCGGCGATGAGCAGGTGAGGCATGGCGCCCAAATCTGCGGCTACGGCATTTCCGGAAACATCCTTGCCCAGACCAATGCGCAGGGGGGAAGTAATTTTCATATACGTAGAGGATTCCATCACATCACGCAACGCCACCAGCGATACCTCCATGTTCGGCACTTCGATCCCAACGAAGCCCTTCCCTGGAACAGGCGCCTCGATGCGTATGGAGGGCGCCGCAAGCGCAAGGGCAAGATCATCCGCAAGGGCGGATATTTTGCTGACCTTCACCTTGGTCCGTCTGCCGCTTCGGTTTTCCAAGAAATCTGGTTCGACGCCAAACTGTGTAATCACCGGCCCCCGGTTAATCTCCACCACACGAGCCGGTGCGCCGAACGAGTGCAGCGTTTCTTCAATCAAGCGACCTCGCTCGCGATCGAATGTCTCATCCGCCCGCCCAACCGCCCCGACCTCCAAGATCTCCCCCAACTCAGGGAGATCCCACTGGCGCGATCGCGACGCGGGCTCTTCAACGTCGGCCCGATCCCCGGCTGCCTCCGGAGGTTCGGGCTTTTCATCATGCACGAGAATCGAGCTTGCCGTTTGGACCGGACGGGATGAGGGCGGGTCAGGTTCTTCTAGAGGGCTCATCTTAAACTGTCTCGAGAGAAGTTGGCGCAGCCATGTGGTCCATCGAAGACCATGATCCAACAAATCGTGGACGGATGCGCCCAGCGTTAAC
>CAZMZL010000299.1:0-3181 GCA_964570595.1 uncultured Anaerolineaceae bacterium | reverse complement strand
GAGGATGAGCGGAAGAATCGTTAAGGTAAGACGTCGGCCAAGACCCATCCGGCTGAACCGATGTTTCAGGTTTTTCCAGGAGGAGCGTACACGTTCCATGGTCAGCTCTCCCTCTCGTGATCATTCAAATTCGATGGTTCGAAATCAGGATCGGTTCCGGCCGTCTTTATTGGCGCGCCCTCTGTTCCCAATCGTATCGTTGCTCGGGCAGCATTGAGTGCTCTGCCTACCTCTCGGCTGGTCGTCTCGAGGATGGTTTGCATGTCGGGTGAGCGTCGAATCTTGCTCGTGATTTCATGGATTAAGCGTTCGCGTCGTGCGGATCGTTGGACTTGATCCAGGAGACGTGCGTTCTGAATACCGGCCGCGACCTGACTCGCAATCGTGGTAAGCAATGCGGCGTCGTCCTCTGAATATCGATGTTCACGTTCAAAATCCTGAACCGTTATGACGCCCAGAATATCATCTCCCAGGAGCATGGGGACCCCAAGCCAGGATTTTGCCTCTCCGACATTACCCGTTGCACCCAGCATTGCCGCCTGTTCCTGTCCACCCTCAACCAGAAGGAGTGGCTGGCGCGAGCGAATTACAACGGAGGTGAGGTCGCCGCCCAAAAGTCCGGGAGGATAGGTCATCGGTTCGCCGCGTTCAGATGAGTAGGGAACTTCAACCATGTTGGATTCTTCATCGTATAAGGCGATGGAGAGGTCTGTGTCGCCGATGACCTGATTGATTTGACGGTGAACGACTCGGAAAAGGGTATCCTGACGCAGCATTTGTGACACAGCCTGACTGACGCGGTTGATGACCTCCAGCTCTTGAACCCGTCGGAGCTCTTCGGCACGCTGGCGTGCATTCTCGAGTGCCAGTGCTGCCTGTCCGGCCACGGCATGGATGACTGCGATCTCCTCCTCTGACCAGGGATCTTCGGATGAAGTTCTTCGCGCTGCAATTGTGGCCACCGGTTCTCCGCGTACTTCGATGGGGACCGCGATTTCCTTCCCTTGTTCGTCCATGATCGTTGTGCCCTGTACTCTGGCTTCCTCGATGATGGGGATGACTTCATCCGATGGCGGGACCATTTCGCCAGCTTCGTTCAAATGGATTACGGCGGGAATCCCGGAACGGATCAACCGCTCCCAGCTCCCCTGGATCTGGTCGAGGAAGGCGGCTTCCGAGCGGTCCAACTCCTGCCTCATCTCGCGCTGGATCCTCGCACTATCCATCGCTATGGCCAATTCGCCTGCGATGGCTTCGAGTGTGCGGACGTCCGCTTCAGCAAACGCGTCCGCATCCGTGCTTTGTACGTCGAGCGCGCCGAGAAGACGCTGGCCGACAATCAGAGGCACAGCGGCCTCGGATCGTGTATCGGGGAGAAGCGGGTTCTTAAAGTGATAAGGATCCCCCACGACTTCTGAAGATACTCGTGGAAGGCGGTTAGCCGTGACCCAGCCAATAACGCTCGCGCTGCCTATGGCCAATCGGTGTCGGCGGGCGAGCATTTTCCTTCCAGCGTCACCCGTGCTTGCAGCGAGCTCAGCCCACGTCCCCGTGTCTTCCATGAGAAAGATCGAGGCGTGATAGAAGCCAAATCGTTCACGAATGAGCTCTACGGCTTGCGACATGAGTAGATCAGGATCGGTTAACTCGGCAGTTAACTTTGCTATATCGGCAGTGGTTTCAAGCTGCACAGCTCGCCGCTCAAGACTCTTCGTACGTTTGCTGACTTCGTTTTCGAGCTCGACTCGTCGCACTTCGAGAGCTCCTGCAATGGTGCGTTCCTCACGAAGGGCTTTTGTGATCTCCCGACTCGCGAACCAGTTCAAGATGAGAATAACGCTCAGAGCAAGCACCAGGCCGATCGAATCAATGAGCACCGTTGCTGCGGGAGGAATTGCATTGGGAAGTAAGCCCGCGTTTTGTGCGTAGCCCGTAAGTGCATAGGCGATAACGCTCATCGCGATGAATACAGCAGCTACCGGTCCGCTGATTAGGCTGCTGGCGATTGTAATAACGATTGCAAATCCGACGGTCGAGACATGGCCGACGCCCAGGATGTAGAGGAATACCACCATCAGCAAGTAAAGAAGTGAAACTGGGATGATCGCCGCGACTGTGATGTATTCTCGGCGTGCAAGCCAATAGGAGATGTAAAAGAAGGGCAGCGCGATAAATGCCCCGATTCCCATTGCGATGGGGATGACGCCCGTGATCCAGAGGATGAGCATCACCAGACCGAAGATAAAGGCGGGCGCCGCAATACCCACCAGGACAGCGTTCAGGATATATTGTCGCTGTGCGATTTCGGGATCCGATGATGTTGGTTTTAACCAGCTTTGCAATTTATCGATCATGCTCATCTTTCAGTTTCTCGCCTATATTTGCTGGGCCTCTTGGATCGGTAAAAACCTTAAAACCGCAAAAGGTGATGGCCGTTCTCATTCTCTTCCCCCAACCCCTTTCGTATGAATTTCGATGATCACTTCAGGTTGTCCTAACGCTCGTTGAATCGCCCTTGCAGTCGCCTGCATGACATCTTCGACACCCATGGGGCGGCTTAATTCGGTCGTGATTTCGCTGATCAATCGAGCTCTGTCCGCAGCCGTTGCAGAGATTTGTGCGAGTCGAGCGTTCTGGATCGCAGCACTCAATTGGTCCGCCAGTGTCTGCATCACTTCGACGTCCTGAGAGCGGAAGGCATCCGGTTCGGTGCTTTGAACATCCAGCGCACCGATCACCTGACCCTCAATCTGGAGGGGAACGGCTAATTCCGAACGTGTCTCTGGGAGTAATTCATTCTGAAGATGAATAGGATCCTTGCTTACATCGGAGGCGACGCGAGCTTGATTGTTCTCGCATACCCAGCCGATCACGGATGCTGATCCCACCTCGATCTGGTGTCTTTGAGCAAGCATGGCCTGACCGATTTCTCCGGATGATTCCCGAAGGACTGCGTAGCGGCGCTCGTCGTCGAGCAGGAAGATCGACACATGGTAGTAATTGAACTGTCCCTTAATAAGTTCAACGGCTCGATTGAGCAAATCATCCAACGAAGGTGTTGAGATTACCGCGCGTGCGACTTCAGATGCAGTCCGAACCTGAAGCGTGCGGGCATCAACCCTTTCTTCCAGTGAACGGTACATTCCGCTGAGATCGTCGGCCATGCGATTGAACCCATGGG
>CAZMZL010000298.1:0-3187 GCA_964570595.1 uncultured Anaerolineaceae bacterium | reverse complement strand
AATGATGTCGGGGATAATCGAATGGATAAGACAGGACCTCGTCGACGATCCCGAATTGGGCATCGATCTCCCACCAATCCAGCCCCTCGACGGGTCCCCCCATCGCATCTCCGATGGCGGAGGCTGCCAGGGAGCCATAAATTTTTTCATATAGGACGGTTTGTGTGGTCTCTGTCATGATGGTTTCGAGTTCGGCGTACCTCTGTGGGGTGCCGGGCATGCATCTGGCAATGAAATGTATGTGAAGCAGGGCCTATGGGAAAGCCAGAATACCCTGCTGCCTGCTGCGGTATGCTTCATCCCGAGATTGGATACGTTCCGTATTTTTCCGCGGCACGGACCATCGCTTCGAGATTCTCGAACGGCATCTCGCGGTTGACCGAACCCGATGAACTCAGGATGTAGCCCCCACCCGGCCCAGCTTTCTGGATGAGGTCTTTACATGCCGCTTCGACTTCTTCCGGAGTGCCGTTCGACATGACGCCAAGCGGTCCCATGTTCCCGAAAAGGCACATCCTGTCCCCGACTCTTTCTTTCGCAACTTCTATGGGCAGATCTTCACCGAATTGGATCGCCTTCGCTCCGGTCTGGATATAATCCTCGATGAGATGGGATACGCGGCTGCAATTGTGGATCACCCCCACAACGCCTTCCGGCATCCCTTCGAACAAACGTTTCAAGTAGGGCAGGGCGAACTCTCGCCAATGTTTTTCGGAAAGTTGGCTTCCGCTGTCGTCAGAGACCATAATATGAAGCATGTTGCTCCCACCTGCTTTGAACTGTGCGTTCGCGAATGCAATGCAGGTTTCCGTGCAGATATCCATGATGGCGTGGACGGCTTCGGGATCACGATAAAGGTCCATGAAAAAATCGGTGATCCCGCGAATTTCTGCAGCGACATCGATGGGGCCGTGAAGAAACCCAGAGGTGACCTCGTAGTCCAACTTCGCAAGCTTATCTGCAAGTTCGGAGTATAGCTCCATTACCTGAGGCATGCGACCGTCTTTGTAGGGGTCGCCAGGTTTTAGATTCGGCAGGTCCTCGCCCAAATCCTTGATGACGGGTTCCGCATAGGGGGTGGCGTTCTGGGGCCACTTGATCTCACATCCAAGTGATGACGCTTCCACCGTGGATCCGTAGGAAGCCCGAAATCCAGGGAAGTATTGAAAGTCTGGAAAGCGCTCGTAGAGGTTTAGCATGGCTTCGAGCTGTGCATCGAGGCTGCCATACCAGGTCGCCGCGTCGAGATCATAGTGGCCTTGAAACCAATCGCTTGTGATCCATGGACATACGGGGACGCGGTCGGGCTGCTGGAGGTTCAGCGCGGCCAGGAATCGTTCCCTGGCTGCCGTTTGGGTTGTCATCTCGGGACTCCTTGATGGTGGTTTGAACGGATGTGAGTCCGTGTGAGCGGATGTGCGTCAACCCGTCGATTTATTGCGTTCATCATCGTAGCGGAAAAGACGTGTGACGCATGAGCTCAACTGGCCTACCCACGAACGTGATAGCTCCATGAGGTGCGCTTCGGCGTCTTCGGTGACCCCGGCAGTTTCGCTCGATTCGGCGGCCTCATGGATGGCTTCAAGCGAGATACGCATCACTTCCTCTGCATAGAGGAGTTCGGGAAGATGGTATTCATCGGCTTGATACTTCTCACCGACCTGGGTCATCCCCGCACCGATGCCATCTTCGATGATGCTCATCACATCAACGCCCGCCTCAACAGCCTCGCGCGTGGAGGCTTCGGCTGCATCGGCATCCAGGTTCACAATCGATGCGGCGACCTTTTCGTTGTACTGATGCATTTGTCCCACGGGATCTCCTCTTTGAATTGGAACGATCTACCCCCCTCTTGCGGTTGAAGCTGCATTCCTGGATGACGATCCCTCTGCGTGAACAGATGTCCAGGCAATGACCAATTGTTCGCTTTCAGTGTAGCACCCTGACGTGGGCGATGTCAAGCGCTTCGTTGTGCGTGGGCCTTCGTGCTCGATCGTGCTGCGGTTGAGGTTGGGGATGATGCGTCTCTCTTGCCTGGCACGCGGGACCCTCCTGGAGCCGGGGACTTTCTCTGGGCGGTCGCACTCCAGTATGAGCAAATGTTCACAGAGTTGACAAATGTCCAATCTGCTCTACAATGAGTTGGATGGTGTCCAGCACTTTTGTAGAGTCGTGACCATTTAAGAAGAGCCTCGATATCAATGGATTTTGAAAAAATCATCGAAAGTATCTGAGGAGGTATGGCGTTGCGTCAGACATCCGAAATGCACGCGACGGTTTACATGGGTCCGCGGCAATTGGAGTATCGTCAAATGGCGATACCCACACTTGGGGATGGAGATATCCTCGTCAAGGTGAAGAGAGCGCTGACATGCGGTACGGATGTAAAGACTTACAGGCGTGGCCATCCCAAGTACATTCCTCCAACTTTATTTGGTCATGAATTCGCCGGAGAGATCATCTCCACGGGTTCAGACGTGGACCGCTTCGAGCCGGGGATGCGCGTCGTGGCTGCGAACACCGCCCCATGCAGCGTCTGTTATTACTGTAAGCGCGGGCAGTACAACCTCTGTTCAGATCTGCTCGTAAACCTGGGCGCGTTTGCAGAATACATCCGGGTGCCGGATCGCATCGTCCGTCAAAGCACCTTCGTGATCCCCGACCATCTCCAGGACGAGGAAGCTGCCGCGATGGAGCCTCTGGCCTGCGTCCTTCACGGTCAGGATCTTCTTCAGATCCAGCCAGGTGAGAGTGTGGTCATCATTGGCGCTGGAGGGCCGATTGGCTTGATGCACCTCCAGTTGGCGCTCAAGCAGGGTGCCAATCCAGTCATTGCGATCGATCTGAGTGATCACCGATTGAAAACCGCCACGAAACTAGGTGCCACACTTTCGCTGAACCCGGAAGTCGATAATGTTGGCGAGGCGGTTCACGCGCTCACCGATGGGCGCGGGGCCGATGTCGCGATCGAGAGCGCCGGCTCGTTGAAGGCGTGGGAGTCGGCCATCGACCTCGTACGAAAAGGGGGGCGTGTGCAGTGGTTTGGGGGATTGCCGGAGGGCACGGATATCACACTCGATACCGTACGATTGCACTACGATGAATTGGCGCTCTATGGGGTCTACCACGCAACACCCCTGAGCTTTGAACGCGCTTTCAGGATGATCGCGGGGGGCGCGATCGACAT
>CAZMZL010000297.1:0-3268 GCA_964570595.1 uncultured Anaerolineaceae bacterium | reverse complement strand
ATGATGGGGACCGCCCCCAAGGCGCCGGTCGTAATGGAGTCAGCTCGGCAATATGTCGAAGCGGCCAAGATCGCCCTCCAGATAAGATTTCTGTTGTCCCGTCTTGGGTATCGGGCGCGAGCGCACATCGACGGTGATTATCAGGTCATCGCCCCTTTGGTTGCTCGAGATGCGGGATTAGGCGAAATTGGCCGGATGGGTCTTCTCATGACCCCTGATCTGGGTCCCCGGGTGCGCATAGGCGTGGTGACGACGGATGCTCCGTTGGTCCCCGATGCCCGTATGGATGGCGCCGCGATGATTGATTTTTGCATAAGGTGTAAGAAATGTGCAGAAAATTGCCCCAGTCGATCCATATCCTTCGATGACCGGCTGATGCACGATGGCGCCCATCGTTGGAAGATCGACCCGGTGAGTTGTTTTCGGTATTGGAACGTCATCGGGACGGATTGCGGTGTTTGCATGAAGGTGTGTCCCTATTCTCACCCGGATACTTTCTTCCACAATATTCTTCGAGGGCTGATCGCACATTCAAGAATCGGCAGGCGTATCGCTCATAAGCTCGATGATGTCTTCTACGGTCGTTACCCGCAGGTCCGACCAGCGCCGGATTGGACGAAACACGGGATGTAGATCGTCTTACGGACCGAGAGGATGTCCTTCACCCCAGAAAGACAAAAATCTGGGGAGCGTTCGCTTCGCTACGAATGGGGGTTCTGATCGTCCTTTCTCGTTTCAATAAACTCTTCTGCGGTGATGAACCCACCATGCTCAATAGACTTTTCCTTCAAGCGACGATGTTGGTCGAAGGTCAGTTCCACCGTGATGCGTTCGAAACAATCACTCCGGCCCATGATCGTCTTTCTAGTGAAAAAAACCTGATCGCCTTTTCCTTCTCCGTATCGAACGCTCAAATCACTGTACAGATCCACCCTCGATCGAATGGTCTCCTGACAGCGATCACAACGGACGTAGACCCAGAGGGCACGTTGATCATCATCTCCTCCAGGCGACAGCATCCCGGAGAATATTTTCCATATGCTCATTCCCGCCTCCGTCCGTAGGTCAACTCGATGGGCGATTTTTAGAATTCATTGCAAGCGCCCATCTTGAAATCGGATTGTTGGACGATCCCTTTTTGGGGCAGCTTCTGGAGCGCATTACAAAGGCCAGAAGAACGGAAGTATGAGTAAGGTCACCAACATTACGATGAGCGTCAGCGGCGCTCCAACTTTGATGAAATCAGAAAACCGGTATCCTCCGGGCCCCGTCACCAAACTATTCGAAGCATGCGCGATAGGGCTCATGAAACTCGCCGATGCCGCGATCGCAACGAGTATGGCCATGCTGTAAACAGAGATACCGACTTCGTTGGCCGTGTTCAAGGCTATCGGAGCCATGAGCACGGCTACGGCGGAATTGGGCATAATCTGGGTGGCAATTGCGGTGAGAGCAAATATACTCGCCAGGATGACGATTTCACCCGATCCACCGACGAGCTCAACAACCCTTTGAGCGATTAATTCTGCCATGCCGGTTTCTTGAAGCGCGATGCCTAACGGAAGCATACCTGCGATGAGGAACACGGCCTTCCACTCAATGTCTTGATACGCCTCTTCCATTGTAAGACAACCGGTCACAACCATGAGGGTTGCTCCCGCGATGGCTGAGATCGCGATAGGAAGCCACCCGAATATCACCGGGACGATCACAGCCAGCATAATGAGCGCTGCTAATGGCGCTTTCTCTAATTTCACCGGTTTCTGCACTTCTTCGGTAAGGACAATGTAGTCTGCTTCCGCACCCAGAACCTGAAATTTATTCTTCGGGCCATAAATAAGCAATGCGTCACCGAACCGCAGTGATATATCGCGTTGATTTGAACGGTAAGCTCTGCCGCCACGCCAGATCGCGAGGACGCTCAATCCGAATTTTTCACGAAAATGGATCTCGCGCAGAGTCTTCCCCGCCAGGGTGCTGTGGGGAGACAATACGACTTCTAGTACACCGATTTGGTCGGATTGCAGGTCCTTGAAATCGAGGATTTTTTCTCGATCGACTTCCAGAGTTTTGAGCCCTTGAATGACTTCCAAATCCCGTGGCCAAACTTCGACGAGCAGGAGATCTTCGCCTGAAATACGTTCTTCAGGATGCGGCATGAGGTTCAGCTTATCGTGTCGGATAATTCCAAGAACAGAAATCCCATATGCGTCAGCAAGCCGGTTCTCCGCCAGACTTGATCCGACCAAATTGGATTCCTTTGGAATGCGCATAATTCTCAATCGTTCGTTAAGGGCATAAGCGTCCTCGGCGGCTTCGAAGGTGAGATATTGGAACGTGGACCAATCGGATTCCTTTTCGAGTTTTGCCAATTGCTCTGTAGATCCCTGTACCAGCAGTTTGCATCCTGCTTGCAGGACGACGCCTTGTAAGTTCGTCCGTTGTGCTGAATTCTCACGCATGATCGCCAGGACGTTTACGCCGTATTGGTGACGATAATTGCTCTCAAGGAGCGACCTGCCGACAAGCTTGGATGATCGATCGATCTCAACCTCGGCAAGCTGAACATCCGCAGATATCAATCGTTTGATCGTGAGATCCTCACCGTCAAGTTCGAATTGTCTGCTTTTTTGCAGGTTATCGAGAAGCTCCAATCTTCCTTCGACGACAAGGCTGTCCCCGGATCTGAGAGCTGTCTCCGGGCCAGGAGCCAGCAGGGTATCGCCATCGCGCTTAATGGCAATGACACTTAGACCTAACGTAGCACCCAGGCGGCTTTCGTTGAGGTGTTTCCCGTCCAGAGGCGAGGGGGAAGGAATCTTCAGGACGAAGAGACGTTCGTCAAAGCTGTAGAAATCATCCAGATTGTTATTTTGAGATGGTGCAGAGTCCTTTTCGAGTTCGCGTTTTGGCAGCAGACGGATACCAATGAGCCCCATGAAGATGATGCCTATCAGCAGGATGGGCAGTCCAACATAGGCAAACTCAAAGAAACCTATCGAATCCAGGCTGAGTTCCATCATGGCCCCATTGACGAGAATGTTAACGGGTGTGCCGATAAGGGTTGGGGTACCACCCAGGAGCGTGGCAAACGCGAGCGGCATGAGGAGTTTAGATGGAGAGATCGATAACCGACGAGAGAGGTCCATGATGACGGGCAATAACAGTGCGGCTACGCCCACATTATTAATGAAGGCAGACATGAAACCCGCCACGATCATGATTCCAAAGGTCAATTGAATTTCGCTCTTCCCAGCGAGCCGGTAGA
>CAZMZL010000296.1:0-3286 GCA_964570595.1 uncultured Anaerolineaceae bacterium | reverse complement strand
GATGGATTTCGAGGTGATTTTGCTCGAAGTGCGCGGCGCTGCGTGGATAATTTTTCCGCCGGTATCCTGATGCTGTTTCCCGCTGGCAAAGGCGAGCGAAAGAATCTCGCCATGGGCGCCCTCTTCCATCAAGTAGCAGGAGGGATATTTCATCGTAACTGAACTACCGAGGTTCGCATCGACCCAATCATGGGTGGCATTTTCGTACACCATCGCCCGCTGTGTGACGAGATTGTAGACATTCGTCGACCAGTTCTGGATGGTCGTGTAACGGCTGCGAGCGCCCTTCTTAACCACGATCTCGATCACACCGCTGTGGAGTGAATCGGTTGTGTAGCTTGGTGCGGTGCAGCCCTCGACGTAATGCACCTGTGCACCCTCGTCGACGATGATGATGCTGCGCTCGAACTGACCGATGTTAGCGACGTTCAACCGGAAATAGGCCTGGAGAGGAAGATCGACCTTGACGCCAGGGGGAACATAGACGAACGATCCACCCGACCAAACCGCGCTGTTCAGAGCTGCAAACTTGTTGTCCGTATAAGGGATGACGGTGCCAAAATACTCCCGGAACAAATCCTCATGAAGACGAAGTCCGTCTTCAATGCTCACGAAAATGACCCCTTGTTCTTCGAGATGCTCCTGAATGCTGTGGTAGACCATCTCCGATTCGTACTGTGCACCTACTCCGGCGAGAAATTTTTGTTCAGCCTCAGGGATGCCCAATCGATCGAAGGTATCCTTGATCGAGTCCGGTACATCATCCCAGGATCGACCTTCGGCTTCGGTGGGCTTCACATAGTAGTAGATATCATTCAGATTGAGATTGCTGAGATCGGCGCCCCAATTCGGCATTGGCCGATCCATGTAGTGCTGCAGCGCTTTCAAGCGATATTCCAGCATCCACGCAGGTTCACCCTTGATTTCAGAAATCTGACGGACGACTTCCTCGTCAAGCCCTTTGCGGGTTTTATAAACCGAGACGTCAGGATCACTGAAGCCGTACTCGTACTCGTCAATACCTTCGAGATGCTCTACATCAGAGCTTGCTGCCATGCCGTCTCCTAACCTGCCCTCTGCACCTGATGCTTCTCGCGAACCCAGTCATAGCCATGTTCTTCGAGTTGCAGGGCAAGCTCCGCGCCGCCTGACTCCACCACACGACCACCGAGCATGATGTGGACGAAATCCGGTTTAATGTAGTTCAGGATGCGTTGATAATGAGTAATGATGAGCACACCAAGTTCGGGTCCAGAAACCGCATTAATCCCCTCAGCAACGATCTTCAGTGCATCGATATCCAAACCCGAATCGGTCTCATCCAGAATTGCGATCGAGGGTTCGAGCGTGGCAAGTTGAAGGATTTCCGCCCGTTTTTTCTCGCCGCCGGAGAAGCCCTCGTTCAAATACCTGCCGGCAAAATCGTGAGACATCTCCAGCAGATCCATCTTATCCTTCAGCATCTTTCGAAATTCCGGTATCGGAATCCCTTTGTCACCAGCATCGTCTGCCCTGCGCCGGGCGTTAATCGCCGTGCGAAGGAAATTCGCCAGCGAGACCCCGGGGATCGCTACTGGATACTGGAATGCTAAAAAGAGACCAGCCCGCGCACGTTCATCGGGAGCCAACCCCATGATGTCTTCCCCCTGAAAGAGGATCTCGCCTTCGGTAACCTCAAGCACAGGGTGCCCCATAAGCGTGTTTGCGAGTGTTGATTTCCCGGTGCCGTTTGGTCCCATCAAGGCATGAACCTCTCCTGTATTAACGGAGAGATCAACCCCCTTTAAGATCTCTTTATCATCCACGGAGACATGCAGGTTTTTTATCTCCAGAGTTGCAGTCATCGATGTTCCTCCGGGTGTGTGCGCCGCCATAAAGCAGTCAATTATGACCAGGCGAGATTATAGCATGCACTCCTCCCCTCTGTCAATATTTGTGAGAAATATAAGAAATATTCCCTTTACGGACGGATTGTGGTCATGTTCATACAGAATAATAATGATAATAATAGGAATTATTGACATTTTCTCACCCGGCGTGCTATACTGCCTCATCATGGGTTCTCATACGAGGGACGTCATCCTGCGCACACTGCGAGCGCAGGGAAGATGTACAGTCAAGGAGCTGGCGGAAGCTGCACAGATTTCGCCGGTCTCGGTTCGCCATCATCTTTCCAGTCTTCAAGCGGGTGGTCTCATCAAGGCCGAGGAGGTTAAGCACGGCGTGGGACGGCCACGCCATCAATTCTTCCTCACCGAAGAAGCTTACGAGCTCTTCCCGACCCGCTACTTCCGGCTCACCAATCGAATCCTTGTTGAGATGAAGGACACACTCCCGGATGAATCCATCGAGACGATTTTCTCAGGAGTCGCTGATTCGATGGCACTGGACTATGCAGGCCAGTTGGCCGGACTTCCGGTGGAAGAGCGACTGCGTCGCCTGGTTACTCTGCTCGATGAGGAAGGGTTTGAGGCCGAATACGAGGTCAATGGAACCAAGATCATTCTTAGAGAGCTCAGCTGCCCGTATTACCAGATCGGTCAGAAACATCCTGAAGTTTGTCTTGTCGATCAATCTTTCATCGCCAAGGCGCTTGATCTACCCGTTGAACGGGTGACCTGTTTACTCGAAGGTGACACACACTGTACCTATTCCATCACGATCGAAGGGGGCGAGGCCGATGTCGGAGACATCAGACACGCCAACCACAATCTGGGAACTTGATTCAACCGATCCTGAGTTAGCGGAAAAAATCAGAACCGGGCTGCGCGGGGTTATGGATCCCGAGCTGGGCATGAACATCATCGAGCTTGGTCTTGTGCGTAATGTAAGTCATGGTGAAGGTGAGATCGAGATCATGATGATTCTCACGACCCCCTTTTGCCCTTATGGCCCCGCAATGTTGGATATGACGCGCGTAAAAGCCGAGGAAGTCTCAGAGATCGTTACCACCATCGAAATCGGCATGGAAATGTGGGATCCAAGCATGATGGAGGACGGCGCCGGCGGGGATTGGGGTTTGTTCTAACACTACGATTCTTCTGGTGTGGTGTTGCTCTTCACGGTCGGCCCGAAATATCCACCTTCCTCGTGCGGACACGAGGCCTCCCCCTAAACCGGTAGCCAGGATACTCTCGTAGGGTCCGCCCTTCGTGGCGGCCCTCTGAAAAATCGGATTGACCTCGTAGGGGCCGCCCTTCGTGGCGGCCCTCTGAAATATCGGATTGACCTCGTAGGGGCCGCCCTTCGTGGCGGCCCTCATGTATCGCGTGAATAAGCAGGGCGA
>CAZMZL010000295.1:0-3315 GCA_964570595.1 uncultured Anaerolineaceae bacterium | reverse complement strand
GGGCTGGATCCGATCGCCACACGATTTCGTCATGCCGATTATGATAATTCTGCATAAACCTATTTCAACCTCATGAATCGAGAACACCTTACCAAGTAAGCGCCATGGAAATCATTTCCCGGCACGATTTATGAATCTCCTGGCCTCGGATCCGGTTAATACACTTATCTATGGCGGCGCACTCGAAGATTTGGACTGGCATCGCTGAACGAGGTTAACTGTCTGGTAGCGGCTGCGGGGCTGCGTTTTCTTCTAATTTGCTAGCGCACAACCGATCTCTGCTATAATCACGGTGGTCGCTTGGATCGAAACAGGACCAAGACGACGCTTTTGTTCGATACAATGAACCCCTCCGCTCGGTTTTTCTTCCGGGCAAGGGCATCTCACTCCGAGGAGGAGATAGCCATGTCCCCCTTAAATTCTGTACCTGAGTGCAAGAAAATCACGACCACCACATTTCAATCGAAGAAGGAGCACGGCGAGAGCATCACGATGCTGACCGCCTATGATTTCGGCACAGCCGCTGTGATGGATGCAGCCGGGATTGATTCAATCCTTGTAGGCGATTCTCTGGGCATGGTGGTGTTAGGTTACGAGAATACCCTTCCTGTAACGATGGATGACATGGTCCATCACTGTAAAGCCGTGGCGCGCGCTGTCCGATGCGCTCTCACGATTGGAGATATGCCCTTTCTGTCCTATCAGGTGTCGGTGGAGGATGCCGTTCGCAACGCCGGTCGCTTTCTGCAAGAGGCCGGCATGGATACGGTGAAACTTGAAGGTGGACGGGCGAGAATTCCCGTGATCGAAGCCATCGTGGGGGCCGGCATACCTGTGATGGGACATCTGGGTCTCACCCCCCAGTCCGTGCATCAACTCGGCGGGTTCCACGCACAGGGGAAGTCTGCATCGGCGGCGCGGCGGTTGATCGAAGACGCCGATGCTCTTCAAGAGGCGGGATGCTTTTCCATCGTGCTCGAGGCGATCCCGGCAAGGCTGGCCGAGCTTGTGTCGTCCCGTCTTCAGATTCCGACAATCGGAATCGGCGCCGGTGGTGGTTGTGATGGACAAGTCCTTGTGACGCATGATTTGCTGGGGACTTTCGATCGATTTACCCCTCGTTTCGTCAAGCAGTACGCAAATTTGCACGAAGAGATGCGTCGCGCCTTTACGAATTACAGGCAGGAGGTCGAGCGCGGGGAATTCCCGACTGCAGAGCACTCGATCGAAATGGCGGATGAGGTCTGGGATGATGTCCTTGAAGGGCTTGGGGACAACTGAGCATCACGCTTGTACATTTGAATGCAAGGGCCGGTGATGATGTTCACCCATCTGTGCAGCGAAGAATGCGGGCTTGAGAGTTTCCAATGATTGATCAAGATCGCACCATCATTGTGGGGACAGGGGCGCTGGCATGTCTGTTCGCCGCCCGCCTCGCACCCCACACAAGGATCACCATGCTGGGAACATGGCAGGAGGGGTTGGATGCCATTGGACGATCGGGCGTGCGTTTGATTTCTTCTCATGGGGCTGTTGAACTTGTCCGGGTACCTGTAACCTCGGATCCCTCCGATTGTGAGGGAGCCTCGAAAGCGCTCATTCTGGTTAAATCATGGCAAACGGAGCGAGCCGCAAGACAGGTGGCTTCGTTTCTCCCGGGGGAAGGTCTTGCGCTCACCCTTCAGAATGGATTGGGCAATCTCGAGATACTTTGTGATGTGCTGGGCGATGACCGGGTTGCACAGGGCGTCACCACCATGGGTGCCACGCTCAAGGCGCCCGGCAACGTTCGCGCCGGGGGTGAAGGTCCCACGCATCTCGCCCTACACGGGTGGATCGATGGATGGGTGGAGTTGTTTAAGCAGGCGGGGATCGAAGTCCACGTCTCTGAAAATGTACAGGAGCTTGTGTGGGGGAAGCTCACTATTAATGCAGGGATCAACCCGCTGACTGCGCTCCTGGAAATTTCGAACG
The DNA here is from genome assembly GCA_964570595.1 of uncultured Anaerolineaceae bacterium. Lineage (GTDB taxonomy): Bacteria > Chloroflexota > Anaerolineae > Anaerolineales > E44-bin32 > E44-bin32. The sequence continues at coordinate 1,341 of CAZMZL010000295.1, read as the reverse complement.
GCGAACTTGTCAAATCACATACTGCGACTGCGCTGATGCATGCCGCCGCACAGGAAACCGCCAGGGTGGCTGGGGCGCTTGACATCGAATTGCCCTTCGCGAACCCGGCTCATGCGGTTGAGCAGGTCGCAAGGGCGACAGCCGCGAATATCTCGTCCATGCTGCAGGACATCCGCAGAGGCGCACCCACAGAGATCGATGCCATCTCGGGTGCAATCTGGAAGGAAGGCGAACGCCTGGGTGTGCCCGTGCCGATATCCTGGACGCTATGGAAGCTGGTTCGGTCAAAAGTCGAACAGCGCGGTCTGGAGGCATGATGCAAGTCGTCACGAAATTTGAGGAACTGTGTGAGTGCCGGAAAGAGTTCCCCGCTCCCTTTGGACTTGTGCCCACGATGGGGTTTTTACATGAAGGGCACCTGTCGTTGGTTCGCAGAGCAAGGGGGGAATGTGCCAGTGTGGGTGTGAGTATCTTTGTCAATCCAACCCAATTTCGTCCGGACGAAGATTTAGACGACTACCCACGCGATCTGGATCGTGACATCGCCCTCCTTGAGAAGGAGGGTGTCGACCTCCTATGGGCGCCTGCCGTCGAGGAACTCTACCCTCCGGGGGCTCCTGCGTGGGTGGAAGTCGAAGATCTCACGCGGAATCTCGAAGGGGCGCATCGTCCGGGTCATTTTCGCGGGGTCACCACCGTTGTTGCCAAATTATTCAACGCCTTCCAGCCTCAACGAGCCTACTTCGGGCAGAAGGACGCCCAGCAAGCGGTCGTGATCCATCGCATGGTGGAAGACCTGCGCTATCCGCTGAAGGTTGTTATTTGTCCGACGGTCCGAGAATCCGACGGCTTGGCGATGTCGAGTCGGAACAGCTACCTCTCGTCCGAGGAGCGGGCGGCGGCAGTGATCCTTCACCGTACGCTCTCCTCGGCAGGAGATTTGTATGATGCCGGTGAGCGAAAAGCGGAGATCCTGCGAGCACACATGCTCGAGATGCTCGCGTCCGAGTCGCTTGCCCGAACTCAATATGTTTCCATTGCTGATTCGGAGACGCTGGAAGAACTTCACGGAAATATATCCAGCGCATTGTTGTCGATGGCGGTCTTCTTCGGGGATACGCGCCTGATCGACAACATCATCCTAGGGAAAGCCTCCTGGATGGCGTAATCTAAAATATATAGATTCAACAAGAGATTGGAGAGCGACCCATGCTCCTGACGATCGACGTCGGAAATACCAATATTACGCTGGGACTGTACCGCGAGAAGGAGATGCTGCGAGCATGGCGCCTGGCGACGGATCACGAGCGTATGCCCGATGAATACGGGCTGCAGATGCTC
>CAZMZL010000294.1:0-3316 GCA_964570595.1 uncultured Anaerolineaceae bacterium | reverse complement strand
ATAGATTCACATTTATTGTGGCGGCTATTCTTATCTAGGATTTTGAATTCTTGTTGTGCAGATACATCTTTAATATCTGATTTAAACCAATTATGGCCAAATTGGGCAATTAAAGGAAATTTCACGACTAAACAAATATGGCGTCATCTGGTTCATGGTGGGATTTCTATTCTATATTGATTCTAATATTTGGCTACTGGTTTTTTGTTCTTGATTACAGGACAGTCAAGTTGACCTGGCTTGAGATACAAGGTCACATTTTGAGGATTGTGATCATCTCGTTTAAGCATCAACCCCTAACTCATCGAGTAATTCTCGAACCAGTATACCGAATGCAGGCTCTGCGATCATCCTCTGACGCCGAGGACGTGGTAAATCAATCTTCAATTCACGTTTGATTTCACCCGGGCGGGCGCTTAACACGATCACCCGGTCGGCAAGATAGACGGCTTCTTCAACATCATGGGTGATGAACATCACCGTCCGCCCGAATTCCCGCCAGACCCTCAGCAGCCAATTCTGAAGCTCCTTGCGAGTCAGGGCATCCAGTGCACCGAATGGTTCATCAAGGAGCAACGTGGAACGGCCCATGAGCCATGTTCTCAGGAGGGCGGCGCGCTGGCGCATGCCCCCGGAGAGCGCCGAGGGGTACTCGTTGCCAAAGGTCTCCAGTCCAAAGTGCGGGAGCATATCAAGTGCCGTCCGTCGTGATTCCTCCCGGCGGATGCCCTGAATATCCAGCGGGATGAGGACGTTATCCAGCACACTTCGCCACGGGAGAAGCAGGTCGCGCTGAGGCATGTAGCCCACCAGGCCCGCGCGGTTCTCCGGCCTCTGGCCGTCGATCAGGATTTCGCCGTCATCGGGTTCAAGGAGCCCCACGCAGAGATTAAACAGGGTGCTCTTGCCGCTTCCGCTTGCCCCAATGATGGTGACGAGCTCGCCGGGCATAACCGCGAACGAGACATCCTCCAGTGCCGGGACAGCTCGGTCAATCCCGGAGAACGTCTTGCTGACATGTCTAAGTTCGATGCGTGGTGTGGTCATGGCGGCTCGCTCTGAACGATGAGAACCCCCCTCTGAATCTTCGATACCTGGAGGAGTTATGGAAACCTGCGGTTCAAGGCAGAAACTCGTTGGTGAAAGCATCAGCGGCAGAGATGGGGGCTGACAGAATATCGTGTTCAACCATCCAATTGATGTAGTCCTGCCAGACGCTCTCTTTCTGTTCACCCCAGCGCGGTGCGCCGGCCTGATAGTACTCCGAAAGCCAATCCTGGCTTGTATTGACGAGTTCAGTATCGAGCTCAGGCGCGGCGGCGAGCAGGAGCCTGGCGCCCTCGCCCGGGTCCTCTATCGCGAGATCATAACCTCGTGAGAGGGCTTCCATGAAGGCCTTGACGACTTCCGGTCTGTTGGCGATGGTATCTTCGCTGGCGATCACGACCGGTGTATAGTAGTCAGGCACACAGTCAAAATAGTCCTTCATCATCACCACATTGAGGTCAACGCCCTGCTGCTGTGCCTGAAAACCCTGCCAGCCGTAGAAAATCCATGCCATATCGATCTGGCTTTCGTCGATCAGGGCCAATGGGTCGGCCCAGCCCGTGTCCTGGATCACAAGCCGGCTGAAGTCGCCGCCCGCGCAGTTCATCAGTACTTCAAGCGTGGGAGCTTCAAACGGCGTGCCGAATGACCCATAGCGCAGACCCTCAAAATCGGCAGGGCTGGTGACGTTCAGATCGGCGGCGGAGGCAAAACCGGATGTGTTGTGCTGGAGCACGGCCGCGACAGAGACGATGGGGATGCCATCACCGCGGGCGAGTGTGACATATTCCTGAAAGCTGATGCCAAAATCGGCGGCACCGCTGGCGACTGCGGCTTCCGGGTATACCTCCCCGGGCTGGATGATCTCAACCGCAAGGCCGGCTTCTTCAAAATAGCCGTTCGCCTCCGCCACAAAGATACCGGTGTGATTGGTGTTCGGGACCCAATCCAACATGAGCTTGACCGGGATGAGGTCCCCATCCGCGGGGCTTCCGCAGGCAATGGTTGTCAGCGCGACAATGAGCAGTACGATGGTCAAAGGCAAACGTTTCATTGATACTTCTCCGTAGCCTAATAGATGCCGAGCCCGTCCCACTCCTCAGTCCGTTGCTTGGAGTGGTACCAGGGCAATGCTAACCGTTCGATGCCATACACCAGCATGAACAGGGTTATGCTCAACAGTGACGTTATGAACATGGCGACGAAGACCTGATCGGTTGCCAGTGCGTTCTTGGACCGGAGCATATACAGGCCCAAGCCGGAGGACCCGCCCACCCATTCTCCGATGGTTGCCGCGACCACGCTATAGGTTACCGCCAGCCGCAGGCCGGAAAAGAACGATGGCAAGGCCGAAGGCATCCGGACCATTCGCCAGATTTGTCTCTTGTTTGCCCCCATCGCGCGGAGCAAGGCGATCAACTCCGGGTCCGAGGACGTCAGGCCATCAGCGGTGCTGACTGCCAGCGGGAAGAAGCAGAACAGCACCACGATCAGGATGGTGGGCGCCAGACCAAACCCAAACCAGATTATCAGGATCGGCGCAATGGCGAGTATCTGGATGGTCTGCGACACGACCAGAATCGGGTACAGGGCGCGATGTGCCAGGGGCCAGAAATCCATCAGGGCGGCGCTGCCGATCCCCACGATGAGGGCCAACACCAACCCAATCCCCGTCGCCAACAGCGTGTTGCCGATGGCATTCAGCAGGAGATCTCGCGTTTCCCATCCGGCCTGGATGACGTCAAGCGGAGTGGGAAGGATGAACGAACTCAGTCCGCTGACCTTCGCCACGAAGTACCAGCCGATGATGAGGATGGCGATCAACGCGGTGGGAGGAACGAAATCCCTGCGCCAGTTCATGAATCGACCTTTCGGTACTTGCCGACCTTCTCCTCGATCGTAGTGCCTCCCAGCGCGTCAGCGATCTTGATGATGGTCACCACCTTGCTCGCACCCGCTTCAAAGCAGGCGAGGTGCGCGGACTTAGCCACCTCAAGCAGCTGATCCAGATCATCACCTTCCAGGGTCGTCTCCAATGGTCCGACCTCGTATTTCACGCCGCTGGCCTGAATGGCTTCTATCGCCTTATCGACGACGCGGTAGACGTCCTCAACCAGAGGTAAGACCTGCACACCGACGTTCACGGTTCGTCTTTCTGTCATATCGCTCCTCCGCGCCATTCTCATGCCCTGCCGGGGGTATGGACCGCCAGAAGAAGGCCCTCTGACAATCTGACATGGGCGGATGGTTCTTCCAGCAGGTTGCTGAC
>CAZMZL010000293.1:0-3340 GCA_964570595.1 uncultured Anaerolineaceae bacterium | reverse complement strand
CACCCACTTCAAGCCGGCTTGAAGACCGGCCACGCCGACGGTGTTGATCGTCCCGGATTCCAGGCGGTAGGGATACGCCTCCACGTGGGTGCGGAGCGCTGAAAGGATGCCCGAACCGCCGACACGGGTGTGGCGGATTTCAACCCCGTCACGAACGTAGAGTCCGCCGATCCCGACCGGACCGAGCAAGGATTTGTGGCCGGTGAAGATGACGATGTCCAGGAATTGCGCTTCCATGTCGATCGGTATTTTGCCCGCGGACTGGGATGCGTCGATGGCGAAGGTGATCCCACCTTCCCGGCAGCATTGGCCGATCTCCTGAATGGGTTGGATCGTCCCGATGACATTCGAGGCGTGGTTGATGATGACCAGACGGGTATTTGGCTTGATGCGCTTGCGGATTTCCTCGGGATCGACGAATCCGGCGCTGTCGAAGGGGACGTAGTCGATCTCAACGCCGTTCTGTGAGAGATGATAGAGCGGGCGCAGGACAGAATTGTGCTCGATCGTAGTTGAAATCGCATGGTCGCCGGGTTGGAGTATGCCGAAGATGACGAGGTTGAGCGCATCGGTGGAATTGTAGGAGTAGCAGAGATGGCTGGGGTCGGCGCCATGAAAGAAATCCGTGAGCAGCAGGCGAGTGTCGTCCACCACGGCGCCGGCTTCAACGGCGAGTTCGTACCCCGACCGTCCAGGGTTAACGCCATAGTTCCGGTAAAAAGAATCCATGGTGGTATAAACCACTTCGGGTTTTGGGAAGGATGTCGCGCCGTTGTCCAGGTAAATCAGCTCGCCCATTGTGTCCTCTCTTCTGTGGGAGTGTTTCCCTTTGGTTGGTATTTGTTTTTCTCTTATGAAGCACGTTGCCCCCGCCGTCAACCATGCGGCTATGCATCAATTTTCAACTCACCCAAGTGCCTGAACAGGACGTAATTCTCCCTGCAGGATCGCTTCCATGATTCGGTCGCGGGAGGCGATGATCTGGTGTGATATTGCCTGTTCGATCCCCTCTCGATCACCGTTTTCGAGTGCGGCGACCACTTCCTCGTGTTCCCGCACCATCTCTTCGCTGCTGTCCCGTAAGCGAAGTCCCAGGTGGAAAAGACGATCCATCTCGATAAACAAGATCTCGAGTTGGTCCACCAGGCGCTGATTCCCCGTCGCTTCGGCAAGTGTAAGATGGAAGGTCCGATTGGTGTGTAGAAATGCGATGTGGCTCTCGCGGTCATCCAGACTGTATCGTACGCCCGCCAACTCTTTCAACACGGTTATGTGCTTCGGCGAGGGGTTTTCAACGGCTCGCCTGACTGCGACCAACTCCAGAATCAAACGCAAATCGAAAATGTCCCGGATGTCTTTTACGGTGATGGGCGCGACCATGTATCCCCGGCCGGGGAGACGCTGCACGAGACCATCGTGACAGACCTGGGAGAGCGCTTCGCGAATGGGCGTCTTACTCATATCGTATCGGTGGGCAAGCTCGCGCTCGGAGACCACCCGACCCGGTGCGAGGTCGCAAATCAAGATTTCATGCCGTAATTGTGCGTAGGCACGTTCGGCCAAAGAGAGAACCAATTCAGGGGCACTCATGCTTGCTCCAAGGGAACGTCGATTGGTATACCACAATTATGCCACTATTCCTTGATGCTGTCCAACAGTTCCCAAGATGGTTGGTGCGGTCGTTCGTCGGGCGCCTTGATCGATGAGGTTGATCGCAATAGGGGCCTCCGTCATCTTCATAAGCGGGTGTTCCGCGAACCCACCTTTCTTCCAGGGGTGAATGCCTTCCAATGTGTCGGGATGCGCCGAAAGATCTCGGAGCATGTCTCGTAGAAAAATGTTTTTCGATCGCCTGAACCCTCTGTCTGCCGCGGAAGTCCGATGTTTAGAAAGATACAGCAGCTTACGGGCAACTCTCATGATGGTCCGGATCGAGAATCTCTTCAATCACCCAATATGATTAAGATAGAAAAAACGATTGTGTTCATAAAAGGCGGCGGATGATAGTATTTCAATACGCGATCAGCCGATCGATGAACCATGGAAGAAGATGTCATCGCTCGACCGAGGAGTGCTCCTGCCACAAAATGAAAATTCGATTGGCGTTTGGAAAAACCGGGCTGGATCTAGAGCTGGCGGATAATTTAGACATCACAATTGTTCAGCCATCATTTGTCCCCCGAATCCGGGATGAGAGATCCGAACTATTCGAATCGATCGAATCCCCGATCGATTCGCAGGCTCTGGCATCTTTCGTTGGGCGTGGAGACAAGGTCGGGATCGTGGTCGACGATATCACCCGACCTGCACCCAGCAAGATTCTCCTGCCAGCCATCTTCGAGGCGATTTCCCACGTCCCGAAGGCAAATATCACCATCTTTGTTGCCCTGGGCACGCACCGGGCTAACACGGCGGCTGAGCTTGAATCGATGTTGGGACGGCAAGTCGTAGAGAACTTTCAAATTATCCAGAATAATGCATTTGAACTATCGGAGCATAGTTCCCTTGGCACGAGCTCCTTTGGTCATGAAATCTGGCTCAACCGAGAATTACTGGATTGTGATGTTCGGATCTTGACGGGGTTCATCGAGCCACATTTCTTCGCAGGTTTTTCTGGAGGCGGAAAAGCCATCATGCCGGGCATGGCGGGGCAGCTAACCGTGCTCGCCAATCACAGCGCCGAGATGATCGATGATCCAAGGTCGACCTGGGGTGTGACGAGGGGAAACCCGATTTGGGAAGAAATTCATGAAGTCGCAACTTCTATGGAGAGGAATTTCCTGGTCAATGTGACCCTCAACCGGGACAAGGAAATCACAGGGGTCTTTTCTGGGGACTTGCTCGCGGCGCACAAAGAGGGGTGTCAGTTCGCCCGGAGCACAGCCATGGTCGCGGTACCCGAGCCCTTTGACATCGTCATCACATCGAACTCCGGCTACCCTCTTGATCTCAATCTCTATCAATCCGTGAAGGGAATGAGCGTGGCTGCTCAAGTCGTGCGTGAGGGTGGAGCTATCATCATCGCAACGGATTGCTGGGATGGCATCCCGGATCATGGCTCTTACGGAAAAATTTTACAAGAAGCGGGGAGCCCAGATAGGGCCCTGGAACAAATCCGCAACAACCCGTCGGTCATACAAGATCAGTGGCAGGCGCAGATGCAGGCGCTCATCCAGCAGCGCGCCGATGTTTTTGTGTATTCGAAACATCTCTCTCAGCGAGAGATTGAGTCTTGTTGTCTTTCATACAGCCCAAAAATTGAAACCACCCTCGCCAGGCTGTTGGGTAAATACGGGGTTGATGCACGCATTTGTGTGCTTCCCGATGGACCTCAAACGAT
>CAZMZL010000292.1:0-3347 GCA_964570595.1 uncultured Anaerolineaceae bacterium | reverse complement strand
ATCGTGACTGAACCCATTCGCCATATCCAAACTTCCACCACGTCCCCCTCCGGGGCGAGCGTCAAATACAAGCTGCTTATCGTTCGCAAAAAAGTAGCCATAGGGCGGACCGACATCCCCATGCCGATCCTCATGACGTCCGTCCCCTCCCAGATCGTGTGTCTCAAGAGTCAGGAAAGTGATTTGAATCTCACGATTGCAATCCGCCTCATCGTTCCGTGCGAAAGTAATTGCCGGGAGGGACTCGGGTCCATCGGGGAATCCAACCCTGTATGCCGTAACGTTGAAGGTATATGTGGTCTCACAGGGCGGATTGAACCATTCATAGGGGAGACCGCTCTCTCTGGAATCCGAGGGTTCAACCCATTGCAGGTTTCCGTTCAAATAAATACGGAAACCATCGATCGGCTCCTCATCCGCGTCTGGAACATAATCCCATCGCAAGGAGATGCGCCGATCATCCAACCAGGCGTTCGTGGGTGGAGTCATATCCAGATCCAAGAAAAGAGGTACGCCGCGAGGCATTGTCCCTTCCCGTTCGATGCGATATTCAATACGGTAAGACCCTTCTTCTCCGCTGACATCCAGGGGATGTAAGGTACTATCCCAATCTTCTGGCGGGATCGAAAAGCGTGCATGGCCTAATTCAAGCGCATCCGTCCCTCCCGCAGTGATCGCCACGCAGGAAATATCCACCGGCAGTGGCTCATTGTCAGGCCACAGTATCGAGAGCGAAGCGTCCCCAGCGAGGTGCTCGGCCACGTCCCAGGCTCCACCCCCCATCGGATCGAATGTTTCATCGGTCGCAGGATCGAAATCCACATCCGGGATCCATCGCGGCGAAGTTCCCCCCAATCCTATGTAGCAGTGCAGCCCTTCATACGTCTCACCTGTCTCAAGCGAGAGCACCTCCACCCTCAGGGAAGTTGGCTCACCTGTCGGTTCTCCAAAAAAGCCGAACCCTTCCAGCGGACTCAGGCCTAAGAGTTCCAAGACAGCGTCGGAGGAACCAGGAGGAAGCCCTTCGCCCACAGGCGGCTCTCCCCCCACACCCTCATCCATCGCCCTGGTCGAATCGCTTCCACCCTCCTCCGGGATGATGAGTGAATCTCCGGGGGCTGGTCTTCCTGGTCCAAGATCGGGATTGAAGTCAGACAATTCTTCAGGTGTGATCCCGAGGTCCTCCGCAATTGATTCCAGCGTATCCCCCTCCTCGACGTCGTAGAAACCCTCTCCCGATTCCACGACATCGAGCGCGATAGTCGCCCGCCCCTTAACGCCATTCTTTGAAACGGCAAGCGCGGTCAGCACGTGCCTTCCTGCCAGATGTGGGACCCAATCCGTCGTCAACACCAGATTCGTCGGCTTTGTGCCCTCGACATCGTACGATTCGAGGAGTTCGTCATCCACCCAAAGCTCCATCCGCTCCAATCCATCCTCGAGGCGAGCGGTGGCATGCACGATCACACCATCCCCTACTTCCAGACGTTCTCGATGTCCCGGGTTATGAATAAGCACCAGCGGTCGTGCATTATACGCACGTCCCTTTAGCATAAGGAAGGTCAGTGAGATCCCCGCGATGCAAAGGCACATCACTGCGATAAGCCCGAGCATCCCTCCCAGAATCCAAGTTTGCTTCTTCATTCCAACCTCCCTCGTCGCCCTATTGGTGCATCTGAGGTGCAATGCACCTTGATACAAAGCTGAAGAGAAAAAACGTCAGTTTTTCTTCATCGTGAAAGTCCATTGTCGATTAAGAAAGCGAATCGATAAAAGTTGACCAGCCCGACCAGGAACCAACGTTGCCCTCACCATCCACAGCTCGCACACGCCAGCGGTAGGTCCATCCGCATTCCACAGAGAGATTCATCGTCTTCCCGCCGATGCCCGTATAAGTGCTTCCAGAGACAGATTGCCAGTTGTTGTCCCCTGAATGTCTTTCCGCCTGCACCTGGTACTCCGCGATCCCGCTAGGATCGGATACCGGTTGCCAGGAGAGATCCTGCCAACTGCGGCAGGAAAGGGTTAAACCATTCGCGGGGACCTGCGGTGATGGCGCCGGTGGGGGTGTTGTGTCCACCACCGTCGGGGTGGCACAGGCTCCAGTCACAACGATGTCGAACGGGATCTTCTCCTCGCTGCCATCTAATTGGATGACGGTGAGGGTGTAGCGCTCATTCTCGCACAGGCACACCCCGTACTCACCCTCAAACGCCTGCTCGGTGCCGCCGAAGATGACCGACTCCGCATTCTCGACCTGCCACTTAAGCAACGTGCATGCGCCAGCCACGATCTCCGCGGGTTCCGCCCAGAAACGAGCTGCGGTTTCCAGGACTGGCGTTATGGTCCGATCAGTCTCTTCAACCATCTCACCGCATCTCAGCGAACCAGAAAACACGTTGTTGGTCTCATCACCCTCGACGACCCGGTCCTCCGAATCGAGTGTGACGACGATTTCGTGCTGTTTGCTGAAGGGAGATGTGTAGGTCAGCTCCCAGCCCTCCCCGGGGGAAAGCCCACCTGCCACGGATTGCGGCGTCTCCGAGACGCCATCCAGAGAGAAGCTGACCTCAAATGCGGTATCAATAGGGGCTTCTCCCGCATTGGTCAACGCAACCTGCGTATGGCAGAACGCGACATCATCGAGTTCGCCCGCGACCATCGCTTCGACGCGCACAATCGCCAGATCCGGCACTGCGGTCAACTGTTCGCCTACAAAGATGCGGGTCGAATCCGATTCGCTCGCTTCACCTGCCGGACTGAAAGCTATCGCTTGGACATGGTACTCACCCGAATCAGGAGGCGTCCACGTATAAGCAAAATGTGCCAGACCATCGGCGAAGGACGGGGATTCGACCGTGTGGTTCAACGTCCCGTTGATCCAGATTTCTACCTTGTCGATGCCCTCCGAATTGGCGGCATGACCCTCCACCTGAACTGATTCCCCTTCTGAGACGTTCAACCCATCCACGGGAACCTCAAGCCACACGAATGTACCGCTCGATAAGGATCCTCCACAAGCGGCGAGCGACCACACCACCAGCGCATATCCACCGGCGATGACCAGATGCCATTTATTAAACATGGTGTCCCTCCCTCCCAATTCTCCAACGAGATGGGAACCTGTGTTTGGATTCAATCAACGTAAGAATAGCCTCCGCACGGTTAGCTGATACGGAAGCTTGGCAAGTTCGATTGGTAGGTGAAAGTGTTAGAAATTCCGGTCTCCTGAGTGGTCGGAGCACGCTTGCTTGACTGGACAAGTGCTGAATGAGAGGGCGGGATCGGTCAGTTTGCGGCGCAGCAGAAAGTGTTATCGCCTTTTTTTCAGGACACTTTACCTGGTG
>CAZMZL010000291.1:0-3355 GCA_964570595.1 uncultured Anaerolineaceae bacterium | reverse complement strand
GATCAATACCCAAAGCGTCCGCTTGATCAATGCCCAGAATATCGGCCTGATCAATACCCAAAGCGTCCGCTTGATCAATACCCAGAATATCGGCCTGATCAATACCTAAAGCATCCGCTTGATCAATACCGAGTATGTCAGCTTGATCAATGCCCAGCACATCCGCCTGATCAATACCGCGTACTTGACCCGCAGTCTGCGACCCGTACGCCGAGATCGGCAGTATCTGTGCAATCAGCGTCGCTCCCAGAATGCCTAGCATCCTGGCGCTTATTGCGCATTTCATTTTTCGCTCCTTTAGCTTGCTTTACTCCAACCTTCCCTTTCTTTAGGTAACATCAAATCCGCTTCAATGCTCGCTCCTCAAGTCTTTTGGTACTCGCTTATTCGCCGTCGGATTCCAATCCTCGTTCGATTAAGACTTCTCTCAATCCAGCTCTTTCATCACCGTCATCCACATAGTGGACCATATAAAAACCAGTGTTCTTCCTCTTTGCGTTTGGCAGGTTGTTTTTTTCATTCGTCGAAAACCAAACGTCGATTTCTTCCAAAAACCGCTGCCCACGTTCCTTCACATAATGATCAAACATCTCAATTACATTGTCTGTACATCCTTCATCTGCAAAGACCTGCCGATCAAAATATCCACTGCCTTCTGCTTGTTTGTCGATATTTTTCGCCGCAGTAGAAAATACTCTGTAACCGATTTCACCAAGTCGCCGGATCAATTTTGGGGATAATGCCTCGTGAACATAATTTCTGCGTACCGCTTTGTATCTCCCATCCAGTTCAATGACAGATCCCGATCGCAACAATTCGTGAAGCATCTGCTTTGGAGCCATGTCACCACTGTATCTCCTCACCAACTCAACGAAACAAGGTTCGTCTTCACCTATGTCGGCATACGGCAAGTCCAAGGGAATACCATATGGACCAGTGTATGCTGGGTCATTGAACCAGCCAGCCAATACTCGCTCCGGCCGCGAATACCTTTTGTCAGCATTGTCCTCCGCAATTACCCGATCAATGACGTTCTTTACTTCTTTTCGCGTTAGTCCTGTAAGTATGGCGACTCTTGATTTGTTAACTTTCCCCTCAACCTCAAAGTCTCGAAGAGCCGATTCAACGTAGACTTCTTTCGCCGTCTCCGCGAATTCTGCGTGCGTTACGCCCTGAGCAATCAGCAAACGAACCAATGGCTTCATCATAAGCGTCAGGGCGGCTTTCAAATGGTCTTTTACTTTTTCAGCCATCTACGGACGCCTTGTTTGACATAAACCTACCACTTGACAAAACATACGACAATCCATAGTTACGAAGCCGGGATACCCGATATTGGACATTTCTGATGCATTGTAGCGAACGAATATCCGCGGGTTATCCGTTTCTCGTCCACAGGTTTGCGAAATAAGCTAAGTATATTGTTGAAATTATTAACTTTTTCTATGGGTGATCGCGAAATTTTTGCACCCAAAAGGTACCCTGACTGGCCATTCCCGCAAAAGCAATCCAAGCTCGAAAGCCCAATTTGACCGGAAAAGGACCAACTCGGCTACCCGGCTGCCAGGCAATAAATGCGCAAGAATTCCCAATAGCGCCAGTCTGAAAAGACGGACCCGAGTCATCTCGAGGTAGCCCCCCCCTCAATTCTCAGATACTGGCTCGCATGTATATCCAAGATATTGTCTTCCCAGCCGACGATTCTTTGGCTGATCAGGTGTTTGCTCACGTAAAAATATAAGGGAATGACGGGATGGTCCTCCAACATGACCGACTCGGCTTCTTCAAGTAACCCTCGCCTCTCAATTTCATTCACTTCTTTGCGTGCGAGTTTCAGTAGGTCATCATAGAAAGGATTCGAGTAGCCCGTTAGATTGGACGAGTTGTTTGATTCGAATATTTCTAGAAACGTCTGAGGATCGTTGTAGTCCCCGGTCCAACTCAATCGAAACACTTGCGTAACCTCGTGCGCTTGGATATTGGAAATTAAGACCTTGAATTCTTCATTCACCAGTTTTGCTTCTGCGCCAAGAACATCAAGCCACATCGATTGAATTGCGACTGCAATTCTTTTCTGAACGTCTGATGTGTTATATCTGAGTTCAAAACGGAGCGGCCTCTCTGGTCCGAACCCGCTTTCTTCGTAAAGCTGGACAGCTAGCGCCTCTCGCTCTAGTTTCGTCATGCGCGATGCACTAATTGACTGCGAACTATAATCAGTGAATCCTGGCGGTACCCAACCGTATGCTTTTTGCTCGCCCCGGCCCGTTATTTTTTCAACTAAAAGTTCACGGTCAATTGCTAACGAAAGTGCACGCCGAAGTGGCTGCATGTCAGTGAAAATGCTGCTCGAAAGGTTGAATCCATAGTAGTAGATACCTAAATATGGAGCAACTCGAAGCTCGGCCAGGTACTTTTCTCGCACCATTGCGAAAGAAGTCGACGGAACATTTTCCGTGATATCGAGTTCGCCAGCGCGAAATCTGGTCAGCTCACTAGACTCTTCAACGATATGGTAATTGACTTGATCAAAAAACGTTTCTTTGTCGCCCCAATATTTCGAATTTCTTTCCAGTACGATTTGGGCACCAACTACCCATTCTGATAGTTGATACGCGCCATTCGTTATGTCCAAGGAGCGAGTTATTCCGTCTAATTCGGTCAAATCTTTAGGTGCGTGGCGTGGATACATGCTCGGATGTGCGAGCAGCTGAATAAAATATGGGGTAGGCGTGTGAAGTCGAATTCGTAAACGACGCGAACCGTCTACATAAACGCCAAGGTCGCGCGGCGATATTTTACCGCGCAAGATCGCTGGGGCATTGAGAATACGTTCCGCATTATTTGCATTTGAAGACGCGACTTCCGGAGAAACGAGGTCGCGCAAAGCCGAAACAAATTCCTGTGCCAATACTGGGTCGCCGTTCGACCACCGCGCATCGTCACGCAGTTTGAAGTTGTAACTCAGCCCGTCGCCCGAGATATTCCAGTGCTCAGCTACTCCACCAACAATCTTTCCAGACGCATCGTACCGAACTAAGCCCTCGCCAATGTCCCTGAGGACAGAAGCAGATTGATTACTTCTGAAGTAATGCGGCCTTAGCGATTCTGGCTCGCCAATCAACCCACGATTGAGAACATGAAGACCTCCCTGTCCTCCATTGAACTGATCGCAGCCATAAGAAACCAATATTATGGCTATTCCACCGACGAGATGTAGGGCAGAGAACACATCTTTCCTGGTCATGAATGAGTGTTTGTCCAAGTTTTCTCTTTTTGTCTCTTTTCTCTTTAACTTCGCTGAACTGGCTTTCATGGATCCCATATTTTTCATAGTAATCTTGAAGTTTGCAGT
>CAZMZL010000290.1:0-3362 GCA_964570595.1 uncultured Anaerolineaceae bacterium | reverse complement strand
GGTGCAACCGCCATGTTGATCTGTCCGTCGATATCCTCATTGTTGAAATCAGGGGAACCGACCATGGCGAGAATCTCGCCCGTTGCAGGGCGAATTGCGACGAGGGCGCCGTTTGTGGCGCGGTGATCTGCCAGGGATTCGACCTGAGCCCGGACGGTCTCCTGCGCTTTTATCTGAAGAACGGGATCGATGGTGGTGTATACCGTGAACCCCGAGCGATAGATGGTCTGAGGATCGTAAAGCTGTTCGAGTTCGCCGCGGATGAAGTTCACCCAGTGAGGGAACTCCATTTCAAAGGAGGGAGGTTGAAACGCATAGTTCGTGGTCTCAGCAGCCGCAGCGCCCGCCTCCTCTGGCGGGATGCAGATCGGCTGCTGTGCGTTGCTCACATAGATGCAGCCCTGTTCCAGGGAAGCTTCCATCATCAAGGTAAGAACTTGACGTTGACGGTTAAGAGTAGCATCCCGGTTCGTAAAGATATCGTAGACGGACGGCGCCTGCACCAGCCCGGCAAGGAAGGAAGCCTGAGAGAGCGTCAGGTTATCTGCCGTGGTGTCGAAATAGGTTTCTGCAGCCGCTTCAATACCATAGGCAAGGTTGCCAAAAAAACTCTGGTTTAAATAGAGCTCGAGGATTACATCTTTGGAATAACGTCTGGTGATTTCCGCTGCGAGCAGGATTTCTCTGGTCTTCCTCCTCGCAGAAATTCGTGCTCTCTCCTCGGGGGTGAAAAGGAGGTTTCTCGCCACTTGCTGGGTAATTGTGGATGCGCCCGAAACGACCTCCCCCTGTGTGTAATTCTGCCAAAGCGCTCGGAGGATGGCTGCCAAGTCGAAACCGGGGTTGCTGTAGAACTGAGAATCTTCCGTTGCGACAATGGCCGCAATCAGGTAAGGAGAGATTTCATCGATGGGCACATAGGTTCGTCGCCCAGCCTGCGGATCGAGAATCTCATAGAGCAGGTTGCCCTCCCGATCGAGGATGCGGGTGGTTTCAAACTGGGCAGCGTGCGTCTCTAAGTCTTCCACGGAAGGCAGTGTCGATGCAAGCGAGAAGTACTGGTAAAGTCCGAAGGACGTGACGCCAATAATCACTGCGGCGACGATGAATAAACCCAGGATCGCCATGCGCAGCACGCAGCCGCCACAACTGCGTTTTTTCCCCGTTCCCTGGGGTGGAGATTGTCCCGAGACAGCTTCGGAATCATAAGCTGTTGTGCTCACACGAGTAGCGCCAAGATCCGCTTCGGTCACGCGTATCGGGAGGTCCTGATGGATACGGGCAGGGGGGGAGCTGGGAGGTGTGTCGGAGTCGGGCTGGATTTCAGCCTGGTTTAACCGGGTCTCATCCTGGAGGGCGGGTTGACTGTCCGGCGGGAATGAATCGGCCATCCACCCGCCGGTCCGGTCGGGCGTTCCAGTTGGATGGCGAGATGGCGTCGAAGCGTCGGATACATTTTCGAAGCTGCCGTTCCTCTGTAGAGATGCCTCATTAAGTTCGCGCGGAGCATTCTCCCCAAAAGGCTCGATCTGTGATGATTGCATGCGTGGAGCTTCGTCTCTTGGTTCAGATCTTTCATCGGATTCCTCTGCTGAGGGATCCTTAGGGGGAAGATCGGTGTTTTCCATCACAGCGGCTGATTATAGCATGCAGCCCATAACCCCGGATTAAGGGGTTGATGAGTCCCATGCCCTTTGCTCTCCATGATGTCGTTCAGACTTGTTCTTTGCTCATGACCAGTACGTTCCAGCGACCTCTCATCACGATCTCATCGTCCTGGTTCTGAACCTTTATACCGATTGTGACGCCGCCACCACCCAGCCTTGGCAAGGATTTTTTCTCTTCGATTTCCATGACAACATGGATGGTGTCTCCGATGTAAACCGGCTTGCTGAATTTCCACGAAAGGATTTCTCGGAAGGCAATCACCGTTCCTTCCAGGATCCCGGTTCGAACCGCAAGTCCCGAGACGATGGACACGATGAGCAACCCGTGAGCCACGCGTTGCCCGAACATGGTCTCTCTGGCGTATTCGGCGTCCGTGTGAATGGTGTTGTAATCCCCAGTCAAACCTGCAAAGTTTACGATATCAGCTTCCGTGATCGTTCGACCCGGGCTGACGACTCGCTGGCCAACCTCGAATTCTTCGAAATAGTAACCGCTGGGTTGTGAAGGTTGGGTCATTCTCATCCTCCTGACCAAAGATTGAATAATTCTAGCATGATCCCCCTCAATTAATTGGGGGAGCTCTCCGTTTTGTCGAATTCATCGCTTTCCTTCCATTTTCAACGCTGCTTCTTTACAATGTTTGCATGCGTGACTGGTCGATCCCCGCCGATGGTGTCTACTCACTCCGTTTGAGTGCGGATTCAAGATTATCTTCCACCGATTACCTCAACGATCAAATCTGGGAACTTGTTCTTGGTCATACAGAGCCCCCTTCGATCGCGCTCCAGACAAGCTACGGTTTGCGTGCGAAGAAAATGATGATCTTTCCGGGATTCAGTTGGGGGACGAAAAGTGTGATCAAACCTCAGCAGTTTAAAGAGCCTCCTGTGATTCGAGCGGTGCTTTCTAATTATGCACGTCTAACACTTAAACCCTTTGATGAGCTAGAAGTTGCCATGGAATATTGGATCCCGGATTCACACACAGCTGCAGGGCGAATAACGGTTCATCATCGCGGGGATGAACCGCGCGAGCTGTTTCTTCGCCTTTATACCGTGCTGCAACCCGATGACGAGGGGCTTGTGATGGGTCCGGTCAGTTATGAGGGGGTGATTGTCCTCGAAGGAGCCACCGGAGATCTGAAACCCGTAATGTTCTTGAGCGGCGGCGCTTCTGCAGTACAAGCTGCCTATCCGGCTGTGAGCGTACAGCAAGTATTCGCGCCCGGTGTGAAGCGATCATGGACCTGGGTGCTGGCCAGCGAAGATGATACGGGGCAATCATTCCAGAGGTGCAAGGAAATAATGGCGAGTTCCTGGGATGCTGAAATTGCACGTCTTTGTATGATGAACGCAGCTCTCGTCGATATCGAAACAGGGGATCCTGAATGGGATGCCGCTTTCTGGATGACCCAAAAAACCGTCTTGGGGAGTTCGCTAAGCCCAACGAAATCGCTCCCCTATCCGTCGCTCGTGCAGAGTAGAACACCAGATCATGGTTTTTCTTCGACCAGATTTGGCGAGGACTATGGCGTATCCTGGAGCGGACAGGCCGCACATGAGGTCTTTCTTCCGCTCATCAATATCCTCCCAGTCGAACCCGAGTTCGCAAAGGGGGTCATTCGAAATTTCATCTACGTCCAGGAGGCGGATGGTTTTATCGATTGGAAGCCTGGATTGGGCGGCCAACGAAAT